>JANXSU010000157.1 GCA_025356545.1 Comamonadaceae bacterium
TTCGTGGATGCGTGAACAGAGGATGCCGAAGGTGAGGTCGTCTGCGCGGCTGATGACGTTCAAGCGTGTGTCGGGCAAGACCGTGGCATCGAGGAACAGGAAGAAGCGGTGCTTGGCGACGCGGGGTGTGACGATGTAGCGAGGGAGGCTGGTCAGTGCTTCGCGCAGTGACACCCTGGCTTCTTCGTGAATCCACCAAAGTCGCTTGGTTCTTTCACGACGAACTTCCATCCGGTATGGCTTGACACGGCGGGCGATGTGCGAAAACGGCTCTTGATACAACGCGGCTTCAGGTTCTGTCATTCGCGTCCCAAAGTCGATGATCCATGTGTCTGTAGGCCGTCGGCTCAAGTCCTGCCCATTGCGCCAGGGTTTGACTACATCCACATTGGATTTGCCGTGGGGATTGGGTTGCTGCAACCATTGCCGGGCGAGTTCACCGGGGATGTCGAAGTCGCCGTATTTTTTGGTGCCTTCAAAAGTTGTATTGGTGTTCTCAGACAAAGCTTTGGCAGTAGTGAGGTCAAAGTCCACGTTGCTGCTCAAATCGGCCGTGACGCCCTCAACCCTTTGGCCGTTCAAGAAGCAGCAATCGCCCCAGCCAAAACTGACCAGCGAGACGCGCACTGCCGCGCCGTCGTTGACCCATTCCTCGTCAGCCCAGGCATCAAAGATGCGGGTGCTGCGCGTGATGGCGTCCAGCACCGTGCGGTTGCTGCCCGAGCGAATGGCTTGCGTGGCGACCAGCCCCGCCGCGCCCAGGCCTTGCTCTTGAATGTGCTTGCGTGCCTTGTCAAACCAGTAGCACACGAGGTCGGCACCGCCCGGCACGCGGCCCGCAAATACGGTCTCAAGCGCTTCAAAGTAGGCATCTCCCAATTCACGCCGTTTCTTGCTCCCACCCAAAAATGGCGGATTCCCAATCACCACGCTGGCTTTGGGCCAGGGGGCTTCGACAGCAAGAACGGGGAGGGGTGTGGGCGGGGCGGATGTCGGGGGCGATTTCAAAGAGCGCAGCGTATGAGCCCCCGGCATCTGCCCCGACCGCGCCCCGGCGTCCCAGGAAAGCAGCGCATCCCGGCACTCGATGTGGTTCAGCGGCTCCAAAACAGGGTTAGTTTTGAATTCGTAGCCGTGGGCCATGCGCCACTGCAACTCACCAATCCATACCGTTACCCGCGCCAGCTCGGCGGCGTACTCATTGAGCTCAATGCCCAGCACGTTGTGCGGGCCGGTCACCAGATCGGTTTGCCGGTCCAGCCCCAGGGCGGCGGCTTCAATGTGGCTGCGGTGCTCAATGTCTTTGAGCGCCTTCAAGCCGAGAAAGAGGAAGTTGCCACTGCCACAGGCCGGGTCGAGCACGCGAAAGTCCTTGAGCTGCTCCAGCCACTCAATGAAGCGGGTCTGCGCGGCACGGTGATTTTTGTCGCCTTTTTTTGTGCTTTTGGCCAGTAGCTCCTTAAGGGATTGCGTAAGAAGCTCCCATTTTTGCAGCAAAGGACGGGTCAATACGGGCTCAACGATGCGCAAAATGGTGGCCGGGTCGGTGTAGTGCGCGCCTAACTGGCTGCGTTTGCTGGGGTCGAGTCCACGCTCAAACAGGGTGCCAAAAATGGACACGTCAATGGCCGACCAATTCAGGGCGGCGGCGTTGCGCAGCTCGGTCACCTCCATGATGGACAGGGCAGGCACGCTCACTTTTTTGAACAAGCCACCGTTGAACCAGGGGATCTCGTCATTGCCGTACAGGCCGCCCTTGCGCATGACGGTGAACAAATTAGTCAAACCTTCGGTGAGCTTGTCGCTGGTCAGCGTTTTTTTGTTCACCAGTTGCTCGAACATGCGCCCCGGCAGCAGGCCCACGTCTTCTGCAAAAAAGCAGAACAGGCACTGCGTTAAAAAATGGGCCACTTCATCGGCCCGTGTTTGCCAGCCCGCCGGGTCAGCGGCCTTGTCAGGGCCGCGTTTGCGCAGGCCATCGGCCAGGGTGGAAAAGCTTTTGGCTGCGGCCTCGGTGATGTCGCGGCTGGTCTTTTTGGGGCGAAAGCTTTCGGGGTCGGTCCACAGGCGGCGCAGCAGGGCGCGCTTGCTCGGTTGATCCAGCTCGTGCAGCAGCACGGTGTGCACTTCACTGGGGTGGCCGTTGAACTGGGTGTGGATGCGGGTGGTGAGGCGGTCGCACACCACCAGCAGCGGCGGGTTGCTCAGGGCCAGACTGTAGTTCAGCAGTTGCTTGAGGGCGGTGTCCAGGTTGCGGCCAGGGGCCTTGTTTTCCCAGGCGAAATGGTTGCGCATGAACACATCGGCATAGCCGCGAGCTTCACCCAGCAAGAGGGTGTCTTGCTCGAAGATGTAATCGCCCTCGCTGCCCGACAAACTGCCAGGGGTAGGCACGCCCAGCAGTTGGCACAAATCCATGAAGTGCGCCTGCGCGCCTTGGCGCTCGTTGAGCGCAGCGGCCGGGCCGCCGACGCCCCATTTGGCGATGAAGTCTTGGGGGGTCATGGAGGGATTCATGACCTTCATTGTGGCTTGGTCTGAATCTGCTTGAGCTGGTACAGCGCCTCCAGCGCCTCACGCGGGCTTAAATTATCAGGATTAATGGCTGCAAGCGCCTGTTCAATGGCGTGAGCAGCTATGTTTTCAGTAGCAACTTCAGGCAACGCCGGCGTTGCAAACAAATCCACTTGCGCTTGAGACGCCAGCGCCTGGGTCTCTAGCGTGGCCAGGGCGTGGCGGGCGTGGTTGAGGACAGTGGCTGGCATGCCGGCCAGGCGGGCGACCTGGATGCCGTAGCTGCGGCTGGCCGGGCCGCTTTGAATCTCGTGCAGAAAGACGATGTTGTGGCCCGACTCGGTGGCGCTGACGTGCACGTTGACGGCGGCGTGGTGCTTGGCGGGGAACTCGGTCAGCTCAAAGTAATGGGTGGCAAACAGGGTGTAGGCCTGGGTGCGGTCGTGCAGCTGCGTGGCAATCGCGCTGGCCAAGGCCAGGCCGTCAAAGGTGGAGGTGCCGCGACCGATTTCGTCCATCAGCACCAGCGAGTTGGGCGTGGCGTTGTGCAGGATTTGCGCGGCCTCCAGCATCTCCAGCATGAAGGTGGACTGCGCGTTGGCCAGGTCGTCCGCCGCGCCGATGCGGGTATGGATGGCGTCAATCGGCCCCAGACGGCAGGCACTGGCGGGCACGTAGCTGCCCATGCTGGCCAGCAGGGTGATGACGGCAATCTGGCGCATGTAGGTGGATTTGCCGCCCATGTTGGGGCCGGTGATGATTTGCATGCGTTGCTTGGGGCCAAGGCGTGTGTCGTTGGCGATGAACTCACCCCGGCTCGTCTCTGCCAGCCGCGCCTGCACCACCGGGTGACGTCCCTGGCTGATGTCGATGCAGGGCTCGGCCACGAACTGCGGCGCGCACCAGTCCAGCGTGAGGGATCTCTCCGCCAGCGCGCACAGCGCGTCCAGCGTGGCCAGCGCTCGGGCGAGCTGGGTGAGGGCGGGGACGTGCGGCTGCAATTGGTCCAGCACTTGCTCAAACAGCCATTTCTCTCGCGCCAGGGCGCGGTCTTGTGCGCTCAAGGCCTTGTCTTCAAAGGCCTTGAGTTCAGGGGTGATGAAGCGCTCGGCGTTCTTCAAAGTCTGACGGCGGCGATAGTCGTCCGGCACCTTGTCCACCTGGCCCTGCGTGACCTCGATAAAAAAGCCATGCACCTTGTTGAACTGCACGCGCAGGTTGGCGATGCCGGTACGGGCCTTCTCGCGTACCTCCAGGTCCAGCAAAAACGCGTCGCAATTGGTCTGGATGGCGCGCAGCTCGTCCAGCTCGGCATCAAAGCCGTCCCGGATGACGCCGCCATCGCGGATCAGTGCAGCCGGCTCGTCCAGCAGGGCGCGCTGCAGCAGGTCGGCGCAGCCTGCGGGCGGCATCAAGTGACCTGAGATTTGTTTCAAAAGTGCTTCTGTCCCTTTAAGCACGTGCGTAAGCAGCTCCGTTTTTTGTAGCGTCTGCTGCAAGGCCACCAGCTCACGCGGGCGCACTTGGCGCAAGGCGATGCGGGCGGTGATGCGCTCGACGTCGCTGCTGCCTTTGAGTTGTTCGCGTAATTTTGACCACGGGCCTTGGCGCAGCGTGGCGATGGCGTCCAGCCGTTGCTGGGGCACACGCCGATTCCGCAGCGGTGACAGCAACCAATTTTTGAGCAAGCGGCTGCCCATGCCCGTCATGCAGGTGTCCAACAGCGAGAACAGTGTGGGCGAGTCCTCGCCGCGCAGGGTCTGCACCAACTCCAGGTTGCGGCGCGTGGTGTGCGGCAGGTCGATCAATTCGTCGCTGCGCTGCACGCGCACGCTGTGCACATGGGTGAGCGCGCGGCCCTGGGTGTGCTCGGCGTAGGTCAGCAGTGCGGCGGTTGCGGCGTGGGCTTGGGGCAGCGCATCGGCCTGCCACGGGGCCAGGCTGGCGGCCTTGAGTTGGGCCAGCAGCTTGATCACGCCAGACGCAGTGTCAAACTGCCATTCGGGACGAAGACTGAAAGAAATAGCGCCTGAGAGCGTGCCCGATTGGCGCAGGCCCAGCAGTCGCGTCTCAAACGCGGGTGTGGCTCCGGCGCTGTAGATCAATTCACCCGGCGCAATCCGCGCCACCCATTCATTCAACTCGTCAGGCGGACACTCGGCCAGAAAGACTTCGCCCTGGGTCACGCTCAGCCAGGCCAGGCCGCAGCGGTTGCGCGGGCCTTGGTGGATGGCGAGCAAAAGTGATTCAGTCTTGTCGCTCAGCAGCGCGCTGTCAGTCAGCGTGCCGGGGGTGACGACGCGCAGCACCTTGCGCTCCACGGGACCTTTTGAAGCCCCCACCTCACCAATCTGCTCACAAATCGCCACCGATTCACCCAGCTTGATGAGGCGTGCCAGGTAGGTCTCCACCGCATGAAAGGGCACACCCGCCATGGCAATGGGCTGCCCGGCGGACTGACCGCGCTGGGTCAGCGTGATGTTGAGCAGGGCGGCGGCTTTTTCGGCATCGGCAAAAAACAATTCGTAAAAGTCACCCATGCGGTAGAAGACCAGGGTGCTTGGGTACTCGGCCTTAATGGCCAGGTACTGGGTCATCATGGGCGTGTGTTGCTTGAGGTCTTCGGTCATCGCGGGGAGTCTATCAATAACAGGTGGGTCAACCTTGCAGGATATGCAAAGATAAGACGCCATCGAGCCGTTGGATGATCTTGGCTTTTTCCAATGCGGCAAGTGTCCGGTAAAGCGCCTCGTGCGTAACGCCAAGTTCGCCTGCCAAGGATTTGAGCCCGGTGGCAGCAGTGTAGGTGCCGTTTTGCCCTTCGGTGTTGATGAGGTGGAGAACCCGGTCCTTGACCGACTTCATGCTCAGGCGCTCGCAGTGCAGACGCAGGCGCCGGACTTCGCTGTTGAGCATGCCAATCCAGCGGCTGGCGAATGCGGGGTCGCGGTCAAGTTCGGCGGAGATCTCCCTGATGGGTATCTTGACGACGGTCGTGTCGATGATGGCGAGGGCGTCGCAGTGGTATTTTGCGGATTTGAGACTGGCTTCGCTCACGAATCCTTGCCGCGTGCGTTGCAGCACCACGGGCTCGCCTTGCAAGCCTGTGCGCTCCAGGGTGACTTCCCCCGAGACTACATAAAACATCCATTCGGGCTTCTTGCCTGTGAGGAATAGCTGTTCATTTTTTGAGTAGCGTGCGCCCTCGCAGAGAGCGTGGGATGTCGGCGGCAGTAGCGCTTTGAGCGCCGTCGGAAGAATCATGGTTTTCATATGACTTTGATCATATGGTCAATCGCTGGGAAGAACCATACTTTCCCCATGCCGCAGTCATCCCGCTGCGCGCAGCGACAAACTCAAAGGACATCGAAATGAACATCAGCATGCAAATTGAAATCGACAACCTCAAATGCGGGGGGTGCGAAAAATCCATCATCAAAGGCCTCTCCGCCATGCCGGAGGTGTCGGACCTTACGGTGGACCGTGAACATCAGGTCGTGCACTTTTCAGGCGCGGCCGCGACCCGCGATGCAGTGATTCAGAAGCTGCGGGCTATGGGCTATCCGGAGAAGGGCTCGCTCGCCGGGATAGAAGCGGGTTTGGCGAACGCCAAGTCCTTCGTGAGCTGCGCTGTGGGCCGCATGTCCTGATTCGCCCTATTTAATCAACCTGAGAGATCGTTATGAAAAAGTACCTTGTTTCCGCTCTGGCCATTGCGCTTGTTGGAGCCTCGATTGTGAGCATCGCGCAATCTGCGCCCATGGATCATTTATCCCACGGCATGCAAGGCATGGACCACGCAGCCCACATGAAGATGATGGCTGAATCTCAACGGCAAACTGAGG
Source organism: Comamonadaceae bacterium (assembly GCA_025356545.1). Classification (GTDB taxonomy): domain Bacteria; phylum Pseudomonadota; class Gammaproteobacteria; order Burkholderiales; family Burkholderiaceae_C; genus CANCDA01. Next base: position 6,360 of record JANXSU010000157.1, read on the forward strand.
TCTCGCAACGCGGTAAGGATGTCATGCCGTTCTCCCTGGCCGCGACCACCCACATCTTTGCCAAAAGCGAAACCGGTGGCGTTCAGCAAGTGGTGACCAAAGCGGCAGGTGATGATGTGCAGGCCAAGCTGATCCGACAGCACTTGCAGGAAATCAAGACGCAATTTCTCAAGAGCGACTTTTCCGGCCCGACCCATATCCACGGGCGGGTCATGCCGGGACTCGCAGAACTCAAGGCCGCCAAGCCGGGGCAGATTGCAATCGAGTACCTCGACATTAAGGATGGGGCCGAATTGATCTACAAAACCTCGGATGCGAAGACGGTGGCAGCTTTGCACAAGTGGTTTGATGCACAGTTGTCGGACCATGGCAAAGACGCGATGGAGGGGCACGTGCATCCTAAAGGCATGAAGATGCAGTGATTCTCAGGGTTTTGCGAGTATTCGCAGAGACGTCCGGCATTGACCATGGACGTGATGGGCGCTCATCCGGATTTGACCTCTGAACGTTCATACCAGCCCTTGCTGTTGTTGACGATGTACACCACCAGCAACATGACTGGTACTTCAATCAACACGCCCACCACTGTCGCCAGTGCCGCCCCGGAGTTGAAGCCGAACAGGCTGATGGCGGCGGCCACTGCCAGTTCGAAGAAGTTGGATGCGCCGATCAAGGCCGACGGGCAGGCAATGTTGTGTTTTTCGCCCACCGCGCGGTTGAGCCAGTAGGCCAGAGCAGAGTTGAAAAACACCTGAATCAGGATCGGCACGGCCAGAAGGGCAATCACCAGAGGTTGCTTCAAGATGGCCTCGCCTTGGAAGGCGAATAGCAGCACGAGTGTGGCAAGCAAGGCGGTGATCGACCATGGGCCGATCGTGGCCATCACAACGTCAAACACGCTTTGCCCCTTCGACAGCAGAGATTTGCGTAGCAACTGCGCCAGGATCACCGGGATAACGATGTAGAGCACAACGGAGGTCAACAGCGTATCCCACGGCACCGTGATGGCGGACAAGCCCAGCAAAAAAGCAACCAGCGGCGCGAAGGCAATCACCATGATGCTGTCATTGAGCGCGACTTGCGATAGTGTGAACAGCGGATCGCCGCCTGTGAGACGGCTCCACACGAACACCATGGCGGTGCAAGGCGCAGCGGCTAGCAGGATCAGGCCCGCGATATAGCTGTCGAGTTGGTCAGGGGGGAGCAGGGGCGCGAACCAATGGCGTATGAAAAGCCATCCGAGGAAGGCCATAGAGAACGGCTTGACCAGCCAGTTCACGAAGAGCGTTACGCCAATGCCCTTGGCATGCTTGCGCACTTCGCCCAGTGCGCCGAAATCCACCTTTACCAGCATCGGGATGATCATCACCCAGATCAGTAGGCCCACTGGCAAATTGACCTGCGCGATTTCCATGTGCCCAATCACTTGAAACACGCCGGGGTAGAGTTGCCCCAGCGCGATGCCTGCGACGATGCACAGGAAGACCCAGACGGTCAGATACTTCTCGAACACGCTCATGGGTGCGCCTGCCGTCTGTTTGGCAGTTACTTCGCATTGGACGCTCATGTCATTCCTTCGAGAGTTCGCGGGCTGCTGCCCGCCGAATAGGCGTTGAAGCGGCCACGGCCCATGGCGTTAAGCAGGGCTTCTGCCAAGATGCTGCGCGCAGAGTTGTGCGTGCAAAGAAACAGGATGTTCAAAGGTTTAATAGTGTTGGTCATGGCATTGAATTAGCAGCAAGCAGCGCCTTGGCAGCAGTTTTCGGTGAGGTAGCTCAGCAGCTCATTCATGGTGGTGAACGACGCGCGGTAAATCAGGTTGCGCCCTTGCCGCTCCTGGCTGATGAGCCCGGCGTGGACGAGTTCTTTGAGGTGGAAAGACAGCGTGTTGGGCGCGACAGCCAGTTGATCGGCCAGGATTCCCGGCGTGAGCCCGTCACTGCCTGCCACGACCAACGCGCGGAAGACTCGCAGGCGCACTTCTTGGGCCAAAGCGGCGAGGGCACGGACGATGTCAATTTCTTTCATCTAACAACTATTCAACAATAATTGAATTATTGTAAAGTTCTTTGACCGAGTGGATTGCGAAACAGTCAACGGCGTCGCTTGGCGACGACGATCGGAATAATGAAACAAGCGACACACGAGATGTTTATGGTTCCGTGGACTGCCAAGCCGCCGGTTGGAGTGCTTGCTATTCAAACGCTGCTATGCCATAGGTCAGGTTTTGGGGTAATCACGGGTTATCTATCTCACTCAAGCCTTGCATGATGCATGTTGGCAAATAAGAAGCGTATGCAGGGCGCAAGAGAAAATTTGGCCTCATTCTTGCTTATACTTTTTGCATCATTCCCTTTTAATTGGAAACCTCATGAACAAGCGTTTTTTACTGAAGTCCTCCGTAGCGTTAGCCACTGTGTTCAGCATTGGCGTGTCACTCGCACAGACTACGCCGCTTAAATTTCAACTTGATTGGCGTTTTGAGGGCCCGGCGGCCCTGTTCCTGACGCCGGCGGCCAAGGGTTACTTCAAAGCTGCCAAGTTGGATGTGACGATTGATGCGGGCAACGGCTCTGGTGGCACAGTCACCCGCGTGGCTTCAGGCGCTTATGACATTGGATTTGCCGACCTTGCCGCGCTGATGGAGTTCCACGCTAATAACCCGGACGCGCCCAACAAGCCTGTAGCCGTGATGATGGTTTACAACGATACGCCCGCTTCTGTGATGGCGCTTAAAAAATCGGGCATCAAAACCCCTTCTGATCTGAACGGCAAGAAGCTCGGTGCACCGGTATTTGACGCGGGTCGTAAGGCTTTCCCGATTTTTGCTAAAGCCAACAACATCAGCGGCGTGCAGTGGACGGCGATGGACCCTCCATTGCGCGAAACCATGCTGGCACGCGGTGATGTGGATGCCATCACAGGTTTTACCTTCACCTCGCTGTTGAATTTGGAAGCGCGCGGCGTCAAGGCTGAAGACGTGGTGGTTATGCCTTACGCCAGCCACGGCGTGAAGTTGTACGGCAACGTCATCATTGCGTCGCCCAAGCTGATCAAGGAGAACCCAGCGGCTGTGAAAGCTTTCTTGGTGGCCTTTGCCAAAGGCGCTAAAGAGGTGATGGCCAATCCGGCTGGTGCCATTGCCGATGTGAAAGCGCGTGACGGCATCATCAACGCCGAGCTGGAAACCCGCCGCCTCAAGCTGGCCATTGACACCGCTATCAATAGCCCTAACGCCCGCAGCGAGGGCTTTGGACAGATCAATCCGGCGCGTCTGTCGTTGATGGCATCCCAGGTATCGGATGCTTTCAGCACCAAAAATCGCGTGAATGCGGATGCGGTTTGGGATGGCTCATTTTTGCCCACCAAGGCTGAGCTGAACGTGCTGCCCGCCAAGTGATGAGCGCGAAACCCGAATCCACCTCGTTCGTTGATTTTCAGGATGTTTGGCTGGCTTACAACGAGGAGCTGCTGGCACAAAACAATTTCGCGGTCGAGGCTATTGACCTGAAGGTACGACCCGGCGAATTCATCGCTATCGTCGGCCCCTCGGGCTGTGGCAAGTCTACCTTCATGAAGCTGGCCACGGGGCTGAAGATGCCGTCTATGGGCCGTATCCTGATTGATGGGCAGCCGGTGACAGGGCCGTTAAAAATATCCGGCATGGCGTTTCAGGCCCCCTCTCTGTTGCCTTGGCGCACCACGGTGGACAACGTGCTGTTGCCCTTGGAGATCGTCGAGCCCTATCGCAGCCAGTTCAAAGCCAAGCGCAAAGAGTTTGAAGAACGGGCTCGCCGCTTGCTGCAAAAAGTGGGACTGGGCGGTTATGAAGACAAATTTCCGTGGCAGCTCTCGGGCGGTATGCAGCAGCGGGCCAGCATCTGCCGGGCACTGATTCATGAGCCCAAAATGCTGCTGCTCGATGAGCCTTTTGGTGCGCTGGACGCCTTCACCCGTGAAGACCTCTGGTGCATCTTGCGCGACCTGTGGACCGAGCAACAGTTCAACGTAATTTTGGTCACGCATGATTTGCGCGAGTCGGTCTTTTTGGCCGATACGGTGTACGTCATGAGCCAAAGCCCAGGTCGATTTGTTGTCAAGCGCGAGATTGAGCTGCCGCGCCCGCGTGAGCTTGAGCTGACCTACACCAAAGAATTTACCGACATCGTGCTGGAGTTGCGCGGCCACATTGGTGCATTTCGCAAGCCCATCACCTCTGCCGTTTAAAACACGCCATGAATAAAAAACAAGTTGAGTTGTGGTCCCCGTGGATCTTGTTGGTAACGGTGATTGTGCTATGGCAAATCATTTGCTCGGTCTTCAGTATTTCCGAGTTCATTTTCCCCAGCCCTTTGCGCATTTGGAACCAAACGTTGGAGTACAAAGAGCTGATTGCTGGCCACGCCTGGCGCACCTTTTGGGTGACGATGGTGGGCTTTGGCATTGCCATCATTGTGGGCGTAATGTTGGGGTTTCTAATCGGCAGTTCGCGTCTGGCTTATTCCGCTATTTACCCACTTATGACAGCGTTCAACGCGCTGCCTAAAGCGGCGTTTGTGCCCATTTTGGTGGTGTGGTTTGGTATTGGTGTTGGGCCTGCGATTCTCACGGCCTTTCTCATCTCATTCTTCCCTATCATGGTCAACATCGCCACTGGCTTGGCCACGCTGGAGCCGGAGCTCGAAGATGTGTTGCGTGTGCTGGGTGCGAAGCGCTGGGACGTGCTTATCAAGGTCGGCCTGCCACGCTCCATGCCTTACTTTTATGCCTCGCTCAAAGTGGCCATTACGTTGGCTTTTGTGGGCACCACCGTATCTGAGATGACCGCTGCGAACGAGGGGATTGGCTACCTGCTGATTTCTGCCGGATCGGCCATGCAGATGGGGCTGGCTTTCAGTGGCTTGGTGGTAGTTGGTGCCATGGCCATGGCGATGTACGAGCTGTTCAGCTTCATCGAAAAGCATACGACAGGCTGGGCACATCGGGGCTCGCAAGGTCACTAATCCGTAGGCCACCGACATCACCTATGGGTTGGCGCGCCACTCTCGATCTTGACTACGCCCTGAGCGAGGGTAAGACCGGGGTGCACTACCTGCACACAGGACCACTGCGCCTGCTCAAAAGTCTGTACCCGGAAGGCGATGCGGTGTGCCATAACGTGTTGGTCCACCCCCCCGGTGGACTGGTAGGCGGCGACACGCTGGAGATCAATATCCGCGTCGGCAAAGAAGCCCACGCGCTCATTACCACGCCAGGGGCCACCCGTTTTTACCGGTCGCTGGGCGCGCCGGCCACGCAAGTCGTGCACGCCCAACTGGAGGAGGGTGCCCGGCTCGAATGGTTGCCCCTGGAAGCACTGGCCTATGACCAGTGCCAAGCCTGCAACCGCGCGATTTTCGAGCTAGCCCCGAGTGCGGAGCTGATGGGCTGGGACATCACAGCGCTAGGCCTGCCCATGGCTCAGTTGCCGTTTGAGCGCGGCAGCTTCTCGCAGCACATCGAAGTGCCTGGGGTGTGGCTTGAGCAGGGGCGCATTGATGCAACGGATGAGCGCTTGATGAATGGCCCGCTGGGCTTGGCGGGGCATCGCTGCTTGGCCACTTTGTTTTTTGTCTCGGGGCGCACTATCACCCGTGATCGGCGCGAACGTGCGCTGAATGCGGTGCGTGCGGTTATGGACGTTCACCCCCTACGCCTGACAGCCGGTGCCACTGCTCCCAACCCGCAGGTGCTAGTGGTGCGTGTATTAGCCCCCTTGGTGGAGCCTGCGATGGATTTGCTTAAAACCTTGCGGGCCTGTTGGCGTGAGAGTTTTTGGGATATGCAGGCCACGAGCCCCAGGGTCTGGCGAACCTGAATGAATCTCTGTTCAAGTCGTCGATCAGATAGCCACCAGCTGGCGCACTTGGTTGGTCTCCATGTCCTGCCCCAGGCCACTGGCAATCACCGCGCCACGCTCCATCACCGCGTAGTCGTCTGCCAGTTCACGGGCGAAGTCGTAGTACTGCTCCACTAACAAAATTGCCATGTCACCGCGATCTGCCAACATGCGGATGACTCGCCCGATGTCTTTGATGATGCTGGGTTGGATGCCTTCGGTGGGCTCGTCCAAAATCAGCAACTTCGGTTTCGCAGCTAGCGCCCGTGCAATGGCCAGTTGCTGTTGCTGCCCGCCGGAGAGGTCGCCGCCGCGCCGGTTCAGCATCTGTTTGAGCACGGGAAAGAGTTCATACAACTCGAGCGGTATCGGTGTGCCCGCAGGACGGTGAGCCAGGCCCATGGCGAGGTTTTCTTGCACCGTGAGTCGGGCAAAAATTTCACGCCCCTGTGGCACAAAACCGATACCAGCACGAGCCCTCTCGTAGGGCTTTGCGTCGTGGATGGCTTGGCCGTCCAGCGTGATGCTGCCGGCCTTGATAGGCACCAAGCCCATGATGGATTTGAGCAAGGTTGTCTTGCCTACCCCGTTACGCCCCAACAAGACAGTCACTTTTCCCAGATGTGCTTGTACGCTCACGTCGCGCAGTATGTGAGATCCGCCGTAGTACTGGTTGATATTCTTGACGTTTAGCATGCTCATCTTCCGAGGTAGACCTCAATCACCCGCTCATCGGCCTGCACTTGATCCAGCGTGCCTTGGGCCAGCACCGCGCCATCGCACAGCACAGTCACGATCTCTGAGATGGTTTTGATAAAGCTCATGTCGTGCTCCACCACCATCAGGGAGTGCTTGCCTTTGAGGCTCAAAAACAGCTCGGCTGTGCGCTCGGTTTCCGCATCGGTCATGCCAGCCACGGGTTCATCGAGCAGCAACAGCTTGGGGTCTTGCATCAGCAGCATGCCGATTTCCAGCCACTGCTTTTGACCATGGCTCAAGGTACCGGCCTGGGCATTCACGTTCGCGCTCAAGTGAATGGTGTGCAGCATCTCGGCCAGCCGATCGGACTGGGTCGAATCCAGCCGGAAGAGCATCGAGGCTTTAACGCCTTTGTGCGTCTTGAGTGCTAGCTCCAGGTTTTCAAACACCGTGAGCTGCTCAAACACCGTAGGCTTTTGGAACTTGCGCCCGATGCCGAGTTGCGCAATCTGCGGCTCGGTATGGCGCAGCAGGTCAATCGTGCTGCCAAAGAAGACGCGACCCTCATCTGGACGGGTCTTGCCTGTGATGATGTCCATCATCGTCGTCTTGCCCGCGCCATTGGGGCCGATGATGCAGCGCAACTCACCGGAGGCAATGTCGAGCGATAGTTTGTTGATGGCCTTGAAGCCGTCAAAGCTCACGCTCACGTCCTCCAGGTAGAGGATGCGGCCATGGGTCACATCCACCTCACCGGGCGTGTGCATTCGCGAATAGTTGGCCGCATGGCCACCCGACTCGGTATTGTCCTGTTGCTTCGCCACAGCTGCCCTGTGGGTTGCCAAGGCCTTTGCGCCTTGCGCCATCAGTTCAGGTGTCATGACAACCGCCCCTTGATCTTCTTCACCAAGCCGATGAGGCCCTCAGGCAAAAACAGGGTGACCAAGATAAACAGTCCACCCAAGAAATACAGCCAAAACTCAGGGTATGCCACGGTCAACCAGCTTTTGGCACCGCTGACCACAAACGCCCCCACGATGGGACCGATCAAGCTGGCCCGGCCCCCCACGGCGGCCCAGATGGCGATCTCAATCGAGTTGGCTGGGCTCATCTCCCCTGGGTTGATGATGCCCACCTGCGGCACATACAGCGCACCCGCTACGCCGCACATCATGGCCGAGAGAGTCCAGATCGTCAGCTTGTAGCCCACCGGGTTGTAGCCCGAAAACATGACGCGTGTTTCGGCGTCGCGAATGGCCTGCAACACGCGGCCAAACTTGCTGGTGATCAGCCACTTGGCGAGCAGGTAAAAACCCAGCAGCGTCAGCCCCGTCAGCACAAACAGCAGCATGCGCATGCTGGGGGTGGCGATGGGTGTGTCCAGCAGGCGTTTGAAGTCAGTAAAACCGTTGTTGCCGCCAAAGCCGGTCTCATTGCGGAAAAACAGCAGCATGGCCGCAAACGTCAGGGCCTGGGTGATGATAGAAAAGTAAACTCCCTTGATGCGCGAGCGAAAGGCGAAATAGCCAAACACAAACGCCACCAAGCCAGGCACGGCGACGATCAGCACCAGCGTGGCGAGGAAGCTGTCACTGAAGGTCCAGTGCCAGGGCAGTGCCTTCCAGTCCAGAAACACCATGAAGTCGGGCAGGTTGCTTTTGTAATTGCCATCCGTGCCAATTTGGCGCATCAAATACATGCCCATAACGTAGCCACCCAGCGCAAAAAACAAGCCATGACCGAGCGACAAAATTCCGGTATAGCCCCAGATCAAGTCCATGGCCAGGGCGCAAATGGCGTAGCACATGATGCGACCCAGCAGCGCGACGGCGTAGTCGCTGAGGTGGAACACGCTGGCTTGGGGAACGACCAGATTGAGCATCGGCGCGACAGCGCAGATCACGATCAGCGCCACGGCGAATGCGCTCCACCCCCGGCCTGTCAACAGGGGGCGACGTGATGGGAGTTGTACCGGCGTCATGCTTCAGCACTCCGGCCCTTCAAGGCAAAGATGCCCTGGGGGCGTTTCTGGATGAAGATGATGATGAACACTAGAACGGCAATCTTGGCCAGCACCGCACCGGTCAAGCCCTCCAGCAATTTGTTGAGCAAGCCCAGACCTAAAGCGGCATAGACCGTGCCGGCAAGTTGCCCCACACCGCCCAGAACCACCACCATGAAAGCGTCCACGATATAGCCTTGGCCCAAGTCGGGCCCCACATTGCCCACCTGGCTGAGCGCACACCCGGCCAGCCCGGCAATGCCTGAGCCTAGGGCAAAGGCATAGGTGTCAATACGGGCGGTGTTGACCCCCATACACGAAGCCATAGGCCGGTTTTGCGTGACCCCGCGCACAAACAGCCCTAAGCGCGTGCGCCCAATGAGCCAGGCCACGGCCAGCAGCACGGCCAACGCAAAACCAATGATCACTAGCCGGTTAAAAGGCAGCGACAAATTGCCCAGCACCTGCACGCCGCCGCTCATCCAAGACGGGTTTTCTACGCCCACGTTTTGCGCGCCAAACACGGTGCGCACGCCTTGCATCAGCATCAGACTGATGCCCCAAGTGGCCAGTAGCGTCTCTAGAGGGCGACCGTAGAGAAAACGAATCACACTGCGCTCCAGTGCCGCGCCCACCAAGGCGGCGGTCATGAAGGCCACCGGAATGGCAGCCACCAAGTACCAATCAAAGGCGGCAGCAGGCAGGTATTTTTGAAACAACCCTTGCACTACGTAGGTGGCGTAGGCGCCCAGCATCATCAACTCGCCATGGGCCATGTTGATGACGCCCATGAGCCCGTATGTGATGGCCAGGCCCAGGGCCACCAGCAACAAAATGGAGCCCAGGCTGATGCCGCTGAACAGGGCTCCCAGCCGGTCGCCCCAGGCCAGCGCGGCTTCCACCGTGCGCAGGCTTTTGCCCAAAGCGATCTTGACGTCCACATCGTCTTCTGTTTTGAGCCGCTCCAACAGCACGGTCTTGGTGTTGGCCTGGGTGCTTTGGGCCAGCAGTTGGGCCGCTTGCAGGCGTTTGTTCTTATCGCTGCTGCCCAGCAGTGCCGCTGCACGCACCAGCGCGAGTTCGGTTTTGATGTCCGGGTTTTGCTCGGCAGCGTAGGCCTTCTCGATCAGGGGGAGTTTGCTTTCATCGGCGTCGCTTTGCAACTGCCGTATGGCGGCACGCCGGGTTTTCTCGTCGCCAGAAAAAAGTTTGAGTGCAGCCAGTGCAGAATCCAGCTCACCGCGCATGCGGTTGTTGCTCACCACGTCTTCAAGGTCCGCCGGTAGGGCGACAGGGTCACCACTGAGGGGGTCAAACCCCTGACCTTCTTTGACGATGAACACTTTGTCCCCGGCTGTCTTGACGGTGTCATCTGCCAAGGCTTGTAAAAAAATGAGGGTCTGGGTGTCTGCGGATGTCGCTGCCTTGTTCAAAGCTTCAATACGGGCATCTGCCTCACCAAAAATAATGCCTTTTATCTCGGAAATTGTTATGGAGTGTACATGAGCAGCTACAAAAAAAATAGCAAGTGTCAGCCATCGAAGCATGCTTCTGCGCATTAAAAAACTTTCTCAATCGAGGTGTTGAGCGCAGCGGAGCTTGTACTCCGCTGCGTCCATGCAACAGCTTAACCGTTGCGAAAGGCTTACTTCTTCACTGGCTCGTCAGGCTTGACGTCATTGCCAGCGATGTAGGGTGACCACGGCTTGGCTTTGACCGGGCCTGGGGTCTTCCACACCACATTGAACTGACCGTCGGCCTTGACTTCACCGATGAACACCGACTTGTGCAAGTGGTGGTTTTTCTCGTCCATCTTGGAGGTGATGCCGCTGGGTGCGGTGAAGGTCTGGCCTGCCATGGCTGCGATCACTTTGTCGGTGTCGGTGGACTTGGCTTTTTCAACCGCTTGCTTCCACATGTTGATGCCAATGTAGGTGGCTTCCATCGGGTCGTTGGTCAAGGGCTTGTCAGCGCCGGGCAGCTTCTTGGCCTTGGAGTAATCCGCCCACTTCTTGGTGAAGGCCGCGTTGGCGGGGTTCTTGATCGACATGAAGTAGTTCCATGCCGCCAGGTGACCCACCAGTGGCTTGGTGTCCACGCCGCGCAGCTATTCTTCACCGACCGAGAAGGCCACCACGGGCACGTCTTTGGCCTTCAGACCCGCGTTGCCCAGTTCTTTGTAGAAGG
>JANXSU010000194.1 GCA_025356545.1 Comamonadaceae bacterium
GTCTTTGGCTGAGACAAAACTCACCGCCAAACCAGACGCGCCCGCACGACCGGTGCGGCCAATGCGGTGCACATAGTCTTCGGCGTTGAAAGGCACGTCAAAGTTGAAGACGGCAGGCACGTCCTTGATGTCCAGACCGCGCGCGGCCACATCGGTACACACCAGCAGATCGACCTCGCCTTTTTTGAAGGACTCCAGCGCTTTGAGGCGTTCGTCTTGGCTCTTGTCACCATGCAGCGCGGTGGTCTTGAGGCCCTCGCGCTCCAGCGAACGGGCCAAGCGGGCGCAACCGAGTTTGCTGTTCACAAACACAAAGGCTTGCTTCATGCCGCGTGACTTCAATATCTGGTGCAGGGCGCGGCGCTTATCGTCTTCAGGCACGCTGTAAAAATGCTGCTCTACAGTGGAGGCTGTGGCGTTGGAGCGGGCCACTTCAATAGTCACCGGGTCTTGCAGGTAGCTACTGGCCAGACGCTTGATTTCAGAAGAGAAAGTAGCCGAGAACAGCAGCGTGGTGCGCTGCTTGGGCAGGTAGGAGAGGATGCGTTGCAGGTCGGGCAAGAAGCCGATGTCGAGCATGCGGTCGGCCTCGTCCAGCACCACGTATTCCACCTGATTAAGCACGGCGTTTTTGGCTTCGATGTGGTCGAGCCAACGGCCTGGGGTGGCCACCAAGACTTCAACACCTTTTTTCAGCTCCAGCGTTTGGGGCTTCATGTCGATACCGCCAAACACTACGGCGCTGCGCAGGTTGGTGTACTTGGCATAGAGCTTGACTTGCTGGGCCACCTGGTCGGCCAACTCACGCGTGGGCAGCAGCACCAACGCACGCACCGGATGGCGCGCGGGGGAGGTGGAGCTGTTTTCATGTTTGAGCATGCGTTGCAGCAAGGGTAACGAGAAAGCGGCCGTCTTGCCCGTACCCGTCTGGGCTGCGCCCATAACGTCACGCCCCTGCAGCACCACAGGGATGGCCTGCGCCTGAATCGGCGTCATAGACTCATAACCCATCTCAGCCACGGCACGGGCCAAGGGCTCCGCCAGTTGCAATTGCGCAAAGGCATCAAGGCGTGGTTCTGGCGTGACCGTGAGGTCGGTGACGGGGGTTTCTGTAGCGGTTAGGGTCATCAAATCTTCGGTTTTGGGTCAAGAATACCCAGATCAAGGGCAAACCTCTATTATCCCCTCATATCACTTAAACCACTTAATCCCCATGAAACGTACCCAAAACGCTGCATTCGCCCTCTTGGTTGTCATGTCCTCACTAGCTCAGGCCGACAATATCCGCGTATTGGCTGCAGGGGCCGCCAAGGCTGCCGTGGAGCGCATCGCACCCGAATTCACCCGCGAGACCGGCCACACCCTGAGCGCCACATTTGACACCGTGGGCGCGCAACGAGATCGTGTTTTGAGTGGCGCACCCGGTGCGGTGGCCGATGTGGTGATTTTGAGTAACGCCGCCATCACGCAACTACGCGCAGGCGGACGACTGACCCAGGACGCGGCGCAGAGCATCGGCGTGGTGTCGGTCTCTCTGGCCGTGCCCCACGGCGCGCCCGTGCCCGATATCTCCACCCCTGAAGCGCTCAAACAGACCCTATCGGCCGCACCCAGCATCGCCTACGCTGACCCGGCGCGCGGAGCCACAGCAGGCACTCACTTTGCCAAGGTGCTGGACAGCTTGGGCCTGAGCCAAGCCCTGCAAACTCGCATCACCGTCTTACCTTTCGGCGTAGAAGTGATCAAGGACGTGTCACACGGCAAATACGCGCTGGGCGTGAGCCAATCGAGCGAAATTTTGCAGCACCCCGGCATCACGATGGTGGGGCCTTTGCCTGCACCGCTGGGCTTGAGCACCAGCTATGCAACAGCCAGAAGCAGCGAGCAAGTAGCAGCAGGTGCGTTGATGCAGTTTTTAGCCAGCGAGGCGGCGCTCAAACACTTTCGGGCGACGGGCTTTCTGGCGAAGTAAACGATCTTGAGTGGCGTTGGGCCGCTCACTCAACAAAAGGCTCGACCCCTTTGTCCCGCAGAATTTGCTCTGCGGCGGGTGAGGTGAAAAACTTCAGCATCTCGCGTGCCGCAGCGGCTTCTTTAGCTTGGGCAGACAGGCCCGCCGTGAAGCCGATCCAGGTTTGCAACGATGCCGGGATTGTGCCCAGCGACTGCACACCCTGCACGCCGTTGATCCGTGAGGCGACCACCACCACCATATCCACCTCGCCGCTGGCCACCACTTCCACGTTGTACTCGGCGGGCATGGGGCGCATTTTGCTGGCCATGGCCTGGGTCAGGCCCATGCGCTCAATCACCGTCACAAAATAGCGCCCGCTGGAACCCTCACCCGGGTAGGCCACCGACTTGCTGGCCAAGAGCGCGTTTTTAAAACCCTCTATCGTCGAAATATCCGGCTTGGGCGCGCCCGCACGAATCGCCGCGCCTATGCCTGCGCGACCCAGCACGGTGCGCGTGCTGGCTATGACCTTGCCGTTCTTGATTTGCTCGTCCAAAAACGGGGGGTTCAGCACCGCCACATCGAAGGCTTCACCCTCGTCAATGCGTTTTTTGACGCCGGGGTTGACCTCGAAATGAATCGTCACCTTGTGCCCGCTGAGGCGCTCAAACTGCGCGCCCAGCTCGGTCACGGCGGCCTTGGCCCCGTTGCCGCTGAGCACCTTGATTTCGACAGCCTGAACAGCGCTGCTACAAACCAGCGCCAACAGTAAGGCGATGGGCGCTACGGCATTCGATAAACGTATTTTCATGGTCAAGCCCTTCAAATCAATTCAAAAAGGAAACCGCGTTTCCCAACTCTCCACTTCAGCCAAACCCAGGTAAGCGTTGTACTCCGCACCGCTGATCATGCGGGGCCGCATGGCAACGGTAGAACCGTCTTGCTTCAAATGCTGCAAGGCCTCGCGCATGGCAAAACCAACGGCGTTACGGATCAACGCGGGGTAGATGGCCAGGGCAATGCCGTGGCGGTGCAAGTCATTGGCGTGCAGCCCGGCCAGCGGGCCACCGGCATCGATATTGACCAGGCAGGGGATGGACACCGCATCGGCCACGCGGCGCAAGTCGTCCAGGATGCCGTCGTGCGCTTTGAGTTCCACAAACACCGCGCCTGCGCCTACACGTTCAAAGGCCTGGGCGCGTTTGATGGCCTCGCCCAAGCCCATCGAGCCTGCGCTGTCGGTGCGCGCAATCACGATGAAGTCAGGGTCGCTGCGAGCGGCCACGGCGGCGGCGATCTTGGCAACTGCTTCATCAAACTCCAGCACCGAACGCGCACCGGGGAACTGCGCGCAGCGCTTGGGCGAGAGTTGGTCTTCCATGTGGATAGCGGCCACACCGGCGGCCTCAAACGCCTGCACGGTACGGCGCACGCCGACCACGCCACCGTAGCCTGTGTCGGCGTCGCAGATCAGCGGGATGTCAATGCACGCGGCCACATGGCGCGCGTGGTTGGCCATCAAGGTCAAATCAATCAAGCCCACATCGGGCGTGCCCAGCAGGCTGGCTGACACGCCGTTACCGGTCATGTAAGCGGCCTCAAAGCCGCCTTGCATCACCATGCGTGCGCCGTAGCCATCAAAAATGCCGGGGGCGATCAAGGCGGTTCCGCCCTGCTGCGCTTGGGCCAAGCGCAGGCGCAAAGCTTGGCGAAGCTGGCTCGCGTTGGGTCGGTTTACTCCTGAATCGTTCATGCGGTCACCTGCCAATCGGGGTATTTTTTGAGGAAAGGAATCAAACCGCCCTCACGCAAAATCGCACGGATAGCCTCAGGCACAGCCGGCAAGGCGCGTGTGATCTGTCTTTGGGCCACAGTCAAAACCGAAGTCTCCAAATCCAGCGCGATCACGTCACCCTCCGCAATGTCCGTCGTGTCGCACTCCACCACCACCAGGCCGTTGTTGATCGCGTTACGGAAAAACTGCCGCCCAAACGAGGGCGCCACGATGGCCGCCACGCCCATGCGTCGCAAGATGTGCACCGCCTGTTCACGCGAGGAGTTGATGCCGAAGTGCTCACCCGCAACGATCACGCCGCCACTCACAAAGCGCGCCGCAAAGCCGGGCGAGATCGCCTCAAAGGCTTGTGATGCGATAAAGGCCTCGTCTTTGCCCGGCAGGTATTTGCCCGAGCAGCACAAGTCAGTGTTGACGTCATTTCCCAATACATAAGCACGATTAAGCATGTGATGCCTCCCATTGCCCGCCCACCACCGTGCGCGGATCGGTGATGCAACCTGTCAGCGCCGAGGCCGCCACCGTCGCTGCCGAGCCGAGCCAAATTTCAGCGTCGTGGTTGCCCAAGCGACCTTTGAAGTTGCGGTTGGCACTCGATATCACCACCTCGCGGTCGCCCGGGATCAAGTGGTTGGTAATGCCCACGCAAGTACCGCAGCCAGCGGCCTCCACCGAGGCCCCGGCTTCGGTCAAGATTTCAAACAAGCCCTCACGCATAGCGGCCAGATAAATCTGGCGCGACGCCGGCGTGATGATCATGCGCACGCCCTTGGCCAGGCGCTTGCCTTTGAGGATGGCCGCTGCCTGGCGGATGTCGTCCAGCCGCCCGTTGGTGCAGGTGCCGATCAAGGCGAAGTTGATTTTTTGCCCGATCACCTCGTGCGCAGCCACGATGTCGTCCACCGCGTGGCGGCGCGCCACTTGGGGGGCGAGTGCGGACGCGTCGATCACGATGCGCTCGGAGTACACCGCATCGGCGTCGGCAAACACCGGCTGGGGCGCTTTGGCCCCGTGCGCGACCAGCCACTTATGAGTTTTGTCATCGGCTTCCAGCAACGCCGCCTTGGCGCCCAACTCGGCAGCGTGGTTGGACAGGGTCATGCGGTCGTCAATTTCCATCGCGCTCACGGCAGAGCCCACGTACTCGATAGCGCGGTAGTTCAGGCCCTCGGCCCCGAAGCGGCCCAGCATGTGCAGGGTCAAATCTTTGGCCCACACGCCCGGTTGCAAGCGACCATCGAGCTGCACCCGCACCGACTCGGGCACGCGCAGCCAGACCTTGCCGGTGGCCATGACCGCGCTCACGTCCGAGCCTTCGATGCCGGTACCAAAGGCGTTGAACGCGCCGTAAGTGGTGCTGTGCGTGTCGGTGCCCACCACCAGGTCACCACTGGTCAGGTGGCCACCCTCGGGCAGCACCTGGTGGCAAATGCCGTCACCAATGTCGTACAGCGGGCTGCCGTGATCGTCGGCAAACTGGCGCATGGCGGTGTGGGTTTGTGCCGCCTCCAGATTGGGCGGGGGGGAGTAGTGGTCAAGCACCCAGGCGGTCTGGCTGGCAAAGGGCAACCGGGTTGCGCCCATCTTGTCCACCATGCGGATGGCGTTGGGCGCGCGTGCGTCATGCACCATGGCGAAATCGACCTTGGCGATGACGATGTCACCGGGTTTGACCTGATCTTTACCCGCCTTTTGGGCGAGTATTTTTTCTGCAATGGTTGAGCTCATGCTTGCTTTCGTTTGTTCATTTCTTCATTCACTCTTGATCCCGACTTTGCGCACCAGCGCGCCCCACTTGTCGCTCTCTTTTTTGATGTACTGCGCCGCCTCAGTCGGGCTGCTGGGCGCGGGGTCTAGCCCGAGCTTGCGCAGTTGTGCCACCACGCCCGGGTCGTTCAAAGCTGCCACGATGGCCGAGTTGAGCTTTTGCACCACCTCGGGCGGTGTGCGCAGCGGGGCGGTGAAGGCATACCAGTTGCTCGCGTCAAAACCGGGGTAGCCGGACTCAGCAATCGTGGGCACCTGGGGCAGCGACTCCAGCCGCTTCGGGCCGGTGGTGGCCAGCGCGCGTAGCTTGCCCGCCTGGATGTGTTGCAGCGCATCGGTCGGGCTGGAGAAGATCGAGGGCAGCACGCCGCCCAGCAAATCATTCATGGCTGGTGCACCACCCCGGTAGGCCACATGCTGGTTCTTCAGCCCGGCAGCCACATTGAGCAACTCACCCGCCAAATGACCGCTGCCGCCAATGCCGGATGAGCCAAACGCCACATTGCTTGTCGCCAATTTACTTTGGCGCAGGTAGTCGTCAAAGCTGCGAATCGGGCTGTTGGCATTGACCACCAAAACGTTGGTGAACGTGACTGCCAGGGACAGCGCGGCCATGTCGGTCACCGGGTTGTAGGCGAGCTTGGCCAGGTGCTGGTTCACTGCCAGTGAGCCAATCGTGCCCAGCATGATGGTATAGCCATCCGGCGCGGCTTTGATGAGCGCGTCAGAGGCGATGTTGCCCCCTGCGCCGGGCTTGTTGTCCACCACCACGCTTTGCTTGAGCAACTCACTCAGGCGCGGCACCAAGACACGCGCCACTGTGTCCGAGCTGCCACCGGGGGAAAAGCCGACCATCAGCTTGATGGGGCGATTGGGAAAGGCGTCAGACTGCGCCAAGGCGTGACTGGCAGTGACAAGTGAGAAAGCAGCGCACAAGGTCGCGCCAAGAAGTTGTTTCATCATGATTTCAATTCGTTCGGGTTGAGCTTGGCCTGTCTTGAGCTTGTCGAAAGGTCGAAGCCGGGCCTCAAGCTTTCGGCAGCGTCACTCCACGCTGGCCCTGGTACTTACCACCCCGGTCTTTGTAGCTGACCTCACACACATCGTCCGCATCGCTCTCAAAGAACAGCACTTGGGCGCAGCCTTCTCCCGCATAAATCTTGGCGGGCAGCGGCGTGGTGTTGGAGAACTCCAGCGTCACATAACCTTCCCACTCGGGCTCAAATGGGGTCACATTGACGATGATGCCGCAGCGGGCATAAGTGCTCTTGCCTAGGCAGATGGTGAGAACATTGCGCGGGATACGAAAGTATTCCATCGTGCGAGCCAGCGCGAAGCTGTTGGGCGGAATGATGCACACGTCGTCATTGAAATCAACAAAACTTTTCTCGTCAAAGTTCTTCGGGTCCACCACTGTGCTGTGAATGTTGGTGAACACCTTGAACTCGGGCGCGCAGCGGATGTCGTAGCCATAGCTGCTGGTGCCGTAGCTGACAATTTTTTTACCGTCGGCGGCCTGACGCACCTGGCCCGGCTCGAAAGGTTCGATCATGCCGTGCTGCTCGGCCATGCGGCGTATCCATTTGTCGCTTTTGATGCTCATCGTTTTGTCTTTCAGTTAATCCAATTATTGGGCTGCGATCAAGGACACGTTGGCTTGGAGTTCATCCCACGGTGCAGACAGTTTGCGACCTTCTCGCAGCAGTAGCCCGGCCGACTCCAGCACGGCCACATCATGGTGCACGTTCTTGTAGTCGCGCCCCAGGGCATGCGCCAGTTCACGCACATTACCAGCGCCATGCTGACGCACATGACGCAGCATATCCAGACGGCGCGGCGAGAGGGTATCGAGCATGGTTTGCACGTTCAAAAACGTCACATGCGTTTCATCCACCACCTCACCCTGGGCCGCACGATGCCATGCGCTGGTAAAGCGCTTGCCTATATCGGCCAAACTGCCTACGTTTACTTGTACTTTAGTCATGGCGCACACCTCTACTCTGTTCCACATCGGCCAAAAAGTCAGCGATCAGCTTCTCCACACTCACAAGCCGATACGCCTTCTTCACCTCACCCAAGTGTTTGTGATCGCCCTTGCCACGCTCGTTGTCATAGCCCACAAGGCGCTTTCCATCACGTCCAAAAAACAAACGGTATTTGAGGCCGAGCGGTGGCTCCGTTGAGGGGAGCGGCAATTTCCAAATGCTCATCTCAACCACCGACCCGTCGGCCAAAGCCGTCTTATCGTAGAAAATTCGCTGCGCTCTCATATGGTCATTCTAGCCATAAATATAGCCGCATTGTCTTGTCGGCAATTCACTCGGATTAACAGCTTCACTTTTTAGAATCACATATGCGATACACTCCTAATATGAAAACTGCAACCATTCCCCCCGTGCGAATTGAGCCTTCGTTTCGAATAGCTATGGAGCAATCCCTTGAGGGCGGGGAGAGCTTGGCCGCGTTGGTGGAAACGGCGGTTCGCAGTGAAGTGGCTCGGCGTCGGGTTCAGTCTGAATTCTTGCGACGTGGCATGGCTGCGATTCACCGAACGGTCTCTTCTGGTGATGGCGTTGCGGCAGAGGTCGTGATTTCCAAACTTCAGCAGAAATTGGCTTTAGCCAAACAAACCAAGCAAGCCAAGCCAACATGACCTATCAGGTGATCTTCAGCCGCGAGGCCGATGAAGACCTGGAGCGATTGATTGATCACGTTATAGCCCGTGAGTTGAACAGCCCGACGGGGGATTTGGCCATTGCAGCGCGCGCCCTAGAGGCGATTGAACAGGCATGCCAGCTCTTGACTCACAGCCCCTTCAGTTGCCGAAAGGTGGGGGAAAACGCATTCGTTCGTGAACTCATCATTTCGCTCGGTGGCTCCGGCTACGTTGCATTGTTCGAGATCCATGACGCGCAACGGGTCATCATCGGTGCGATTCGCCATCAACATGAAAGCGACTACCACTGACCATGCGACCTGTTTTGTCGCATAGCCATGAACAATCAAACCCGTGGCATGTTTTAGAACCCTGATGCGTGGAGCCAAATCAGCATCATTCCGCTACCGTTCGAAGCGCCCCTTATAGTGACGATCTAGTGACAAAGAGGAGTCCCCGTGGAAGTTTCATTCACCGAAGAAATCAAATCCCTGCGCCTGGGTGCGGGCGACACCTTTCACGGCGAGGGCATTCTGGCCATCACCAAGGCGCTATTGCAGTCGGGTGTGGCCTATGTGGGCGGCTACCAGGGCGCGCCGGTGTCGCACCTGCTCGACGTCATGGTGCAGGCCAAGCCCTATATGGATGAACTCGGCGTGCATGTGGAGGCCTGCGCGAATGAGGCGTCGGCGGCGGCCATGTTGGGCGCTTCCATCCACTACCCGCTGCGTGGTGCGGTCACCTGGAAGTCCATCGTCGGCACCAATGTGGCGGCCGACGCTTTAAGCAATCTGGCCTCGCCCGGCGTGACCGGTGGCGTGCTGATTGTGGTGGGCGAGGACTACGGCGAAGGCGCCAGCGTGATCCAGGAGCGCAGCCATGCCTACGCGCTCAAGTCCTGCATGGCCTTGCTGGACCCGCGACCGGAGTTGGGCCAGATGGTGGCCATGGTGGAGCACGGCTTTCGCCTGTCCGAGGCGTCCAACATGCCCGCCATGATGGAGCTGCGCATCCGCGCCTGCCATGTGCGCGGCAGCTTTGAGTGCAAGGACAACGCCCCGCCCGCCATCTCCACCCGCGCGTTGATGGCCGAGCCCGCCCGCTTTGACTACATGAAGCTGGCGCACCCGCCCGTGACCTTTCGCCAGGAGAAGCTCAAAGTAGAGCAGCGCCTGCCCGCCGCGCGCCAGTACATCGTTGACAACCACCTCAACGAGCTGATGCATGGCCCGCGCCAAGACTTGGGCCTGATCGTGCAAGGCGGCATCTATAACGCGCTGATTCGTGCGCTGCAACAGTTTGGCCTGGCCGATGCGTTTGGCGCGAGCGAGATTCCCCTGCTCGTGCTCAACGTCACCTACCCGCTGGTGCCTGAGCAGGTGGCTGAATTTGCCCTGGGCAAACGCGCCGTGCTGGTGGTGGAAGAAGGCCAGCCCGAGTACATCGAACATGAAATCGCCAGCTTCCTGAGACGGCGTGACATCAACACCAAGCTGCACGGCAAAGACCTGCTGCCCAGCGGCGGCGAGTACAACGTGGAGACGCTCACTGCGGGCCTGCTGGCCTTCCTGCAGCAACACGCCAGCGATGTGGACGTGTCCTCGGCCCGCGCTTGGCTGGCAGGCAATGCTGAACGCCGCACCACAGTTACCCAGCATCTGCAAGACAAAGGCGTGACCGCGCTGCCCAATCGCCCACCCGGCTTTTGCATCGGCTGCCCGGAGCGCCCGGTGTTCTCGGCCTTGAAGCTGGCACAGCAAGACGTGGGGCCAGTGCACATTGCCGCCGACATTGGCTGCCATGCGCTGGCCACGTTTGAGCCGTTTTCGTCGGGCCACTCCATCCTGGGCTACGGCATGAGCCTGGCCAGCCGCGCCGGGGTGTCACCCCTGATGGCGCGGCGCACCCTGTCCATCATGGGCGACGGCGGCTTTTGGCACAACGGGCTGCTGACGGGCGTGCAGTCCGCTTTGTTCAACCACGACGACGCGGTGCTACTGATCTTCAAAAACGGCTACTCCGCCGCCACCGGCACTCAAGACATCATCTCCACCCCAAGCCAGGACGCCAAGCTGGTTGCCACCGACAAACTGCAAAGCCTGACCAGCACCAACACGACCATCGAGGCCACCCTGCAAGGGCTGGGCGTGACCTGGCTGCGCACCGTGCACAGCTACAAGGTGGACGAGATGCGCAAGACGCTGAACGAGGCCTTCACCACCGAGTTCATGGGCCTCAAGGTCATCATTGCCGAAGGCGAGTGCCAGCTAGAGCGCCAGCGCCGCATCAAGCCCTGGCTGGCGGGCCTGCTGAAAAAGGGAAAGCGCGTGGTGCGCGTGAAGTACGGCGTGGATGAAGACGTGTGCACCGGCGACCACGCCTGCATCCGCCTGTCTGGCTGCCCCACGCTCACCCTCAAAGACAACCCCGACCCGCTCAAGGTGGACCCGGTGGCCACCGTCATCGACGGCTGCGTGGGCTGCGGCCTGTGCGGCGAAAACGCCCACGCCGCCACGCTGTGCCCGTCGTTCTACCGCGCTGAAATTATTCAGAATCCGGGCTGGCATGAGCGTTTGCTGGCGGGGCTGCGCGGGGCCTTGGTGCGGAGAATGCAGTCATGAGCCAACAACCCATCACTCTTTTAATCTGCGCCCTGGGCGGCGAAGGTGGCGGCGTTTTGTCCGAATGGCTGATGGAGACGGCGCGGGCCTGCGGCTTTGCGGCGCAAAGCACGTCCATCCCCGGCGTGGCGCAGCGCACCGGAGCCACGACCTATTACGTCGAGGTGTTTCCGATTCCCTTGAGCGAACTGGGTGGCAAGCGCCCGGTGCTCAGCCTGTATCCGGTGCCGGGCAATTTGGACGCGCTGGTCTCGTCCGAGCTGCTGGAGACCACGCGCCAGATCGGCAACAGCATGAGTGCGGCCACCCGCACGCGCGTCATCAGCGCCAGCAACCGCAGCTTCACCACGCAAGAGCGCATGCAGATGAGCGATGGCCGCACCGACAGCGCCACGCTGCTGGAGATCGTGCGCACCCACAGCCGCGAGCACCATGTGTTCGACATGGGTGAGATGGCGCGCACCAGCGGCACCATCGTCAGCGCAGTGATGCTGGGAGCGATTGCGGGCAGCGGGCTTTTCCCCTTTCCGCGCTCAGCCTATGAGGCCACAATTCGCGCCGGGGGCAAGGGCACGGAGGCCAGCTTGCGCGGCTTTGCCAGCGGCTTTGAGGTGCTGCAAGACCAGCTCATGCAAGCCCGGCAGGTGCATGAATTGCTATCAAATGAAGAGCTGCCTGTGCTATTAAATAAAGGGCTTCAGCCCGATTTGTCACTTCAATTTCCGCCCCAAGTGCATGAAATGCTGGCCCTGGGCCATGCGCGCTTGTTGGACTACCAGGGCCCCACCTACGCGGCGCGCTACATCACCCGGCTGCAACAGGTGCTGCACGCCGAACGTGCGGCCGACCCGGCGGGCGCCCACCACTACGCAATCACGCTGGAGATGACGCGCTGGCTGGCGCTGTGGATGGCGTTTGACGACATCGTGCGGGTGGCGGACCTGAAGAGCCGGGGGCAGCGCTGGACGCGGGTCAAGGGCGAGGTGAAGTTGGGCGATGACGATTTGCTACAGGTCTATGACCATTTCAAACCCGGCGTGCCTGAGTTCGCTGCGCTGCTACCGCGTAGTCTTGCACAGCGCTTAACGCAATGGGATCGCGCCCGGATCAACCATGGCAAAGCCCCGTGGGCGCTACCGCTCAAAATTGGCACGCACTCAGTGCTGGGCATGCTGGCCTTGCGGACCTTGGCCAGCTTCAAGTGGCTGCGGCCCTTGGGCAGCCGCTTTCAGATCGAGCAGTCTTTGATTGACCAGTGGCTGGCCAGCGTCATCGCAGGCACGCGCACGCACTGGCAGAGCGGCTTTGAGCTGGCCCAATGTGGACGTCTGATCAAAGGCTATGGCAGCACCAATGAGCGCGGCAAGGACAACCTGCTGCACATCATGGAACAGCTGGCCACGGCTCAAAACTTTGCCACTCAGGATGAGCGCGTCCATGCCATCGCCGCCGCCCGCAGCGCCGCCCTGGCGGACGACGCGGGCCAGGCGCTGGACCGCACACTGGTACAGCACGGCGTGGCCGCGCGCCCACTCAAAGCGCAACCGATACGGTGGATGAAAAATCCTCACATGAGCAAAACCCGATGACCCTTCGACAAGCTCAGGACGAACGGAAAGAATGAAAATCTCGGTTAATAAACCCATAAAAGGAGACTCTCCATGAACCACGACTTCCAAGCCAACTTCATCCGCCGCGCCCTACTGGCCGCGTTGGTCGTGAGCGCTGGTCTGCTACCCGCCGCGCACGCGCAAACCGCTTCGACAGGCTCAGGACAGGTCTGGCCCGCCAAGCCGATCAAGGTCATCGTCAACTTCCCGCCCGGTGGCGCGGCGGACCAGATCGCGCGCATCGTGGCCCAGCCCTTGCAAGAGGCGCTTGGCCAGCCCGTGGTGGTTGAAAACAGAGGCGGCTCGGGCGGCAATATTGGTGGCGACGCGGTGGCCAAGTCACCGGCAGATGGATACACCCTGCTCATGAGCTCCGGCGGCATGGTGTCCGTGAACCCGCACATCTATGCCAAGATGGCGTTTGACCCCGCCAAGGACCTCACGCCCGTGGCGGCGGCGGCCCGCGTGCTGGTGTTTCTGGTGGTTCGCCCGGGCGTTCCAGTTAACAACATCGCCGAATTCATCAGCTACGCAAAAGCCAACCCCGGCAAACTGTCTTACGGCTCACCCGGCAACGGCAGCTCACCCCATCTGGCGGGTGAAATGCTGAAAAGCCAGACCGACATTTTTGCCGTGCACGTACCCTACCGAGGCGCAGCCCCTGCACTGCAAGACCTACTGGCCGGGCAGATTGATTTTTACTTTGATCCCGGCATTGGCCTGAACCAGGTGCGAGCCGGCAAGCTCAAACTGCTGGCCGTGGGCAGCCCCAAGCGCTCACCCCTGTTCCCCGATGCACCCACGCTGAGCGAGGCGGGTCTAAAGGGTTTTGACGCTGACACCGTGTTTGGTTTTTACGCTCCCGCCGCAACACCCACCCCGGTGATTGCCCGGCTGAACCAAGAGATCAACCGCATTCTGGGTACACAGGCCGTGAAAGAGCGCATAGCTGCGCTGGGGGGTGAAGCCCTGCCCATCACGCCTGCCGAGTTTGCCACCAAGGCCGCAGAGGACAGCCAGCGCTTTGGGGCCATCATCAAAGAGAGAAAGATTTCGGCGGATTGATTTGCAGGGTGTGAAACCCAGGACATCAACCCAAGGCGTCACGCCTGCACTCAAACTCCCGCGACATCGTGCAAGACCATTTGAACCATGGGCGGCAAATCGGTCAATGATTGGCGGAATTTGGACAGCGGCGTGCGCCGCAAACGCACCTCAGATTCGGCCACAGCATCGACAACGCTGGGCTGGGCCAAGACAGCGTCTGTGGCGTCCAGCCAGAACGGGCCTTCGACCTCGCCCAACTGGTGCGTCAAACCGTCGGCCCCCGTGACGCCCATGGCCACTCGGCCCGATTCGACGTGCATCACGCTGTCCGACGTGGTGCCTCTTTTAAGCAGCACCGAGCCCGGCGCGAAAGTGCGCACTTCACCGGCTTGCTCGATAAATCCTGAACGTAGCATGGGGATGACTTTGCCCGACTTGCGCCGAATGCGCTTTGAGCAAGATCAAACTTTGGTCTGAAACGGCCTACAAGATCAACAAGGCCCGGAAATCATTGACGTTGGTGTGGGTCGGCCCGGTGATGACCAGGTCGCCCAGGGGCTGGAAGTAGCCGTAGGCGTCGTTGCGGTCCAGACTGTCGGTCACCTTGAGCCCCAAGGCCTGGGCGCGCGCCAGTGTGCCGGGCTCAACAAACGCACCCGCGTTGTCTTCCATACCGTCAATGCCGTCGGTGTCGGCCGCCAGCGCGTACACACCCGCCTGACCCTGCAAGCCCAGCGCCAGACCTAGGCAAAACTCGCCCGCACGCCCGCCCTTGCCTCGCACCCCCTCTGCGGGCACAGGGCGCACCGTGACCGTGGTTTCACCGCCGCTGAGGATGACGCAGGGTTTAATGAAGGCAACGTTGGCGGAGGCAGTAGCCGTGCGCGCCACCGTGCGCGCCATCGCCGCCTGCACCTTACCCACCTCGCGCGATTCGCCTTCCATCTCATCGCTCAAGATATAGGCGTTGAGGCCTGCGTCACGCGCAGCGGCGGCGGCGGCCTCCAACGACTCTTGCGGTGTGGCAATCATGTGAACCGCATGGCCGTTGAAGGCGAGGTCGCCGGGCTTGGGCGTTTCCAGTGCGCCCTGCTCCAGCGCGGTGTGCAGGGGGGGTGGCAAGGCGATGCGGTAACGCTTCAAAATCGCCAGCGCGTCGGCACAGGTGCTGGCGTCCGCCACGGTCGGCCCGCTGGCAATGACCGAGGGGTCGTCCCCCGGGACGTCGCTGATGGTCAAGGTCACCACGCGGGCGGGCGCACAGGCCGCGCCTAAGCGGCCACCCTTGATGCGCGAGAGGTGCTTGCGCACGCAGTTCATCTCGCCAATATTGGCGCCACTGTTGAGCAGGTCTTTGTTGATGCCTTGCTTCTCGGCCAGCGTCAACCCCTCAGCCGGCAGCGTGAGCAGGGACGAGCCACCGCCGGAGATCAGGCACAACACCAGGTCATCGGCGCTCAGACCCTGCACCAATTCGAGAATGCGTTGAGAGGCCGCCAGACCTGCCGCGTCAGGCACCGGGTGCGCCGCTTCGACAATTTCAATGCGCGAGGCCAAGCCAGCCGGGCGTGGCGGTATGTGGTGGTAGCGCGTGACCACCAAGCCGCTCAGGGGCGCATCAGCGGGCCACAAGGCCTCCAGCGCCTGAGCCATGGAGCCCCCGGCCTTGCCCGCGCCGATGACCACAGTGCGACCCTTGGGCGGTGGTGGCAAATGGGCCACCATGGTGTGCAGCGGCAGGGCACGTTGCACGGCGGTGCTGTACAGATAAGTAAGGAATTCGCGGGGGTGGGTCTGCGGGTTGGGGGTACTCATCAAGTCTCGATCAGGTTCATTCGTTAGGTCACTTTTGTAGCATGGGCAAGCGCTGGCGTTGCTACGTCTGCCGCACATACCCGGTCACGGCCCTCGGCTTTGGCGCGGTACAAAGCGGCATCGGCCGCCTTAAACAAGTCCGGCGTGTTGTCGCCATGCACCGGTGAAACCGCCACGCCAAAAGAAGCGGTGCAGGCAGGCAAGGTCTGCCCATCGTGAGTGATGTTGCTCTCTCGAATGGCTACCCGAATCGCATCGGCCCGAACCACTGCATCGTCCAGACGGGTGTCAGGCATTAGTACCACGAGCTCTTCACCGCCATAGCGGCAAGCGAAATCGGTGGTGCGAATCGTACCTTTGATGCATTTGGCAATCGCTGCCAGAACAGCGTCGCCTGCGGCATGACCAAAGGTGTCATTGAAGCGTTTGAAGTGATCAATGTCAATCATGAGAACGGAGAACGGTTTGTCGCTGTGACGGCTACTGATGAACAGTCGCTTCAAAGCGTCTTCCATGTAACGCCGGTTGTACAGACCCGTCAAGGTGTCGCGCAAGGCCAGTGAGCGCAGTGATTCGCGCAGCTTTAAATTGGCAAAGCCAGGGCCAATACGACTGGCCAGCGCAGTCAGGCGATTTTTGATGTCTTCATTAGCATCCACACGCAACACTAGCAAGCCCAATGCCTGTCCCTGTCCATGCACGGGCAAGCAAATAGAGGGCTGCGTGCCGTGCAGGTGACGACAACGGAAGGCGCTGGGTGAGTTGACGCTGTGGGAGCGACCCAAACGCAAGGCCCAGCAATCCTCAGGGTGCAAAGGCTCAGGCAGTGCGGATGGGGTTATAGCCTCGCCCCAGGACACCGTGTGCATCAACACATCGCGCGATTCACGGTAAATATAGAGCGCCCCAGGGATGCCTGGAAAGAGCAGTTGTGTGGTCTCCAAAACCGCCGCATGGGCCTCATCCCAATCGGTGCAAGATTGCAAAAGCTCTGAGAGATGCAGCAGGGCTTCATTCTCCCGTTGCAGCATCTCCATTTTTAAAACCGTGCGCTCCATGGCCTGATTGAGATCGCGCATGGCCAATTCTGATTTGCGACGTGAGGCCACCTCGGTTTTGAGGTTTCGGTTAGCAGTCAGTTTGTCTTTGAGTGCTGATTTGGCAACGTTCAAAGCGTCTTCAGCGCGGCGAATGTCGCTGATGTCGCGGGTGATGGTGGACTCGGCTACCAAGCCGCCCTTTTCGTCAAACAGTGGCGTGGTACGAATCAGCACATGAACGTTTTCTCCATTTTTCTTCTTGCGCTCGGTCGTTGAGGTACTGGGCTCACCCGAACGAATGCGGGCCAGAACCCGGGCGTAGGCATCTTCGCTCAGGTCGGCGGCGTGCAGCTCGCGCAAGGGATGGCCAATCGCGTCATCAGCCGTGAACCCATAAAGAGCGGTTGCTTGCGGGTTCCAGAACGTAACGACTGCATTCAGATCTTTGATGACGACGGATTCGCCCGAACTCTCCAAAGTTTTCTCCAATTGAAGCGCACGCAAGTTCAAATCCGTATCCCGCATGTCGCGGTTTGCTTGTTTGAGTTTATTTTTTTCCATCGACGTCTCTCTTTTAGATCATCAAAAATAAGGAGGAACTGTACGCAGGCAGGCCAACAACTGTCAAGAACGCTTACCTTTTCCCCAACCCCAGCCGCTGCGCGCCTTCGATGTAGAGCCGGGTTTTTTCTTTCATGAAGGCATCCATCTGCTCCGCACCTATGTTGACCAGCTCAAAGCCGCTCTTGGCTGCCAACTCTTTCATCTCGGGCTCGTTGTTCAAGGCGAGCCACAAGTCGGAGAGGCGTTTGCGCGCCTCGGGCGGTGTCGATTTGGGCACGCCGATACCGCGGTAAGCACCGTCGACCCAATCAACACCTAACTCTATGAAGGTGGGCACGTCGGGCATCAGTGGATGGCGTTTTTCCATGGCCACAGCGAGCGGGCGAATGCGAGTTTTGTTATTAATGGCAAACGCGGTGTAGGTGATGGCCCCACTGACTTGCGCGCCCATCACGGCAGTGGCCATGTCGCCCGTGCCTTTGAAGGGGATGTAGTTGGTCTTGACGTTGAAGGCCGCGTTCAATCGCTCGTGCGCAGCGTGGTTAGCCGAGTTCAAACCCGAGCCACCCAGGCTGAGCTTGCCGGGGTCGGCCTGCGCGGCCCTAATAAAGTCGGCAAAGGTCTTGATGGGGCTTTGCTCAGGCACGACCAAAATGTCAGGGGTGTAGTGAAACCAGAACACGGGCGTGATGTCGGCTGTTTTGTACTGTACCTGGCCTTCGAGCGGCTGGAACACAATGTGCGGCAGATTAATACCGACCACATTCAAACCATCACCCGGCAACTGGTTCATCTGGCCCCACATGAGCCCGCCACCCGCACCGGCCTTGTATTGGATGATGGTGTCAATAGCGGCGCATTTTTTCTTGAGGATGATTTGCTGGTGACGTGCTGATAAATCGGACTCTCCGCCAGGGGGGAACGCTTGCCAATAAAGCAGGTTTTTGTCGGGGCAAGCTTGGGCCAGGGCCAGTGGTGCCAGCAGAACCAAAAGCAGGGTCGAAAGCAGTTTTTTCATGGGTTGTGGTCTCAGGTTGTGGCTGCTATTTTGGACTTTTCTGCCCTGCATTGGGACGATGGAATACCCTTAGAGGGATATACGCGAACAAACCGCAGCAGTCACCTGATCCATAGTCGCCGTGCCACCCAGATCAGCAGTGTGAAGTGAAGTATCAGCCGTCACCGACTCAATCGCTGCCATCAACTTGGCCGCAGCGGCAGGCTCACCCAGATGCTCCAGCATCATCACGCAAGACCAGAACGTCCCAATGGGGTTGGCCAGGCCCTTGCCCATGATGTCGAAAGCCGAGCCGTGGATGGGCTCAAACATGCTGGGGTAGCGGCGCTCGGGGTCGATGTTACCGGTAGGGGCAATGCCAAGGCTACCGGCCAGCGCGGCGGCTAAGTCGCTCAGCACGTCAGCATGCAGGTTGGTGGCGACCAGCGTGTCCAGCGACGCGGGGCGATTGACCATGCGGTCGGTACAGGCGTCCACCAGAATCTTGTCCCATGTCACATCGGGGAATTCCTTGCTGATTTGCAACGCAATCTCATCCCACATCACCATCGCATGGCGCTGCGCGTTGGACTTAGTGACGACGGTGAGCAGCTTGCGTGGGCGCGACTTCGCCAGTTTGAAAGCGAAGCGCATCACGCGCTCAACGCCCACGCGGGTCATCATGCACACATCGGTGGCCACTTCAATCGGGTGACCCTGATGCGCCCGACCGCCCACACCAGAGTATTCGCCCTCGGAGTTCTCGCGCACGATCACCCAGTTCAGGTCTTCGCGCTTGCAGTTGCGCAAAGGCGTATCAATACCCGGCAGGATACGCGTGGGGCGCACATTGGCGTATTGGTCAAACCCCTGGCAAATCTTCAGACGCAAACCCCACAGCGTGATGTGGTCGGGGATATTAGGGTCACCGGCCGAGCCAAACAAAATCGCGTCCTTGTGGCGCAGCGGCTCCAGGCCGTCTTGGGGCATCATTTCGCCGTGGGCACGGTACCAGTCGCCACCCCAACCGAAGCTCTCGAAGTCAAAATTGAAGGTGCCGTCGGCCTTGGCTAGCTCGGCCAGCACGGCCTGGCCCGCGGGCACGACTTCTTTGCCAATGCCGTCGCCAGGGATGCAGGCGATTTTGTAAGTCTTCATCGGGTTTCCTTTAGGTTTAAAAAGAGTCGCTCTTGAGCGAAAAACTCGCACATACTAAACTGACGCGTCAAGAAAAATTTTACCCACCCGAACCCAAACCAATCAACCATGACCAGACCCAACATTTCCGCAGCCCTGCGTACCCTGCTGGCACTCACCGCCACCACCTTGCTGAGCGGGCTTGCATTTGCTCAAAGTTACCCGGCCAAGACGGTCACGCTGGTGGTTCCTAACCCGCCCGGCGGCTTCGTCGATGCCTCGGCGCGTCTCTTAAGCGAGCCGCTGTCGCGCGTCATGGGCCAATCGGTGGTGGTGGACAACAAGGGCGGTGGCAGCGGCAACGTGGCCTACAGCTTGGTGGCGCGCGCCAACCCGGACGGTTACACCCTGCTCACGTCTTACTCGGCTTACCATGTGGGCAACCCCTCTTTGTCGCCCAAGCTGCCCTGGGCGCAAAAAGATTTTGTACCGGTGGCTTTGGTGACGGTGGCCACCAATGTGATTGCAGTGCACCCCTCGGTGCCCGCCAACAACCTGGGTGAATTCATCAGCTATGTGCGCGCCAACCCTGGCAAGTTGAGCTACGCATCACAAGGCAACGGCTCGCTCTCGCACATTGGTACCGAGATGTTCAAGATGCAAACGCATACCAGCATGGTGCACATCCCCTACCGGGGCTCCGGCCCGGCGGTGCAGGACGTGTTGTCGGGCCAGGTCCAGGTGTTCATCACCACGCCACCCTCGGTCATGGGCCATGTGCAGGCGGGCAAACTCAAAGGGCTGGCCATTGCGGGCAAGTCGCGCCACCCTGGCCTGCCCAGCGTGCCTACCACGGCAGAAGCTGGCCTCAAAGGCTTTGAGTTGGAAGCTTGGGTCGGTATCTTCGCCCCAGCAGGCACACCAGCGGAGGTGATTGCCAAGCTCAGCACCCAGATCAAGCAGGCCGTAGAGTTACCGGAGACCAAATCACGGGCTGATCACGCGGGCATAGAGTTGCGTTACTTGCCGCCCACCGCACTGGATGATTTGGTCAAGCGCGAGACTGAGTTTTGGTCCAAAACCATCAAAGCGGCAGGCATCACGGCGGATTGAGTGCCCGTACGGTTCAAAAAGTGACCCAGCGTTGCGCCTCACTCAGGACGACAAAGCTTTACAGGCTGTCACGAATGCATACGCTCAAACGCGCCGCGCACACGCCCTTTATGGCAAAGTGCGACTGCTGCCTTGACATTCAGGGCGGACGTGTTCATTTCACCCCCCACTTCGGCCAGGAATCACGATGAAACCCTTTATTGAGCGGCGCAAACTTTTACGGACCTCCGCAGCCGCTGGCATGGCAGCTCTGCTCGCCGCCTGCCAGTCCCCACCTCCGGCGACACCGGCTGCTTCTGCCCCGATGCCCCCCTCACCCCCGCCACCCAAGGTTGCCGCGCCTGCGCCCGTAGCCCCCCTACCCAGGCCAGACAAGGTCTCAGAAGCGCAGAACCCCAAAGACTACCGCCGTGACGCGGCATCTCACCTCTACAGCAAAAACTCCGACCGAATCTTCAAGGGCAAAATGCCGCCCCTGCTGTACGCCGTGGGTGTGCTGCAGGTAGAGGTGGACAAGCGCGGGAATGTAACGTCCACCAACTGGATGCGCGCCCCCCGCCATGCCCCCGAAGTGATGGCCGACATCGAACGCACTGTGCGCCAAGCGGCCCCCTTCCCGGCACCAGTCCGCATGGCCGGTGTTACTTACACCGACACCTGGCTGTGGCACAAAAGTGGGCGCTTCCAGCTAGACACGTTGACCGAAGGCCAGACCTGAAACACGGCCCCAACTTGGCTCACTGCGTGTAACTCTCTGCCCTCGAGGGGCTCAGCTTGCCTGGGAAGATCAGGCAAAATCAGCGGTTCATTTGTTAATCCAACCTTGAACCTCTGAGAGATAAAAATGACGCAACTCAAACTTGGCTTCATCGGCCTGGGCATCATGGGCACGCCGATGGCCCTGAACTTAATCAAGGGCGGACACACGCTGTTCGTCAACACCCGCAGCCAGGTCCCGCCAGACCTGCTGGCAGCCGGTGCCACAGCCTGCGTCAGCCCAGCGGCCGTG
>JANXSU010000211.1 GCA_025356545.1 Comamonadaceae bacterium
CACATTGCTACAGATTTTGTCGGTGTCGGTTTTCGAGAAAACCCTGATTTCATGCGCCTTGCAGCCCGGCACCCGCACAACAGAAATACCGCCCAGCGCTAACCAGTTGAATTTGTTCACTTTTTAACCGGACACTACTGATGTGTCATTTGTCCTAATTCTGCCGCAGGGATGTCCATTCGGGTTCGAATGTGTCTAGGTGAAAACACCACTTATTGCTGACTTAATTGGGTGTAATCTACAAAGATGGCCAAATTAAAGCAGCTTGAATCTTTCGTCTCGGTCGCCACTCGGGGCAGTTTGACGGCTGCAGCCAATGCCGAGGGAGTGGCGCCCGCCATCATGGGGCGTCGCTTGGACGCGCTTGAGGAGCGGTTAGGCGTTAAGCTGCTTCTGCGCACTACCCGGCGCATTACTTTGACGCACGAAGGGAGTGCTTTCCTGGAAGATTGCCAGCGCTTGCTGACAGATTTTGCCAACGCAGAGGCCAGCGTTTCAGCGGGTGGTGTCAAGGCCAGCGGTTATTTGCGCATCGCAGCCCCGGCCGGTTTTGGCCGTCGGCATGTGGCGCCGCTGGTGCCCCGTTTTCGTGAGCTGCATGCGGATGTCACGATCTCTCTCAACCTGAGTGACCGGGTGATGGACATTGCAGGCGAAGGCTTTGATTGCGCGGTGCGCGTGGGGGATATGCCGGACTCGTCACTGGTCAGTGTTCGCTTGGCCGACAACCGCCGCCTGTGCGTGGCCACACCCAAATACCTGAAGCAACATGGCACGCCGGTGTTGCCCCAAGACTTGGCCCGTTTTGATTGCTTGGTGCTGTCCAGCGATGCTTCCCAGACGCGTGGCTGGGCTTTCAAAGTGCCCAAGGCCGAGGGTCATGAGGTGATTTACTTCAAACCCCATGGCCCTATGGACTGTTCAGACGGTCAAGTCTTGCATGATTGGTGTCTTGCGGGTTACGGCATCGCGTGGCGCAGCTCTTGGGAGGTGGAGGCGGAGATCAAGGCGGGATTGCTGGTGCCTGTGCTGGAGGA
Source organism: Comamonadaceae bacterium (assembly GCA_025356545.1). Taxonomy (GTDB): domain Bacteria; phylum Pseudomonadota; class Gammaproteobacteria; order Burkholderiales; family Burkholderiaceae_C; genus CANCDA01. The sequence continues at coordinate 1,038 of JANXSU010000211.1, forward strand.
CTACGCCGCGCCGCCCAATGGCATTTACGCTGTGTTTCCCCAGCGCAAACACCTGCCTTTGCGGGTGCGTTTATGGGTCGACTTTCTTAAACACCACTACAGCCAGAGCGAATTCTGGCAAACGCCTGGCTGAGGTCTTGCAAGTTTTTCTGCAAGCCAAAAACAAAACCCCGCTAGCCTACACTGAGCGGGGTTTGTAAAAGCAGCCGGAGCCGCTGGCGCAGCGCCCCGCGCTTGACGTGGCCTACTTCTTGGCTGCGGGAGCCGCTGGTGTTGCAGGTGCGGTAGCTGCTTGCTCGTCGGCCATGCATTTCTTCATGTGGCTGCCTTTTGCGGCACCGGCGAGTTTCTTGTCGGCGGCAGATTTCTCACAAGCTGGGCTGGTGGCTGCTGCTGCGGGCTTGGCGCTCAGGCATGACTTCATGAAGGCCTTGCGCTCATCGCCTTTTTTATCGCCAGCCTCTTTGTTGCAGGCGCCCATCTTGTTTTGCTGCGGTGTGGCGGCTTTGTCATCGGCGGCGTGGGCAGCGCCCAAGGAGAGAGACAGACCAAGAGCTAGCACTGCGATCAGTTTGTTCATGTTGATTCCTCGATTCATAGAGTTGAAGTTTATAAATGTCACATAGCGAAGCAAGGATACAACGCTGTAACTTGCAAACCGGATGACAAGCGCTTCCCCGTAAAATCGACAAAATATGTTGTCTGCTAAAAATGAACTGCTCGATGCGCTAGGTGCTGTCCTGGAGCAACTCCTTCCCGGTATGGGCGCCAAAGCCGCGTTTGAGTCGCCCAAGGTGGCGGCCCATGGTGATCTGGCCACCACAGCGGCCATGCAATTGGCCAAACCCCTCAAGCAAGCGCCCCGCCAAGTGGCCGAGCGGCTGCGTGGCGCACTGCTGGCAGCCCCGGCTTTTGTGCACTGGGTGGATGCGGTGGAGATCGCCGGACCAGGCTTTATCAACATCAAACTCAAACCCGCTGCGAAGCAAGAAGTGGTGCGCGAAGTTTTGCAAGAGGGTTTGCGCTTCGGCCAGCAGCCCACCATAGGGCGACGCATCTTGGTCGAATTTGTCTCAGCCAACCCGACGGGCCCTTTGCATGTGGGCCACGGGCGGCAAGCGGCCTTGGGGGATGCGATTTGCAACCTGTTTCAGACCCAGGGCTGGGACGTGTACCGCGAGTTTTATTACAACGACGCAGGCGTGCAAATTGCCACGCTGGCTACCAGCACGCAGATGCGTGCCAAAGGCTTAAAGCCGGGCGATGCCGAATGGTCCGAAAATGCATATAACGGCGAATACATTGCCGACATCGCGCTTGATTTCATGGCGCGCAAAACAGTTCATGCCGATGACCGAGCTTTCACTGCCTCCGGCGACTTGAACGACTTGGACGGTATGCGTGAATTTGCCGTCGCCTATCTGCGCCATGAGCAAGATAAAGACTTGCAAGCCTTTAACCTGAAGTTTGACAACTATTACCTTGAATCCAGTCTGTACACCAGCGGCAAGGTTGACGCTGCCGTGCAGAAATTGCGCGAGGCGGGAAAGACCTATGAGCAAGACGGTGCACTGTGGCTTAAGTCCACCGACTATGGCGACGACAAAGACCGCGTGATGCGCAAGGGTGACGGCAGTTACACCTATTTTGTTCCTGATGTGGCCTACCACATCACCAAGTGGGAGCGCGGTTTTGAGAAGGTTGTGAACATCCAGGGCACCGACCACCACGGCACCATAGCGCGTGTGCGTGCGGGCTTGCAGGCGGCAGGTGTGGGTATCCCCGAGGGCTACCCCGACTACGTGCTGCACACCATGGTGCGCGTGGTGCGTGGTGGTGAAGAGGTCAAAATTTCCAAACGCGCTGGTAGCTACGTGACGCTGCGCGACCTGATCGAGTGGACCTCGAAAGACGCGGTGCGCTTCTTCCTGCTCAGTCGCAAGCCCGACACCGAGTACACCTTTGATGTCGATCTGGCCGTGCAAAAGAACAACGACAACCCTGTGTACTACGTGCAGTATGCCCATGCGCGCATTTGCTCGGTGCTCACGGCGTGGCAGGAAAAAGAAGGTGGTGATGTGGCCAGTTTGGTGCAGGTTGACCTCACACCATTGCAAAGTCCGCAGGCGCAGGCGCTGATGCTGGCGCTGGCCAAATATCCCGACATGTTGACCGCTGCTGCGCAAGATTTTGCCCCCCACGATGTGACGTTCTACCTTCGCGAGTTGGCGGCCTGCTACCACAGCTACTACGATGCTGAGCGCATTTTGGTGGACGATGTTGCGGTCAAACAAGCGCGCTTGGCACTGGTCTGCGCGACGGCTCAGGTGTTGCACAATGGCTTAGCAGTGCTGGGTGTGGATGCCCCGCGAAAAATGTAGAAAGCAAGCGAATGAACCAGCAGCAGAAAAAGCAAAAAGGTGGCACCCTTGTGGGCTTCATCATCGGTGTCGTAGCTGGTTTAGGGGCTGCACTGGCGGTGGCCGTTTACATCACCAAGGTACCTATCCCTGCCTTTCTCAACAAGGGACAAACCCGCACGGTTGATCAGGATGCCGCTGAGGCCCAGAAAAATAAAAACTGGGATCCCAATGCTCCGCTCTATGGCAAGAACCCAGTCAAGCCTGCGGTACCCAGCCCTGCACCCGTTTCTGCCCCCTCCGCCGAACCTGTTGCATCCGGCCCAGCCGCCAAAGTTGAGGTCAAGCCCATTGAGGTCAAGCCAGCGGTTTCAGCAGACCCTCTCGGTGATTTGGCTAAAGCCAAAGCGAGTGGAGATCCTTTTAATTATTTTGTCCAGGTGGGTGCTTTTCGTACGCCTGAAGATGCCGAAAGCCAGCGTGCCAAACTTGCGTTGAGTGGTGTGGATGCCAAGGTCTCTGATCGTGAACAGTCTGGGCGCATGGTTTACCGTGTTCGTGTTGGCCCGTTTGACAAGAAAGAAGAAGCCGAAAAAAGTAAAGTAAAAATGGAAACCGCTGGATTTGAGACCGCGCTGGTTCGCGTTCAACGCTAGCCCTGTTCTCTACCGAATACTAAGGAGTGCCTGATGATGAAGCGTCGTGAATTTTCGTTGACTGGTGGTGCTGTTTTTGCCGCCGGTTTATGCAACCTGTCTTTGGCACAAGCCCAGGTCGGCGGCCCCACTGCGGGCGTGGACTACCAACGGCTTGACAAGCCAGCCCCTGTGGATACGCCGGCAGGCAAGATCGAAGTCATTGAGTTTTTTTGGTATAGCTGTCCGCATTGCAATGCCTTTGAGCCCACGCTGGACGCTTGGATCAAGCGCGCCCCTCAAGACGTGGTGATCAAGCGTGTGCCAGTGGGCTTTCGTCCTGACTTCGCACCTCAACAGCGCTTATTTTTCGCCATTGAAGCCATGGGCTTGGTTGAAAAACTGCATGCCAAAGTGTTTTATGCGATTCATGTGGAGCGTCAGCGCCTTGATACGCCCGAAACCATTGCTGACTGGGTGGTCAAGCAGGGCGTGGATAAGGCTAAGTTTCTGGAGCAATTCAACTCATTCTCCGCCGCAAGCAAGCAAAAGCGCGCAGTGCAGTTGCAAGACGCATACCGGGTTGAAGGGGTCCCGTCCCTCGGGATTGCTGGACGTTTTTACACCGATGGTACTTTGGCTAAAAGTATGGAGCGCGCTTTGCAGATCACGGATCAGTTGATTTCCGAGGTGCGCAAGAAGCGTTGAAATCAATATGAATATGCCTGTGATCCAGCTTCTCTTGGCCGTGACCTGTGCCCTGTCGGGCGCAGCGGCGCGCGCCGATAAAGCGGATAACAACAAGCCCATGAACATCGAGTCCGATGCGCTTCGTTATGACGATCTCAAACAGACCAGCGTGTTCAGCGGACGTGTGGTGCTGACCAAGGGCAGCATTTTGATTCGCGGTGGCGTGGTGGCGGTGCGTCAGGATGCTCAGGGTTACCAGTTTGGTGTGGTGACGGCTGAGCCGGGGCAGCTCGCATTTTTTCGGCAAAAACGCGAAGGCGTGGATGAATTTATTGAAGGTGAAGGCGAGACGATTGAGTACGACGGACGCGCCGACACAGTCAAATTTTTGAAGAGCGCGCAGATGCGTCGCCTGCGGGGCGCGAGCTTGGCTGACGAGGTGACAGGCAGTGTCATTCACTACAACAGCACCACGGATGTGTTCATGGTTGATGGGGGTGAGGCGCGTGGCCCGACTGACAAAAGCCGTGGACGTGTGCGTGTGGTGCTAACACCTAAACCGCAGCCTGAAGCGGGCTCAACGCCTGCACCGTCGCCCCCGCTGCGCTCAACAACGACTTTGGGTGGGGAGCGTCAGTGAGCGCGGCAGATGAGATGCCTTTGGCCGTGGCACAAGCTGATGTGACAGCCGACAACGAGGGTGTTGTGTCGGTGAACGACAGCAAACTCGAGGCCCGCCATCTGAAGAAGTTTTACGGCAGCCGAGAGGTGGTCAAAGACGTCTCGCTCACCGTGCGCAAAGGCGAGGTGGTAGGCCTGCTCGGGCCCAATGGCGCAGGCAAGACCACGTCCTTTTACATGATCGTGGGTCTGGTGCGTGTGAGTGCTGGGGACATCCTCATTGATGGTCAGCCCGTGGAAGATATGCCGATTCACCGGCGTGCGCGCTTGGGTCTGGGCTATCTGCCGCAAGAAGCTTCGATCTTTCGACGTCTCAGTGTGCAAGATAATGTGCGCGCCGTGCTGGAGTTACAACGGGACGAAACGGGCAAGCCACTGGGTAAGGTCGAGATTGAGCAACGCTTGACGCAACTCTTGCAAGACTTACGCGTGGATCACTTGCGTGACTCGTCCGCGTTAGCGCTCTCGGGGGGGGAGCGGCGTCGCGTGGAGATTGCCCGCGCCTTGGCGACCCGCCCGCGCTTCATACTGTTGGATGAGCCATTTGCAGGTATCGACCCGATTGCGGTGATCGAGATTCAGCGGATCATCAACTTCCTCAAGAGTCGCGGGATTGGCGTGCTGATTACCGACCACAACGTGCGCGAGACCCTGGGCATCTGCGACCACGCCTACATCATCAGCGACGGCCATGTGCTGGCGCAGGGCACACCGGCCGAGATCGTGAACAACGTCGATGTGCGCCGGGTGTACCTGGGCGAACACTTCCGAATGTAGGTCATGCTTGCCCCCACGCTTGTCGCTGCGCGTACTGCGCTGCTCCCTGAGGGGGCGTGCCTTGCTTAGGGCGGCCCTGCGCTGCGGCGTTGAATGAAGCAAGGCCTTTCCCTTCGGGTCTCCCAGCACCTGGCGCTCACACCGCAATTGCAGCAGTCGATTCGGCTGTTGCAGTTGTCCACCTTGGAGTTGAGCCAAGAGGTGGGGCAGATGCTGGACGACAACCCCTTTCTGGAGCTGGACGCTGATGCTGCCGCTGAGCGCGAGGCGTTTGGTTTGACGCAGGACGATGTGCCGATGCAGTCTGATGACTTTGGGGCAGACGATGGCGTGGAGCCTGCTCCTGATTTCATAGCTGCTTACGCAAGTGAATCGGGGTCTACAGATAAAAATGAGGTTGAATCTACAGCGTCAAACAACGACAACGAGCCCAATTGGGACGGTGACGGCAGTGTCGAACCCACGCCGAACGACAGCGAGTGGGGCGACGATGCCCCCGCCCGTAGCCAGGCCGCCCGGGATGATGACGATACCGCTGACGCCACCGAGTTGGCCCGCAATCAGGAATCACTCACGGCTTATTTGCACCGCCAAGCGCTGGGCGTGCGTTTGGGTGAGGTTGACCGGGCAGCACTGCGGTTTCTGATCGAGTCACTCAATGACGATGGCTATTTGGAAGACTCGCTTGAATCTCTCGCGCAAGGACTGGCCGGGGGTGATGAGACCCAAATAGACGACTTGTTGCACCACTTCACCGTGGCGCTAGGTTTGCTGCAAAGTCTGGAGCCCGCCGGGGTAGGTGCGCGTCATTTGGCGGAGTGTTTGACGCTGCAACTGCGTGCTCGGCAGGCCGCCAACCAAGGCGACGGGCATCAACACAGCGTCATCGCGTTGGCCTTGAGAATTTGCGCCCAACCCATGGAGGCGCTGGCCCGGCGCGACGTGCGCCGTCTGGTGCAACTGTGCGGCGGCAGCGACGCCCTGACCCGTGAGGGGCTGGCCTTGATTGCCCGTCTGGAGCCCCGGCCCGGCCGTCCCTTTGCCGAGGTGGAGCGCAATATCGTGGTGCCCGACGTGATCGTTAAACAAGTCGGCAGTGGGGCGCGTGCGAGCTTTCGCGTGCAGCTCAATCCCGATGTCATGCCGCGTCTGCGTGTGCATGACCTGTACGCCAATGCCATGAAGGGCGGACGCGGTGCGGGCAAAGACAGCGCCCAGTTCGCGGGCATGCAGCAGCGCTTGCAAGAGGCGCGCTGGTTCATCAAAAACATCCAGCAGCGTTTTGACACCATTCTGCGCGTGAGTAAAGCCATTGTGGAGCGGCAGAAAAACTTCTTCAGCCATGGCGAGATGGCCATGCGCCCGCTGGTGCTGCGCGAAATTGCGGATGAACTCGGCCTGCACGAGTCCACCATCAGCCGCGTGACCACGGCCAAGTACATGGCCACACCCTTTGGTACGTTTGAGTTGAAGTATTTCTTTGGCTCGGGGCTGGACACCGAAGCGGGCGGCATGGCCTCCAGCACGGCAGTGCGCGCCCTCATCAAACAGTTCATCGCCGCAGAGAATCCACGCAAACCCTTGAGCGATCAAAAGATCGCCGACATGCTGCAAGAGCAAGGTATTGAATGCGCCCGCCGCACTGTGGCCAAATATCGCGAGGGGTTGAAAATTGCCCCGACGAACCTGAGAAAAACACTGTGAATTCACTCCAACTCTTCCTCCCCTGCGCCGCTGGCGTAGAGGACTTTCTGGCCGCTGAAGTGCACGCCCTCACCGGCTTGCAAGGCCAAGACTTGCTCACGCGCCGGGGAGGCGTGCTGGCCACGGCCTCGTGGCGTGACGCCATGCTGCTCAACCTGCACTGCCGTTTGGCCCAGCGCGTGCTGGTGCAGCTCTCTTACGGTGAGTACCGCACCGAGCAAGACCTCTACCGTGCAGCCTCAGAGGTGGCATGGGAGATATGGTTCACCCCAAAGCAGACGATCAAGGTGGAAGTGACCGCCCAGCATAGTCCGCTGACCTCGCTCAACTTTGCCGCGCTCAAGATTAAAGACGCGGTGTGCGACCGCTTCCGCGACAAACGAGGTGCCCGCCCCGATGTGGACACCCAGTGGCCCGATGTGCGCCTCTACGCCCACCTCACCACCGATACGCTCTCCCTCTACATTGATACCTCGGGCGAGCCACTTTTCAAACGCGGCTGGCGCGAGGACAAGGGCGAAGCCCCGCTGAAAGAAACCCTGGCTGCTGCCATGATTGCAGCGTGTGGTTGGGCAGAGGGTGAAGACGATTTACTGCCGTTGTACGACCCCTGCTGCGGTAGCGGCACCATCGCCATCGAGGCCGCGCAAATCGCCTGCAACATCGCGGCGGGCTCACTGCGGCGCTTCGCCTTTGAGAAGATGCTGCCCTACCAGCCGCACGTCTGGACGGCCCTCAAGCAAGAGGCCGACAGCCAAGTGGTCAAGCCCGAGCCCGGCCAAGCGCCGCTGGTGTTTGGCAGCGATGTGTCGCACCGCATGGTGGACTTTGCCCAGCGCAATGCGCAGCGGGCTGGCGTAGCCGATGTGATTGAGTTTCGCGGTGGCGACGCCTTGCAGCGCTTACCGCCATCCGACGTGCCGGGTGTGATGTTGATCAACCCGCCGTATGGTGAGCGCATTGCCGTGGCCGGTGTAGCGGGCGTTTCAGGTGTCGAGCAAGGCGGAAGAAGTGGCGCACGTGAGGCAGCGCAGACCGAAGACGGCGGCGAATTTTTCAGCCAGCTCGCCACGCACTGGAAGAAAAACTACAGTGGCTGGACGGCTTGGGTGTTGACCCCGGACTTGAAGCTGCC
>JANXSU010000097.1 GCA_025356545.1 Comamonadaceae bacterium
GATCCGTGAGGCCATGGAAGCAGGCTGGCAGGGCGACGCTGCCACCAGCGCCCACGCGCCACTGGCATCTGGCTACTTCAACATGCGCAAGACCACGATTTATGGTGGCAGCAATGAGGTGCAACGCAACATCGTGTCTCAGGGTGTTCTGGGCTGATAGCAGGAGAAAAAAATGGACTTTGATTTCAACGACGACCAAGAACAACTTCGCGACGCGGTGCGCAAATGGGTAGGCCGGGGCTACAGCTTCGAACGCCGCCGCGCCATCGTGGCGGCGGGCGGCTACTCGCCTGAGGCCTATGCCGAGCTGGCGGAGCTGGGCCTGTGCGGGCTCTACATCGCTGAGGAAGACGGTGGTATCGGCATGGGGCCGGTGGAGGGCATGGTAGTGATGGAAGAGCTGGGGCGCGGCATCGTGCTGGAGCCACTGGCGCAAACGCTGATTTCTAGCGGCGTGCTGTCGGGCTACGCCCCCGCCGAACTCAAGTCTGCTTGGCTGCCACGCATGGCGAGCGGCGAGGTGCTGGTCGTGCTGGCACATCAAGAGAAAAAATCCCGTTTTCAGCTTGATTTTTGCGAGGCAAAAGCCACTCAAACGCCCACAGGATACGCACTAGCAGCTATCAAAACCATAGTACCTTGCGGTGACCAGGCGGACGCCTTCATCGTCCCCGCCCGACTGAACGGCCAGATCGCCTTATTCTTGGTGGAGCGCAGTGCCCGTGGTGTGGCCACACACAGTTACGGCACGCAAGACGGCAGCCGCGCCGCTGACATCACGCTGAGCAACACCCCGGCACAACTCATCTCATCTGACGGCCTGACCGCGTTGGAACACGCCGTGGACATCGGCATCGCCGCCACCTGCGCCCAAGCCGTGGGCGTGATGGACATGACGCTGACCGCCACCGCCAACTACATGAACACACGCAAACAGTTCGGTGTGACCATCGCCAGCTTTCAAGCCCTGCGCCACCGCGTGGCCGACATGAAGATGCAACTGGAGCTGGCCCGCTCCATGAGCTACTACGCCAGCCTCAAACTCAACGCCCCGGCGGATAAGCGCCGCCGCGCCCTGGCCCGCGCCAAGGTGCAACTCGGCCAATCCATGCGCTTCATCGGCCAACAAGCGGTGCAACTGCACGGCGGCATCGGCGTGACGGACGAGCTGATCGTGAGCCACTACTTCAAGTCACTCACTCAGATGGAGATGACGTTTGGCGATAGTCTGCACCATCTGGGCGAGGTGTCACAACGCATGCAGGCGACGGCGGGTGTGTTTGCCTGAATCGCTTGTCTGAAGCGCTGGCCTGAACTGCCTGCCTAAAGCCTCAAACCGACAGCGCCGCCAAAATCCGCTCCGGCGTCAACGGTAACTGGCGAACACGCACGCCCAGGGCGTCGAACACAGCGTTGCCAATGGCAGCGGCAGTGGGGCCTTGGGTGGCTTCGCCTGCGCCGATTGAGGGCTCGTTGGGGCGGTCAATCAGGGCCACGTCCACGACTGGGGCTTCGGAGAAGTTGAGGATGGGGTAGTCCTCCCAGCTGCGGGTCAGCATGGTCTCGCGGGTGAAGCGCAGTTCTTCTTTCAGCGTCCAACTGCAACTCTGAATCGCGCCGCCTTCCAACTGGCTTTTGACGCCATCGGGGTTGATGACCAGGCCCACGTCGGCGGCGATGGAGACGCGCTCCACGCGGATCGACGCCTGTGCCCGTATCAGTACCGCCACGGCACACCAAGCGCCGTTGTTTTTGTAGCGGGCAAAGGCCAGGCCGCGCCCGGTGCCCTCTTGGTCTTGGCTCTTGTCGTGCCACCAAGGGGCTTGTTCAATCGCCTTCTCGATGACCGCCCTTGCCCGTGGGTCTGAGAGGTGTTGCAGCCTGAAAGCCACCGGGTCACGCTGCACGGCATGCGCCAGCTCGTCCATGAAACATTCGATGGCCCACACATTGGCATAACCGCCCAGCGCGCGAATGGCCGAGGTGCGAATGGGCATCTCCAGCAGCCGGTGGTACACGACACTTTGCTGGGGGAAGTCGTAGTCGGGGATGGCGTTGCGGTCACCGCCACCACCGGCGGACATGGGCGGGTCTAGCGCGATGGGTGCGGCAAACGGTTGGGCCAATTCTGACGCTGCTTTGAACGACAAAGCACCCGCTGCCGAGCGGCCTGGGCGCGAGGTGTAGCCGTTAGACCAGTTCTCATGCTTCCAATTTTGGATGAGGCCGTTCGGGCTCAGATCGGCTTGCAAGTTCACCCAATGGGCCGAACCACTGGGGCCGCAGCTCAACTCGTCCGCCCGCGACCACACCACGCGCACCGGCTGTCCCGCAGCGGCGCGCGCGAGCAGCACAGCATCAAGGGCCACGTCATCCGCCGGGTTGTGGCCATAGCAGCCCGCCCCGTCCACGTGGTGCACCACGACAGCGGGCGCGGCAGCGTCGGCAGAATCCGCAAACTCGCGGCGCAGGAAAACTTCAATGTCTGTCTTGAGGTTAAAGATGCCTTGGCTGTGGCACCACACTTCCAGCTTTTCACTCTGCCATTGCGCTACGGCGCACGACGGGCCAATCGACGCATGGGCGATGAAGGGGCGTGAATACGAGGCACTCAACTGCGTGCTGCCTGCTGGCAAAGTCGATGCAAGCAGTGCAGTTGGGTCTGATTTTTCAAAAACGATGTGCCGTTCAGACGGCGTGCGGGTGAGGAAACCCGCCAAGTCACCACAGTCCGGCAGCACAGCGGGCAAGTGCCATTGCACCAAGGTTTCCAGCAGTTCCGCCGCCGCCATGGCCACTTCTTCACGCGCTGCCATCACGCCCAAAAACGAACCGTCTCTGACCAAAGTCACGCAGGGCATGCGCTGCTTGAAACTGGCCTCATCCACACTCACCACATGCCCCGCCCGGTTCGACGTGCGCACCACGCGGGCATGCAACATGCCGGGCAGCACCAGGTCTTGAATGAAGCTGGCTTGGCCGAATAGTTTTTTGGCCAGATCAATGCGCGGCTCGGTAAACCCCACCTTGGTGTACTGCGAAACCGGCTTGGTTACGGCCTGCTCGGACACTGGCTCGCCCAGGTGCGCTTGCAAGTTCAAATCCCAGTAGCTAGCGTGCGTATCCGAAGCACTCGATGTCAAGCGACCATCCGCAATCTTCACCGTCGTAGCCGCCACCTGATGGGCGTGGCAAAACTGCGTGATAGCCATGGCCCTGATCGTCGCGCAGGCCATGCGCACAGCCGCCCCGCAATGTTCGATCGAGAAGCTGCCCGACGTCACCCCTTCGTCCGGGTTCTGCGCGGTGTTAATGTCGGTGTTGGCGATGCGCGCCAACGACACATCAAGTTCTTCGGCGGCAATCTGCGCCAGTGCGGTGGAGATGCCCTGCCCAATGTCCACCTTGCCCACGCGCAGGGTCACCTGCCCCGGCACATCAAACGCAAGCCACTGCCCCAGCAGAGGGTTCTTGTCCAGGCTGCCTTTGACAAAGCCGCGTGCTTTCATGACGGTGCTCATGCTGCGTTCCCCGTTTGAATGGCTTTCATCACTGCTTTGACAATGCGCGGATGGCTTCCACAGCGGCACAGGTGCTTGTCCAGCGCGGTGCGCACCTCCTGCTCAGAAGGCGCTGGCTGGCGATTCGTCAACGCTACCGCCGTCATCATAATGCCGCTCAGGCAATAGCCGCACTGCCCAGGCTGCTCTTCCAGCAAGGCCTGCTGAACGGGATGGAGGTGATCCGGCGAACCTACTCCCTCAGGCGTCAGCACCGACTTACCCTGCAAGGCCCACAGCGGCAAATCACAGGTGGTCATGGGCAGCCCATCCACCAACACCATGCAAGACCCGCAATGCCCCTCGACGCAGCCCATCTTGACGCCGACCAGCCCCAAGTCATTGCGTAAAACGAACAGGGCTTTGGTGTTCTCGTGCGCGTCGCAACTGCGAAGCGCACCGTTAATTTGGATTTGCAAAGATCATCCTTGTTTAGCGTGAGCGTTGGAATTGAAATTCAAGAAAATTGTACTTCTCGACGACTGAACTCAAATCGCAGGCCTTAGCCTGAAGTCAGCCTGAAAGAACGCCCTCGTCAAACCAAAAGTCGGGACGACTTCGGCACGTGCGCCATCAAAAACTCCATCTGGTCGGCCAGAATGCGGCGGTTGCGCAGGATGAAGTCTTCCCACAGGCTGGGCACATAGGGGGCGTAGAGCAGCGGCATATGGGCCTGCTCGGGCGTGCGGCTGCTCTTGCGGTGGTTGCACGCGCGGCAGGCGGTGACGACGTTCATCCAGGTGTCGATGCCGTTCTGGGCAAAGGGGATGATGTGCTCGCGCGTGAGCTCTTCTTCATGGTGCACATCACCGCAGTAGGCGCAGATGTTGCGATCCCGTGTGAAGAGCTTGCTGTTGGTCAAACTGGGGCGCAGGTTGAAGGGGTTGATGCTGGGCACGCCACGGGTGCCGATGATGCTGTTGACGGTGATGATGGATTGCAAGCCGGTGATGGCGTTATGCCCACCGTGAAACACCGCCACTTCGCCGCCGGATTCCCAGCGCACCTCATCGGCGGCGTAATGAATCACCGCTTGCTCTAGCGAAATCCACGATTGGGGCAGCCCTTGGGCCGACAGCTTCAAGACTTTCAAAACACGCCTCCTGAAATGGTCAAAACACCAACAATTCGGAACGCCAACGTCTCTCACGGCCTGTGAGTGTTCACCTACCTAGCCGCTACGCCACAATATACGCTGTTTTTATTTCATTTCCCCTCTCAAAATCAAAGCAACGCTATGAAGGTTTTTCGCGGCTTCCACCACCCCGGCATTGCCCCGGCTTGCGCCCTGACGATTGGCAATTTCGACGGCGTGCACCGGGGCCACCAAGCCATGCTGGCCTTGCTGCGCGGTGAGGCCCGGCAACGTGGAGTGCCCAGTTGCGTGATGACGTTTGAACCGCACCCACGCGATTACTTTGCCGCCCTCAGCCACCAGCCTCACCTGGCCCCGGCACGCGTGGGCACGCTGCGCGACAAGCTGACCGAGCTGGAGCGCTGTGGGGTCGATCAAACCATCGTCCTGCCTTTTGATGCCCGGCTGGCGGCCTTGTCGCCCCAAACCTTCATCGACGATGTGTTGATCAAAGGACTAGGCGCGCGCTACGTGCTGGTGGGCGACGACTTCCGCTTTGGTGCTAAGCGCGCAGGTGACTACGCCATGCTGGATGCCGCCGGTGTGGCTCTGGGTTTTGACGTGGCCCGCATGATGAGCTACGAGGTGCACGGCCTGCGCGTTTCCAGCTCGGCCGTGCGCGACGCATTGGCCACAGGCCGCATGGCAGACGCCGCGCGCCTGCTGGGTCACCCGTACCACATCTCCGGCCATGTGCTGCATGGCGCCAAACTGGGGCGCACCCTGGGTTTTCGCACCCTCAACTTGCGCTTTGCCCACTGGAAGCCCGCTGCCAACGGCATTTTTGCGGTGCTGGTGCATGGCTTGAGCCCTGAGCCGCTGCAAGGCGTGGCCAATCTGGGCATTCGCCCCTCACTCGACCCGAGCGATGTCAATGGCGGTCGGGTGCTGCTCGAAACCTATTGCCTGGACTGGCCTGCAAGCCTGGGGGCCGACGGGGGCTACGGTAAAATCATTCGCGTAGAGCTGCTCTACAAACTGCACGACGAGCTCAAGTACGACGGCCTGGATGCCCTTCAAAAAGGCATCGCCAAAGATTGTGATGAAGCGCGTGCCTACTTTGCCTCCACGCCTTCTCATGACCACTGACCAAAGCCCTTCTTCCAAGTCCGCCACCACGTCCGACGCCAAGCCCGACTACCGCAGCACCCTGAACCTGCCCGACACCCCATTCCCCATGCGCGGCGACCTGCCCAAGCGCGAGCCGGGCTGGGTCAAGGAATGGGAAGACAAAGGCATCTACAAAAAGCTGCGTGACGCACGCTGCGGCGCGCCCAAGTTCGTGCTGCACGACGGCCCGCCCTACGCCAATGGCCAGATCCACATCGGCCACGCGGTGAACAAAATCCTGAAAGACATGATTGTCAAAGCGCGCCAGCTCAAGGGCATGGACGCGATTTACGTGCCGGGCTGGGACTGCCACGGCCTGCCGATTGAAAACGCGATTGAAAAACTGCACGGCCGCAAACTCAGCCGTGACGACGTGCAGGCCAAGAGCCGCGCCTTCGCCACCGAGCAGATCGCGGGTCAGATGGCCGACTTCAAGCGCCTGGGCGTGCTGGGCGAGTGGGACAACCCCTACCGCACGATGGACTTCGGCAACGAGGCCAATGAAATCCGCGCCTTGAAACGCATCATGGAGCGCGGCTTTGTGTACCGGGGTTTGAAGCCGGTGTACTGGTGCTTTGACTGCGGCTCCTCGCTCGCTGAATTTGAGATTGAATACGCGGACAAGAAGAGCACCACGCTGGACGTAGGTTTTGAGTGCGCTGAGCCGGAGAAGCTGGCTCAGGCCTTTGGCCTGACAAAGCTGGATCAGCCCGCCTACGCCGTGATCTGGACCACCACCGCCTGGACCATCCCCGCCAACCAGGCGCTCAACCTCAACCCGGCGCTGGACTACGCCTTGGTTCAGACCGAGCGCGGCCTGCTGCTGCTGGCCGCTGTGTTGGTGGACAAGTGCCTGGAGCGCTTTGGCCTGACCGGCACGGTGCTGGCCACCACGCAGGGTCAAAAGCTGGATCACATCAACTTCAAGCACCCGCTGTATGACGTGAAAGACGAGAACGGCACTGCGGGCTACCAGCGCTTCTCACCCGTTTACCTGGCCGACTACGCCACCGCCGACGACGGCACCGGCATCGTGCACTCATCCCCCGCTTACGGCGTGGAAGACTTCAACAGCTGCGTCGCGCACGGCCTGGCGTTTGATGACATCTTGAACCCGGTGCAGGGCAACGGCGCTTACGAGCCCGAGTTCCCCCTGTTCGCCGGTCTGCACATCTGGAAGGCCGTGCCCATCGTGATCGAGGCGCTGCGCAATGCCGGACGACTCTTCGCCAGCCACGACATCACGCACAGCTACCCGCATTGCTGGCGTCACAAAACCCCGGTGATCTACCGCGCTGCGGCGCAATGGTTTGTGCGCATGGACGAAGGCGAAGGGGTTTTCACAAAAGACAAGGCGGCGCAGACCTTGCGCCAACTCGCCCTGGCCGCCATCGAAGAAACCCAGTTCTACCCTGAGAACGGCAAAACCCGCTTGCGCGACATGATCGCCGGTCGCCCCGACTGGTGCATCAGCCGCCAGCGCAACTGGGGCGTGCCCCTGCCCTTCTTCATCCACAAAGACAGCGGCGAGTTGCACCCGAGCACCATGGCCATCATGGACCAGGCTGCCGCCATGGTGCAGGTCGGTGGCGTGGAGGCTTGGAGCAAGGCCAGCACCGAATCCATCATTGGTGAGGATGCCCAGCACTACACCAAGTGCACCGACATTCTGGACGTGTGGTTTGACTCCGGCACCACGCACGACCATGTGCTGCGCCACAGCCATGCCGCGCAGTCCACCTGGCCCGCCGACCTGTACCTGGAAGGCCACGACCAGCACCGGGGCTGGTTCCACAGTTCGCTGTTGACCGCCTGCGCCATGTACGACCACGCGCCCTACAAGGGCTTGCTGACCCACGGCTTCACCGTGGACGGCAAGGGCCGCAAGATGAGCAAGAGCGAGGGCAACGTGGTCGCACCCCAGCAGGTCAGCGACAAGCTGGGCGCAGAGATCATCCGCCTGTGGTGCGCTGCCACAGACTACTCGGGCGATCTGGGTATCGACGACAAAATCCTCGCCCGCGTGGTGGACACCTACCGCCGCATCCGCAACACGCTCAAGTTCTTGCTGGCCAACATCAGCGACTTTGACCCGGCCACCGACGCCGTGGCGATGGAACAGATGCTGGAGATCGACCGCTACGCCCTGAGCCGTGCCGCCGAGTTGCAAGCCGACATCCTGGCGCACTACGAGGTCTATGAATTCCACCCGGTGGTGGCCAAGCTGCAGCTCTATTGTTCGGAAGACTTGGGCGGTTTTTACCTGGACGTGCTCAAAGACCGGCTCTACACCACCGCGCCCAAATCAATGGCCCGACGCAGTGCGCAAACTGCGCTGCACCAGATCACGCACGCGCTCTTACGCTGGATGGCCCCCTTTCTTTCGTTCACGGCAGAAGAGGCGTGGAAGGTGGCGGGCAAGTCCGAGTCCATCTTCATGGAAACTTATGCCGATTTGAATGCAGCCGACGCAGCCCTGCTGGCCAAATGGCGTCGCATTCGTGAGCTGCGCGAGGCGGTCAACAAAGACATTGAAGTGCTGCGCGCCGATGGTCAAGTTGGCTCATCGCTGCAAGCCCATGTGAGCTTGACTGTGGGTGCTGATGACCACGCCTTGCTGGCCAGCCTGGGCGATGATTTGAAGTTTGTCTTCATCACATCTGCTATTGATTTAGTAGCTGGTCACGCTATTGAAATAAAGGCTACAGCCTCAAATGGCACTAAATGTGAACGCTGCTGGCACTACCGGGACGACGTGGGCGTTGACCCAGCCCACCCCGCCCTGTGTGGCCGCTGCACCAGCAATTTGTTTGGTGCGGGTGAAGACCGCCAGCACGCTTGATTACAAGCTCAACCCGAACGGACTTAGCCCATGGCTTTCAAAAGATCATCTTCAAGCGGCATCTTGCCCTGGCTGGGCTTAGCCTTCATTCTGTTGCTGGCCGACCAGTTCACCAAAGTACTGATCGTGGGCGCTTACCACCTAGGCGACAGCACCTACGTCACCAGCTTTTTCAACGTGGTGCGCGTGCACAACAGCGGCGCGGCCTTCTCGTTTTTAGCCGAGGCCTCGGGCTGGCAACGCTGGTTTTTTGTCGGTATCGGCGTGGCGGCTACGGGCTTTATTTTGTGGATGCTCAAGGCACATGCGGGCCAAAAGCTGTTTTCCTTTGCCATGGCCTGCATCCTGAGCGGGGCCATCGGCAATGTGCTGGACCGGTTGCTGCACGGCTATGTGATCGATTTTCTCGATTTCCACTGGCATGGCTGGCACTTCCCGGCCTTTAACGTGGCCGACAGCGCCATCAGCATCGGCGCGGCCTGCATGATTCTGGACGAGCTGCTGCGCGTGCGCCGCAGCAAGTCTTGAGCGCGCTCGCCTGCTGCCTGTTCTCGCGGACTATCTAAGGGATTGCCCGAGGGCGCATGGCGGCGAAGCGTCTTATCATTTGCAGCAACGCTTGGGCTCACGCAGCCCCAAGTCGTCGGCTGGGCAGATGCCCGTATGTGCTGTCAATGATGGAGACACCCATGGCTCAAATGAAATTGAAGGTCAACGGCAAACACCGCTCAGTCGATGCCGACCAGGACATCCCCCTGCTTTACGCCCTGCGCGACCAGATCGGCCTCAACGGCCCTAAATATGGTTGCGGAAAAGGCCAATGCGGTGCCTGCACCGTGCTGGTCAATGGTCAGGCCACCCGCTCATGCATCACACCCGCGGCCCAAGTGCAAGGCAAGGCCGTGATCACCCTGGAGGGATTGGGCAGCTCAACCAAGCCAGGTAAGCTGCAACAGGCCTTTATTGACACCCAGGCCGCGCAGTGCGGTTACTGCATCAACGGCATGATCATGACCGCCACTGCCCTGCTGTCCACCCACAAAAACCCGACGGATCAGCAGATCAACGAGGCGCTAGCCGGCAACTTGTGCCGATGCGGCACCCACCAACGCATTGTGGCTGCGGTTAAACGCGCCATCACCGCCTGAGGAGACCAAGATGAACAACTTCAACCGACGTCAATTTCTGGGTGCGGCTGGCGCAGGTGTGCTGACCGTGGGCTTTTCTTTGACCAGCGAGGCCCAAGCGGCCCCCAATCTGGCGGCTGCCAAAAGCGTGGCCAAAGACGCGCTGGACTCCTGGCTGACCATCGACAAAAACAACCGCATCACCCTGTATGTGGGCAAGGTCGATCTGGGCACCGGCACCAAAACCGCACTGACCCAAATTGCTGCCGACGAGCTGGATGTGGCGTTCAACCGCATCGAGATGGTCATGGGCGACACCGCCACCACGCCCGATCAATGGATCACCGGGGCGGCCATCACCATTTCGCAGGGCGGCAGCGAGCTACGTATCGCCGCCGCCAACGCGCGCCTGGCCCTGCTGCAACGGGCCGCGCAACAGTGGGGCGTGCCGGTCTCCGAGTTGGTGGTGAGTGACGGCGTGATTGGTCACGAGGCCAGCCGCAAAACCGCGAGCTACGGCAGCCTGATTGGTCAAGGTTTTGAAGTCAAGGTGGACCCCAAGGTCGCGGTGAAAAAACACACCGACTACAAACTCGTGGGCCAATCGATTCCCCGTGTGGACATTCCCGGCAAGGTGAGCGGCGAACACCCCTATGTACACGACCTGCGCCTGCCCGGCATGCTGCACGCCCGGGTGATCCGCCCCTTGCAAATCGGTGCCAGCTTGCAGGGCTTTGACGATGCCCCGGCCAAGCGCGTGAACGGCTTTGTGCAAACCGTTCGCCAAGGCAATTTCCTGGCGGTGGTGGCCAAGACCGAATGGGCGGCCATCAAGGCTTCGCAAGCCATCCAAGCCACTTGGACGGCGGGCCCTGACTTGCCAGCCAAGGCCACAATTTTCGAGGCCTGGCGCAAGATGCCCCTGGCCAAGGAAGAAGCCACGCAAAAAGTGGGCGATGTGGCTCAAGCTTTGAGCAGTGGTGCGCGCAGCGTCAAAGCCACCTACAACTTCTCCGTGCAAACCCATGCCTCCATCGGCCCCTCCTGCGCGGTGGCCGACTTCCAGAACGGGCAACTGGTGTGCTGGTCGGCCTCGCAAGCCACCCACTCCATGCAGCATGAGCTGGCCGTCATCACCGGCTTGCCCAAGGAGGCCATCCGTCTGGTGTACCTGGACGGCTCGGGTTGTTACGGCCGCAACGGCCATGAAGACGCGACGGCAGACGCGGCGCTGATCGCCATCAAAATCGGCAAACCGGTCCGTGTGCAGTGGATGCGCCAGGACGAAACCGCACTGGCGCCCAAAAGCCCCCCGCGCAGCATGGACCTGGAAGGCAGCCTGGATGCGCAAGGCAAGATCACCGGCTGGAAAGGCGACTTCTACATCGCGCTCAACCACATCGCCGCCTTCAAGCCGCTGGATTTCCCGCTGCTGGCGGCCAGCGACACCGGCATACCGCGCCCGGGCAACTGGGTCGGCTTTCTGTTCCAGAACGCCGGAGCACCCTACGCGGTGCCCAACATTTTGGTGACCACCAAGCATGTTCAGCAAACTTTCCTGCGCTCCTCGCACCTGCGCAGCCCGGGTCGTATCGAAAACAGCTTTGCCAACGAATCCTTCATGGACGAGCTGGCGGCTGCCGCCGGTTCGGATGCCGCCGCATTCCGCCTGAAGCACCTGACCGATGCACGGGCCAGCGGGGTGATCAACGCGGTGCTCAAGGCCTCGAACTGGCAGAGTCGTCCGTCGGCCACACAGGTCAACGCGGGCAACATCGCGCGTGGGCGCGGTATCTCGTATGTGCGCTACAACAACGCCATCACCTACGTGGCGACCGTGGCCGAGGTAGAGGTCAACCGCAGCACGGGGCAGATTTCGGTGACCAAGGTGTTTGTGGCGCATGACTGCGGACAGATCATCAACCCGGACGGCGTGCAAAACCAGATCCAGGGCGGTGTGATGCAAACCGTGAGCCGCACCCTCATGGAAGAGGTGCAGTGGAGCGGTAGCACCATCAACAGCGTGGACTGGGCCAGCTACCCCATCCTGCGCTTCCCCGACACGCCCACCGTGCAAACCGTGCTGATCGACCAGCCCGGCCAGCCGGCCTGGGGCGCGGGTGAGCAAACGCCCACCACCGTGCCTGCGGCGATTGCCAACGCATTCTTTGACGCCACAGGCGTGCGTCTGCGCACCATCCCCTTCACGCCAGCAAGCGTGCACACGGCGCTGGCAGAGGCGGGGCGTAAAGCAGCCTAAACCTCGCGCAAACCTGCCAACCTAAAAGGCCCCAAGTAGGGGGAGCACAGTCGTTTGAAGGACGCGTCTGTGTTAGCGCGTTTGTGTCAATTTTTGTAGGAGGCGTCGCGCTCATCCAGTAGGCGCAGCAGGGCTGGCCACTCGCGTTCACCATGCGGTGGGAAGCGGCCGTTTTTGTCGGGTGAGGGTTGGCGACGCAGTTGCTGGAAAGTCCTGTCTATGACAGACTGCGGCGGCATGCGCAGGCTTACGCCCGCTGACATCGTCAAGAGCTGGGTCTGACAGGCGCGCTCTAAGCGCAGCATGTTCACAAAGGCCTCGGCCACCGTGACGCCCACGGTGAGCAGCCCGTGGTTACGCAAAATCATGACGTCGTTGTCGCCCAGGTCGTCCACCAGACGCTGGCGCTCGTCCAAGTCCACCGCCACGCCTTCAAAGTCGTGGTAGCCCACGCTACCCGCAAAGCGCATGGCGGTCTGGTTCAGGGGCAGCAAGCCGCAGTCCAGCGCGGACACCGCCATGCCGGCCGGTGTGTGGGTGTGCAGCACACAGGTGATGTCGTGGCGCGCGCCGTGGATGGCGCTGTGGATCACGTAGCCGGGTTGGTTGACGGTGTAGTCAGCATGGGGTTATGGACGACAGTGCCGTCCAGCGCCACCTTGATGAGGCTGGAGGCGGTGATCTCGTGGTACATGAGGCCAAAGGGGTTGATGAGGAAGTGGTCGTCTTCCCCCGGCACCCGAACCGTGATGTGGTTCAAGATCATGTCGCTCATGCCGTACAAGTCCACCAATCGGTAACAGGCAGCCAGGTCGATGCGGGCTTGTTGTTCAGCGTTGGAAACTGAGCTGCTGGTCATGTTCCTGGCCTCTTGTGCGGTGGCGCTTGTCGTACGATGACGGCTTACAAAGTCAGGATAGTGCAGCCCGTGGTCTTACGCGCTTCGAGTGAGCGATGCGCTTCTTGCACGTCTTCCAGCGGGAAACGCTGGTCGATGCGAATGGTGACCTTGCCGCTGGTGACCATCGCAAACAGCTCGTCCGCCATAGCTTGCGTGGTCTCACGCGTGGCGATGTGGGTGAATAAGGTGGGACGCGACACATACAGCGAGCCTTTGCCCGCCAGCATGTTGATGTCCAGCGGTTCGACCTTGCCTGAAGCATTGCCGAAGTTGGCGACCAGACCGAAGGGGCTCACGCAATCCAGCGATTTGAGGAAGGTGTCTTTGCCCACCGAGTCGTACACCGCCTTCACGCCTTTGCCACCAGTGATTTCTTTCACGCGGGCGACGAAATCTTCTTTGGCATAGTTGATGACAAAGGCCGCGCCGTGTTCTTTGGCCAAGGCACATTTTTCGTCAGAACCCGCCGTGCCAATCAGCTGCAAGCCCATGGCCCGGGCCCACTGGCACGCGATCAGGCCCACACCACCCGCTGCGGCGTGGAACAGCACAAAGTCACCGGCTTTGAGGCCACCTTGGGGCTGGGTTCGGCTGAGCAGGTACTGCGCTGTGAGGCCTTTGAGCATCATCGCCGCGCCGGTCTCAAAGGAGATGGCATCAGGCAGCTTGCACACGCACTTGGCAGGCATCACGCGCACTTCGCAGTAGCTGCCGGGGGGCTGACTGGCGTAGGCCGCGCGGTCACCCACTTGCAGGTGCGTCACACCCGCGCCAACGGCTTCCACCACGCCTGAGGCTTCCATACCGAGCTGCAAAGGCAGGGGCAAGGGGTACATGCCCGCGCGCTGGTACATGTCAATGTAGTTCAGGCCCACCGCCTTGTGGCGAATGCGGATTTCGCCAGGGCCGGGCTCGCCCACCATGACGGTCACGAGTTTGAGCTGCTCTGGGCCGCCGTTTTGGTCAATACGTACGGCACGGGATGAAATTTGGGTCATGAAGAGTCTCCAGGTTTTTATGGATGATGGGTTTTTAAAATCGAAACACAAAATTTTACGGTCAATTGCGATATTGCCATGGATTGACTTGCTACAGTCCAAGGCATGAACGCACGCCTCACACTGTCCACCGTTTTGCTCCTGACCGTACCGCCGCTGATGTGGGCTTGCAACGCCGTGCTTGGGCGCATGCTGGGGCCTGTGGTGTCACCGATGACGCTAAACCTGATGCGCTGGGCGTTGGCTGGCCTGTTTTTGTTGCCATTGGCCGCCTGGGTACTGCGCCCAGGCAGCGGGCTGTGGCAACACTGGAAGCGCTTTGCACTGTTTGGACTTTTAGTGGGTTGTTACAACGCTTTGCAGTACTTGGCGCTACACACCTCCACGCCCATCAACGTGACCTTGGTAGCCGCCAGCACACCGGTGTGGATGCTACTAATTGGCCGCTGGTTTTTTGGCGCGAGTATTTCAGCCAGGCAATGGCTGGGAGCGGCTTTGTCCATCACGGGCGTATTGCTGGTATTGGGCCGGGGTGAGGTGGACATCTTGCTCAAACTGCGGCTGGTGCCCGGTGACATCTATGTGTTGTTTGCTTCCTTCACCTGGGCTTTTTACAGTTGGATGCTGACGCAAACAGGCAAAGAGCCTAGCGCAATACGCAGTGATTGGGCGGCTTTTTTGATGGGGCAGATTGTGTTTGGCCTAGTTTGGTCGAGTCTGTTTGCCGCAGGGGAATGGGCGTTGACCGATGCGCACATTGATTGGAGTTGGTACTTGGTTGCTGCTCTGCTGTTTGTCGCGATTGGACCCGCACTATTGGCTTACCGCTGCTGGGGTGCAGGCGTGCAGCGCGCCGGGCCGACGCTGGCCAGTTTCTTTGCCAACCTCACGCCACTGTTTGCCGCCTTGCTGTCATCCGCCCTGCTGGGCGAGACGCCACATGCGTACCATGTGCTTGCTTTTGTGCTGATTGTGGGCGGCATCGTAGTATCGGCACGGCGTAAATCAGGCGCTTAATCTGGATATTGATAACTTTCACCTGAATGGATTTGTGATGTCAAAAATTGAAAAACCAAGCGAGTCAACCCTGTCAACTGACATCCTGCGCTGCATGCCGGAAGCCGTTATTTTTGCCGACCTGAACGGCATCATTCAAGACTGGAACCCAGGGGCTGAAACCGTGTTCGGCTTCACCGCGACCGAAGCTCTAGGCCAAAGTCTAGACCTCATCATTCCCGAGCGCATGCGAAAAGCCCACTGGGACGGCTATAACAAAGCCATTGCCCGCAGCGGTACGCTGCCCGGCCGCATCGCCATGATCACGCGCTCACTGCACAAAAGTGGCGATCAAATTTACGTGGACATGAGTTTTGCGATGGTCAAAGACGCGCAGGACCAACTACTGGGCTCGCTTGCGGTGGCTCGTGACGCCACCGCGCGCTTTACGGAAGAAAAGAGCCTGCGTCGTCAATTAGCCGAACTTCAGAAGCTGCCCGGGTAAGCGCCGCCGTCCGTCAGCACGTTCTGGCCGTTGATGTAGCCGGCCTGCTGGCTGCACAAAAACGCACACACCGCGCCAAACTCATCAGGCGTGCCAAAGCGCTGAGCGGGGATGGTTTTCTTGCGGTTTTCCGCGATGACCTCAATCGGTTGGCCTGTCTTTTTAGCCGCGCCTGCCATCGTGCCTTTGAGTCGGTCAGTGTCAAACGCGCCTGGCAGCAGGTTGTTGATGGTCACACCATGACCTGCGAGTTTGCTGCTACGCGACACGCCCGCCACAAAACCCGTCAAACCGCTGCGTGCGCCGTTCGAGAGGCCCAGAATATCAATCGGAGCCTTGACGGCGCTAGAGGTGATATTGATGATGCGACCAAAGCCACGTGCAGCCATACCGTCCACCGTGGCCTTGATGAGTTCGATCGGGGTCAGCATATTGGCGTCCACCGCCTTGATCCAGGCGTCACGATCCCACTCACGGAAGTCGCCTGGGGGTGGTCCACCAGCGTTGGTAACAACAATATCAAAATCGCTCTTGATAGCGAACACGGCGGCACGACCTTCAACTGTAGTGATGTCAGCGGCCACCATCTGAACATCCGCGTTGGGCGGGCGGGCAGGGTCTGCTTTCAGGGCCTGCACCGCAGCTTGCAGCGCCTCTGCGCCGCGGGCCACAATTAATACATTGACGCCTTCCCGCACCAACGCTTGCGCACAACCAAAACCCAAGCCCTTGCTGGCACCGCAAACCAGAGCCCACTTACCGTTAATACCAAAATTCATGAAAAATTCCTCAATTAATTGAAACAATTGGCAACATCATACGTTGCGTCTGCCATACTTCAAGTACAGAGGGCTAGAAGCCAAGTGGTATTCCTTTTGAATAAAATCTTGCCCATATAAAATTATGGAATCTATATGACGCCGTGATGCCGTCTAATTGAACGGATTGGAGACTTAGTGCAGACTATGAATGATTCACAGAATCTAGACCCTTCTTATCAAGTCATTGAAATTGGCATTAAGGGTTTGCCGGAATTATCAGCGAACATGATCAGCGGAGGGCTCTACGCCCTGAAGGCAGAAACGCCTTCAGCACGTTACCCGTTGTTGGCTGGCAGCCTAGTTAGCGCACTAAAGTCAGGACTGACTTGTACTGTGATCGTTCCGTCCAAACCGGAAGTTTTCATTCAAAGAATTGAATCTTTTGGTGGTTTAGATGCGAATCAACTCATCAGTGATGATCGACTGCATATCTTTGTGACGCAGACTGAGTTTGCAAAAAAAATGTTTCGCTTTGGTGCGGACCGTTTTGCACAAGAACTGGCCCAATTTGAAATTCCAGAAAACAGCTACTTGATCTTCGATCAGGCCGACGAATTGCTAAGTTTGCATGATCTTTCTTTGGCGCTTGATCAGGTCGAAGCCCTTAGGAAATGGTTCAGTCAATGGAATTTGACGGGATTATTGGTTTTTTCTCGTACCACCGAAGAGCATTCTGAAACCATCAATGCCCTGATGGATAGCTTGACTGGCATAGCGCGAATCGGTGGTGGAAAAGACGGCCTAGAAATTACTTTTGAGTACTGGCAGTCTCCAGACGGCACTTTGGCCGCTCAAAACTACAACCTCAAAACTCTCGACTCTGGTTTGTACGAGGCCTACACGCGAGTCGCACCGGCGGCTCAGATCGTAATGAACGGGTCTACACCAGAATTCAGAGAAGAAGTTGAGGAGGGTGAACCTCATTTCTTCTACATGGATCCGGAATTGGGTAGCTTAGCCAGCCAAATTCCAGGCGTTTGGAAGCATGTCGGCACCTTGATAGGTATGCACAGCGCAACGCACAGTCACCGAACCGCCGTATCCATTCTTAGCTTTACCCGCGACACACAATTGCGGGAATTGGCGGAGACAGTTCATACGATGCGCCTTAACCTGGGTCAACGTGCACGAATAGTTGTTCAAGAGAAAGATGCGTCTTTGCGTTACCAGAATGAGGCCTTGTTGTTGCGACTGGGAATCAACTTGGTGATCCACAAGGATGTGCCCATTAGCCGTGTGCCACTGTTGCTAGAGTCTCTGAACGGTCAAACCATTAATCGTGATGTTGGGGTCAACTTTGAAGAGGCCCTGACCAATGTGCTGCCCACGCGGCTACGCGGCTACTTACCGGCTTTACGATTCAGACGTGAAGTTCAATTTATCTTAGACCGTGCCGGCACACTCAACATTCCAAGTGTGCTGATCATCGGCCAACCCATGCAAGGAACATCGGCATTGGATGTTCTGCAAAACATCAGCCTGACACGGGCTGGGGATTTGAATTCTTCAGATGGCGCATTTTGTTTCGTTTTCCTCAATGCGTGTCCTGAGTCGGTCATGCAAGTGACATTGAACAAGATTTTGGGGGTATCTTCCGAAGATATTTTTGAAAATCTCGAATTCATTGTCAAAGGGTCTGAAATCAGCAGTCGTCTAAGCGCTCTGATGGGAACGACGAAACACGCCGAATTTCCAGACTATTCGCCCTATCTTGGCCACCTTTCAGCCCAAGAGAGTTCAGAGGCAACAGATGCAGATATGACAGAAGAAAGGGCTACGGTCGCACCTTCCAGCAGCACCGCTGAGCGCGGAAAATTCATGCAGCGCAAGACCGCACAACCTTCACCATCAGGATCTAACACGACCGAAAGACAAATGGCACCTGTGACATCGAGTTTCACAACTCCTGCGAGCAATCTTCAAGAACCGTTGGCTTTCAACTACAACGAACGCGAAGAAACCCCTGTTGCTGGAAAGAAGGTTGTGGCCAGGGCAAGGCGCAGCAGACCGGCAAGTGGAGAATAAACAAGCTAATCGAACATGTTTCAACTGCATTACGTAATCAATCGATTTCTAGTTTCTACCGGAGGTTTGACATTTTTAGCACTCGCACTATTGGTTGGATGCGCCAACACACCAACACCCCCCGCAGTTGATAAAAACGTCGTTGCAACTGAAGGAAGTCGCCCTTCTTGGATGCCTGCGGATCCTCCGGTTGGTTTTTTCATCCCTGAAGGCTTATTCAAAAAAGTAGGCGTAAATGGATCCGGAGCCATCAAAATGGTTGCCGAGCCAGAATCCAGAGCCTTAGTTGCCCCCCTTTCAGCAGCGTTGCCTCCGATTGCCTGGGTGCCTATCGTCCATCTTTACGCATCACCCACCACTGAGAGTTATCTCAAAAGCGGCGGACTTGATGCCAAAAACAACCTGCGAATTTGGGAAGTTTTTTTAAGAAAATACAAAATCCCATTTCAATTGATTACTTCGGTAGATCGTTTGGAATCTGCGACCGCCGGAGTGTTATTACTACCCACATCCGTGGCTTTGTCTGCACGAGAAAAATTGGCGGTCGTGAATTTCAGAGCCAAGGGCGGGAGTGTTCTAGCCTCTTGGTTATCGGGAGTCAGAGGCGACAGGGGTGAGTGGCTTGGATTTGGATTTATGGAGAGCGCCCTGGACGCTAAAGTTGTTGGAGATACTCGGGCAGAGGAAGAAGAGAATTTCATGATGCCCTATGGGGATAACCCAATCACCCACCATTTGCCTGCCGGTATGCGGGTATGGCTGGAAGTGGTCAAAGAAACCTACCCCTTGCGTCTCGTGGGTCGCAACCCAGCCGCGCACATCATGGATTGGTCACGTACTTTTGCGCCTGACAAAACAGGCACAGTTATCGTTTTTGATGAAAAAATTCAATCGACAGGTCGGTTATCGCGTTCCGTCGTGCTGGGCTATCCCGAGCGATTGTGGTTGGCATCCGATCCCAAGCTTCTTGAGGCCATCGCGCACAACGCCTTGACATGGCTGCTGCGGCAACCAGATATCTATAAATCTGCTTGGCCTCAGGCTTACCGTAGTGCCGTCGTATTTGCGGTCGACTCATCGGACGAATTCAACTCGGCCGACTTGGATCTTGCCAATTTGCTCAAAAAAAATGGCATGATGGCGACCTACTACGCATTAACTCAGATCGTTTTGAAATCGGTTCCCGTTCTCAAACAAATTCAAGCTCAAGGACATGAGATTGCCTTTCTCGCAGACCGCTTCATAGGCTTCAGAGATCAGCCCGCAGCAACTCAGGCGACACGCATGAACACCATGCGTATGGAGATGGCAAATTCAGGCTTAGTCATCCCCGCAGATTCAGGTTTTCACCCTCCGATGGACTCCTACGATAAAACAACAGAACAGTTGATTTACGCCAATGGCTTTGGACACTTTGTCTCATTCATGGACACAACCGATGCGAGTCTGCCCTTTATAGCAACGCCTCTAGGCACCAACTCATCTGTCAGTACTCCAACAGTAGTGTTACCTCGCACGTCAAGCGGCCCAGAAGACGCGATGGAAACAGGTGATGCCGAGGAAGGACTCAAAGCTTTTTTGAGCGAGTTGGATTTGTCTCAAAAAATGTCCAGCTTATCAGTCTTAAGGCTCGCACAGCAAACCTTCATCACAAAAGAACAATGGGATGATATTTTCAGTCATCTCAAATCACCAAATGCAAAAACTTGGGTCGCCACGGCAGGACAGGTGGCCGACTGGTGGAGAGAGAGAGAACGCGTAAGTTTTACTCTCGAACCTGACCCAATTGCCCCACTCTTGAGTGTGACAATCAAGGGGAACTCTCCACTCAAACAAGCCGTCTCCCTGTATGTGAATTTACCAGAGTCAAGGAATGTCATGCGTTTGGTATCCCGAACAGATTCTGGAAACTCGGTCAAAATAGTAGCTGTAGACGCTTGGCGCTCGGCTCTTGTTTTGAACGATTTGTCACCAGGCACTTATCGATGGCAACTGTATTTTGATCGCCCATAAACACAAAATTCAGTATTTTCATTTAGGAGCTCAGATGCAGATCAAAGGGTTACGATTTCTTGTTTCCGCAACTTGTGGACTTCTACTCACTGGCATTTGTGATGTAACACAAGCTCAGCAAGCCGGCTTGCTTTATGACCCCGAGCCCCCGTTGGATTCCTCTTATGTGCGTATCATCGTTGTCAATCGGGAAGGTCCCGTTGACGTTTTTGTAGATGGCCGTCAACGAATTCAAAAATTAGCGCCGGGCGAGGCCAGCGAATTCATGGTGCTAAGCGCTGGCACGCACACCCTTGCCTTGCATGCCGCCGGCAAGACGGCAGCACAACTCTCAACAAAGCTAGACGTTGCTAAAGGACGAGCTTTAACCGTAGCATTTCCCGCGCTGAAAACCGATATCGAACCACTTTTGATCGAAGATAAAACAAACTCAAATAAGCTCAAAGCGTTGTTGACGGTCTATCACTTAGACGCCAAATCCGGTCCCGTGGACATATTGACGGCTGATGGCAAAACCAAAGTTTTAACCGGTATAGCCTATGGTGCATCATCCTCTATCCAAGTCAATCCCATAGAAGCTGAACTGATAGCTGCGAAATCCGGTGATAAAGCAGCCCTAGTACGCACAACCTTAAAAATGACGCAAGGCTCCACTTACAGTGTATTTTTAATGGGAACCGAGAATAGAAAAATGACTGCCAAAGTAGGTCTTAATAAAATTGAACGATTTACAGGCAAGTAATGAGATTTATTTTTTGATACGTGACCACGTAGTCACACTTGCATTGATATCAAATCGGATTTGATATCAATGCAAGAGCAGTTGAAGATAGTAAATTTCAGGTTCATATTTTCCTAGGGGTGAGCTGTAATGACCACATCAGTCATTGATTTAAATAGAGAAATAAAAATATTTCGACTATAAAGTCGCAGCATCAAAATAATGAAAAATATATCACGGTACATGTTTCCAATATTATTAATAATTTTTTCTTATTTTTATTTAATAAGCAAAAATGATTATTCTGTTGCCACAAACACTATTCTATTAGCATTTTCAATTTTAGTTGCATATAGGGTATGCAAATTTAATAAAAAAATTAGGCTTCTATTGGCTTATACAATATTTGCAGTTACACCCGTATTAACTCTAACTGGACAAATTGGCGCATTAACTGGCTTTACTAGAAGCGAAAAAGGCTTGCCATGGCTAGGGGTTTCTTTTGCCACACTGGGGATAGCTTATTTGGTTTATAAAGAAAAGTTGAACTTAAGAGAAACTTTTTTAAACATTCTACAACCGCTACGATTTAGTTCTGGACCAGTCGTTAACGATACTTCACATCATCCGTCGCTTAGTATAGCTAGGTCACAGATATATTTTAGCTGGTTGGTTTTAGGTGCTTTTTTTTATAGCGTTCTGGCTGCAGGATTAACTCCGTTACTTTTTTTAAAAACATCTACTTATGCACTAGACGTCTTGGTATTTGGTATTGTTTTTGAGATTTATGTCTATTTGAACTTCGCCGGCATATCTTTTATGGTGTACGGCTTACTTAATCTTGTTGGAATTTCAACCATAATAAATTTTAATACTCCTTTCGCCTCCAAAGATATTATTGAGTACTGGCAACGCTGGCATTTAAGTTTTGGGGCAGTGCTTAAAGAGATGTTTTTTAATCCCTTAAGAAAACATCTGGGGCTTGGCCTCACTATACTTATGGTTTTTATGATGTCTGCCATGTGGCATGGCGTGACTTTTAATTTTATAGCGTGGGGATTATTTCATGGCACCGGATGGATGATAGCTTATCAAGCGTCTCGCCTACCTTGGCCTCGCCTTGGGTTTTGGATTAACATAATTTTACTTCCAATTATTATTGTAGTTGGAAGAATAATTTTTTCCGAATCCGATACTTCAATATTGATAACTAAGCTTAGTGCACTTTTTGCTCCTGACTGGTCTAGAGACGCCTATGTTGCAAATTTAGCTTTGGATCTAAAAACAACTATCAGCATAATTGCTGTTTCAATTTATCTAACGACTGAAATTCTATTTTTTAAAATTTCTCATCGATACAAACATCTACGAAAAAAAATTTGCACAACCATACTCTTAATACTTATCGCATTATTTGGATCCACGGGTCTTGAAAGTGTATATGGCGCCAGATAAAATAGCTTCTTAATTATCTAACACACCTCAAAAATTAAATATTTTTTTATTACTACTGAAATAACATATGTATTTTCAATAGAATTGAAAAATCATGGATATTAAAGGTATTTATAATGCAATTATTAGGTCTTAAAATTTTAATGCTTGGCGCCAGCCACCTAGCAACACCAGGTTTTTTTGGCACCATTCTACATAATCAACTCGCTGACCAAGGGGCAATAGTACATACCTTGGCGGTATGTGGTGCATTTCCAAGTCATTGGGTGTCGCCAATCCAAGGTAATTGTGGAAGCTTAGAAAAAATAGGGGCTAATCCAGCGTATTTTAAGCTTGGAAAAATCCCTAATACAAAGTCTTATTTGGATCTGGTTGCCGTAGACCCGCCCAATTTAGTTATATTGGTCATGGGTGATTCTGTAGCTAATTATTCGGCACCTACTATGGATAAGAAATGGGCTATTCAAGAAATACGAAATCTTACTGGTACTATTGAGGGAAGTAACATTTCTTGCATTTTTGTTGGTCCACCATGGGGAACTGAGGGTGGGAATAGCAAAAAAACAAACATTCGAGTAAGAGAAGTTTCTGATTTCTTGAAAACTAGCGTTAAACCATGTCATTATATTGATTCTCTCAAACTATCACGACTCGGAGAGTGGGAAACAACTGATGGACTGCATTTGACACAAAAAGGATATATTGAATGGGCGACTAGAGTTATGCAGGAAATACAAAAAACACCCTGAACAGCTACAGAGGCACGCAATTGACACAAAACTGGTCCGCTGAGAGACGCAAATCACTGTCGTCTGCTCTGACAAGATATCCCAAAACACGGTCGCGAGGTCGATCCTATTTTGAGAGGCTCCAAACTCGTATCAACTTCCTGTTGATGGTTTGTGGATTCTCTTTGATATTTGGTTTTTCTCCTTTGGTCGAGGCACAAGGCGTCGCAGGCCCTCCCTCATGGATGCCTCCAGATCCTCCCGCAGGGTTTTTTATTCCCCCCAACCTATTCGACAAGCCATCAGTAGGTGCATCAAGCCTGCTTGTTGCACCTCTTCGCCATATGGAACTGGTACAGCAGCACTCAACCCTTGGCGAAGGTGCGAGCGTTTCCGGCATGGGTAATTGGCTACCAGAGGTTCATT
Organism: Comamonadaceae bacterium; assembly: GCA_025356545.1. Classification (GTDB taxonomy): domain Bacteria; phylum Pseudomonadota; class Gammaproteobacteria; order Burkholderiales; family Burkholderiaceae_C; genus CANCDA01. Next base: position 23,624 of record JANXSU010000097.1, read on the forward strand.
TGTACGCATCGCCTGCCACACAAGCCTACTTCGCCTCGGGCGGTCTAGATGCCAGAGCCAATCTACGTATATGGGAAGCCTTGCTTCGAAAATACAAAATTCCTTTCAAAACCATCAACTCGGCAGAACGCTTGGAAGCACTCGCGTCAGGCGTGTTACTCCTACCCTCAGCGGTGGTTTTAACGCAGCGGGAAAAACAAGCCGTAGTGAATTTTCGGGCTAAGGGCGGAAGCATTCTGGCAACTTGGTTGACGGGTGTTCGGGGCGAGAACGCCGCTTGGCTTGGATTTGACTTCATGGAGCGTGCCCTAGACATCAAGGTTGTAGGGACGACCCAAGCAAACGATGATGACAATTTCATGATTCCTCATGGTGACAGTCCAGTAACGCATCACTTGCCGGCAGGCCAGCGCATCTGGACTGAACGTCCCAAGGAATGGTATCCCTTACTATTAGAGGGTAGAAACACGGCGGCGCACATGATGGATTGGTCGCGTAACTTCATCGCCGGTAAACCGACTTCCACCGTTATATTTGACGAACGCCGCCAGCATACGGGAGCAATGTCACGATCCGTGGTGCTAGGTTATCCGGAGAGGCTTTGGTTAGCAGCTGATCGCAAGCTGCTCGATGCTATAGCTTACGACGCATTGGAGTGGCTGTTGCGTCGGCCAAGCGCCTATGTGTCTGCTTGGCCACATCCACATACCAGCGCCTTTGTATTGGCAATCGAAGCAACTGACATTATTGTCGATAATGATCTGACTTTCGCAAAGTCGTACGAAGACATTGGTGGGCGCGCAACTTACTTTGCCTTAAGCGAACTAGCGCCAATGTCGGCACCTATGCTCAAAACGCTTCAAGACCGTGGACATGAACTCGGTTATCTTGGCGATAAATTCAGCGGCTTCAAGAATCAGACCTCAGCAACACAAGCCAAACGGCTCGACGTCATGCGCAAAGACTTCAAGGATGCTGGCTTGAAACTGGCCGTCGATGCCGGTTTCAAGCCACCTATGGATTCTTATGACAAAACTACGGAAAAAGTACTAAGCGAACGTCAATTCGGTCACTATATCGCTTTTATGGGTACGGTCGAAGCGCGTCTGCCTTTTATGGTATTGCCTGATCAAGCCACGCCCCCTCCAATCAAAGCCACAGTAGTCTTACCAGGAACCATGAGCAGTATCGACGAGATTATGGAGGGTGGTGACCCAGATAGAGCTAACCGGACTTTTCTAGGTGAACTTGACATGGCTGAGAAAATGGCCGCCTTGTCTGTAGTGAGAATGTCCAACCAAAGTTTTCTACCCTTGGAACAATGGACGGAAATTCTCAAGCACTTAAAAGCACGTCGCGATCACATGTGGCTAGCCACTAGTGCTCAAGTAGCAGATTGGTGGCGCGAACGAGAACGTGTAGATATTAAACTGGAATCGAGCCCGACTGCACTGCAACTAAGTGTCACAGTCAAAGGGAGTACGCCTTTGGAGCAGCCTGTGTCGGTATGGATAAATCTGCCAGAATCAGGGGCTTCCTTGCGTATATCGCCCAACGGTCAAGCCAAATCTTCCCTGAAAATTGATACAGTCGATGCTTGGCGAGCCGCAGTAGTACTCACGGGCCTGGCACCGGGCATCCATAGCTGGCAGATTCACTTTGATCGCCCTGTAGCCAAAAACAAATAATGAACAAGGCAAGATACCATCCCGAGACGTATCCGAAGGAGTTAACGCTGCACACAAGGGAGGCTAGATCAAAAAATCTATTACCATTGATACGTTGAGTCATTCATCGAAAAAGCTAATCTAAATTTTTAACTAAAACCACAATGCGGTTTTTTGAAAGTAATTCAGTTATGTCCAAACTCACTTTAGTGGGAAAATGACATGCTGACTAAGTCGTTGGTTTCAATCAAGATATCAACATATTTCATATTACAAACTACTGATTTTAGGATAGGAATAAAAAATGAAAAAACGAATTTTTAATAAATTAATCATTTGTGCTGCATTGTCAGCCGGATTCGGCCTGACATTAGTACAGGCACAGGGATATCAACCCATTGTCGGTGGAAAGAATAGCGACTGGCTATTTACCCCCTATGAATTTGCCTTGCAGAGCGATGCGCAAGACACTCAAGTCACTGTTCAATTGCTTGAAAAAGCAAATGCATTGTTCGCTCGTAGTGGTATAGCCCTAGCGGTCGTGATTGTTCCCTCGAAGATTCGTATTCATGCCGATCAACTTCCTGCCAGTAATCCGCTGGATGCCTACACTGCAGGTAAGTATGACAACATAGTGAAAGCACTAACTGCTGGTGGCGTGGCTGTTGTAAATCTTAACCAAGCATTCCTTTCAAGCCCCTTGCGCCAAAGTGATACACCACTCTTCCTACGTTTGGATACCCATTGGTCCCCCTCAGGCGCCATGCTGGCCGCAGAAACCATAAAAGTAGGCATTGATGCGACCCCGGCATTAAAGACTGCTTTAGCTGCAACTGCAGAAGAAAAATTTGCTTTGACTTGGGCCAAGCAAAAATCGAATACAAGGGCTAGGGATATGGTTCGCTTGATGCCTCCAGGATCTGCCGCTTTCCCACCAGAGCAAATATTAAGTTTCAAAGTAAGCAAGACCTCAGCAAGCCAAGCGGGCTTGTTAGGCGGTGGGGATAACATCGGTATCACCGTGATTGGCAGCAGCTACACCAATAAAAATACGGGCTACCCTGACGCTCTTCGTTACACACTTCAGCGCGAACTTCTCGATATCTCGCTGCCCGTTGATCAAGGGCCTTGGTACGGCATGGATGCTTATTTGCGCGATGATGCATTTAAAACAAGAAAACCTAAGCTTATTATTTGGGAAATACCTGAACGCGAATTTCGCTCACCACCCAACAATAAATATCGTGATCCCCGTTATGTTATTGATAATAATGAATGGGTCTCCAGAATAACCAGCTTATTAAAATAATATAAAAAAAATAAATTCTTCACGCATAAAGCATTCCAGTTATAGATTTATTATTTATCTTAGTTAGATGAAAAAAAATTACTCGGTGACGTTTTATTTAACCTGTTTGATTTTTAGTTTATTAAGTACCGCTTCCAGCTACGCTCAAGATTCCATCACGGGCATAGTTGGAAAGAATCAATGGCTCTTTTATAAACCAGAACTGTCGACCAACGTAGATAGCGCAGCTACCGAAACGTCATTGGGTTTGATTCAAAAATTCAACAAGGTCTTGGCGGACGTTGGGGTTGAATTAGTTTTGGTTATGGTGCCTTTGAAGATGAGGATTTATGCCGAGCATTTGCCTGATGATCTCAAACTCAACGATTACATGAAAAGTAATTATGACCGTATGCAACAACTGCTGCGCTCAAATAAGGTTACTGTAGCTGATGTCAACACAGCCTTCCTAAACAGTCCGAAGCGTGAGAGTGATACCCCACTTTTTTTCCGTCTGGACACGCATTGGTCACCCGCTGGTGCCATGGTCGCAGCTGAAGCTGTCAAGTCCGCCATTGACCGCAATCCTAGTTTAATAAAATCTCTGAATTCTATACCTGAGGAAAAATACAAAATCACGATCAGTAAACGTAAACGCCCATCAAAAGGGCGAGATCTCGTGCCTGTTGTGCCAGAGAATTCCCCACCTTTTGAACCCGAGTTACTTGGGCAGGTAAATATTGATCGAATAGCACCTGCTAAGGAGGATCTGTTGGGCAACCGTGAGTCTATTGGTCTGGCTCTGATAGGCAGTAGCTACTCCATGGATTGGACTGGATTTCCTGATGCACTTCGGTATGTCTTACAGCGTGAGATCGTGAGCATGGGCGTACCTGCCAACCAAGGCTCTTGGGTGGGTATGGAAACCTACCTACGAGATGATTCCTTCCAAATCAAGCCGCCAAAGGTGTTGCTTTGGGAAATTCCAGAGCGTGATATGCGTGCCCCTCCTGACCTGAAGTATCGCCCGTTGCGCTACATCATAGACAACACCGAGTGGTTGATGAGGACTTCGGCCTTGGTGCAGACCAGTTGCAAGCCGTCCAGAATAAAGGTCAAAATCTCCTCTACAGGTTTTGTAGCAAACCCCGCAGGAATGATGGGCACAACTATGACCGCAACTGCGACAAATGAAGGCGATTTCATTGAACTCAATTTCGACAATCCTGTCGAAAGATTGGATTACATTTCTGCGCGCATCCTCAGTGTTGACTCAAAGATAATTACAATTGAGGCTACTGGCCCTGATGTTTCCACAAGAAAATTTATACTCACCGTAGCAGGCGACGATAAATCTCATAATCTTAAAACTCCTCTGCCTTCTAATGGGCGAGGGTTTAATAAAGTGCGCATCTACCCCGGAAAAACGAAAGGTTTCTCGTTTGAAAACGTACAAGTCTGCCGTCAACCTGAGGACCTCCTAAGTTAGAGCAGTAATCGATATCCTGAATCCGTGACCTCAATATCCCTGCCAATATTTCCACATAAATTCTCTCCACTATCGCGCAATACCCAGTGAACCCGCCCCCCAATATCAACCCCAGCGGCAAAACGGCGTCTTCGCGTGAGCGTCAAGTGGAATT
>JANXSU010000106.1 GCA_025356545.1 Comamonadaceae bacterium
GTTTGCGCGCGCGGGCAAGGCCGAGGCCAGCGGTGTCAACGTGGGTCGTGTTGGCTTGGGGGTGGCGGTGCGCCCTGGCGCACCGATGCCGGACTTGTCGAGTGTTGAGAGCCTGAAGGCCGCCATGACCAAAGCCGATTCTCTTGTTTTCAATCGTGCCTCCACTGGCCTGTACCTGGAAGCGTGGTTGAAGAAGCAAGGCCTGTACGAGCAAGTTCAGGCCCGCAGCACTCGCTACCCCGACGGCGCTTCGGTGCTGGAGCATGTGCTCAAGGGCCAGGGCACGGAGATTGGCTTTGGTGCCATCACCGAGATTTTGTTGTACCGCGACAAGGGCCTGAAATTCGTCGGCCCCCTACCCGCTGACATCCAAAACTACACAGCCTACAGCGCCACCGTCATGACTGGTACAACCCAGGCCCCAGCGTCACGCGCTTTCGTTGCGTACCTGGGTGGCGCCAGTGGGCAGGCCATCTTTAAGGCCGCGGGGATTGAACCCTGAGTTGTTTGAGGATGCCTTGCAGACTCAGGTTTGAGGCTGCAAACAACGACTCTTCGCAATCTCCAGCAGCCCATCAAAAATCAGGTTGTCCATCAGCTCGAATTTGACCGACAGGCTGGGGGCCATCTTCCAGCCTGCACCGCCGGCCATGACGCACCAGGGCGCCACGCCTGTGTGTTGGCGAAGTTCTTGCACCATGTGCTCCATCGCCCCGGCAATGGCAAAGGTGCCACCGCTGGTGAGTGCGTCGCTGGTGTTGGTGGGGAACGGGGTGACTTCGCCGGTGGGGACGTGCAAGCCTGCCGTGCCGGATTCGAGCGCCTTGAGCATGATGCCGTGGCCGGGCAGGATGTAGCCGCCCAAGAACTTGCCACTGGCGTCGATGGCCTCCACCGTCACGGCCGTGCCCACCATGGCCACTACCACCGGACGCGGTGCGCCCATGGCGCGCATGCGGTGCCAGGCCCCGATCATGGCGACCCAGCGGTCAGAGCCCAGGCGGGCGGGATGGTCGTAGCCGTTGGACAGACCGGCTTCCTGCGCACGGGGGACGACCCACTGCGGGGCAAAGTTCCACATTTCCATTTGCGCTTCGACTCGGTGTTTGATGGCGTCGCCCGCCACCACGCAGCCGAGCATGCAGGTGGGCTCAGGCAGCTTGGCCCATGCGCCCTCGGCCAGGAGGTCGATATGGTCCAAAAACTCTGCGCCTTGCGCCAGCAACGCCGCATCGGGTTGGGGGCTGTCGAACAGTGCCCATTTCAGGCGGGTGTTACCAATGTCGATGGCGAGAAATGTCATGTCGTCAGCCCTGTCGCCAGGGTAAGTTTTGGTAGCGCCAGCCGCCTTTGTGGCCGCGATGCGCATGTTCGTCGGGGTCGCCTTCAAAGCCTTCCAGGATGTTGTAGGCCTGTAGGCCCAACTCGGTGGCGCGTTTGGCGGCGGCGATGGATCGAACGCCGCTGCGGCACAGCATCAACGCTTTTTTGCCGGGCGGCACGGCGGCGCGCAGACCCTCATCAAAGCCGGCATTCATGGCCATGCCCGGCCATTGTTTCCAGGCCAGGGCCACAGCACCAGGGATGAAGCCGACCCACTCACGCTCGGCGTCGCTGCGCACGTCGATCAACACCGCTTCGCCCGACTGCATCCATTGATACGCCAGTGGTGCAGAGACGTCACCCGCGTAGCCCTCAGACAGCCGCGCGGTGAGCAGGGCGCCACCCCCCGCATCGTGACGCAGGCCGGAGCTGAGGTTAGCGGGAACCGCCTCGTCGATGCGTTTGGGTTTAGGCAGGTGCAGCTCGGCCATGATGGCGACGAACTCTGCTTCGGTTTTGCCTGCCACCCGGGCGTTGCTTTTTTTCTCGGCACCGATGCTGGAGTGGCTGCGGCCTTGGTAGTCATGGCCGGGCCATACGGTGGTGGTGTCGGGCAGGGCAAACAGGATTTGCGTCAGGCTGCGATAAAGATCGGTGGCGCTGCCGGATTGAAAGTCGGTGCGGCCACAGCCGTTGATGAGCAGGGTGTCGCCAGTGAAGACATGGCCCTGGTTCGCGTCTTGTGCGTCTTCCCACACATAGCTCATGCTGCCCGCCGTATGGCCGGGCGTGGCCAGCGCACGGATTTGCTGTTGGCCAAACTTGAGCATGCTGCCGTCTTCCAACTGCGTGGCTGCGGTGTTGATGCCGCAGCCTGCGGGCGCAGCCGTTTGCGCGCCGGTGTGCTCGGTCAGCAGCCCGGCGCTGGTGATGTGATCGGCATGGGCGTGGGTTTCCACCGTCCACAGCAGCTTCAACCCGTACTCGCGCAGTACGGCCAGGTCGCGCTCGATCTGCTCGTCCACCGGGTCGATGATGAGGGCATCACGCGTGGCCTGGTCAAACAGCACGTAGGTGTAGGTGCTGGACGCGGGGTCGAAGAGTTGGATGGGTTTCACAGGGGGAACAGGCTTTCCATTTCACGGCGCACCGCGTAGGCGCGCGAGTCGTCCATCTGCACGTCGTCCCAGGTCAGGGACTGGCCTTTTTTCACCGGACGAATCACCTTGATGTTGTGCGCCAAGCCCAGAGGCAGGCCGCCCATTTTTTTGGACATGACGGCGGGCAGCAGCTTGCCCCACACGGTGTAGCCGCCTTCGCCGTCGAGTAGCTCGCCGGGTTTCAAGTCACGCTTGGCAGTGGCCACCACGTCGGCATTCCAGCCGGTGGCCACGCCGGTCGGCTCGCCGCGCAGCGCGACGGAGGCGACGGAGACGCCAACCTCTAGCCCAATCAGATGCCAGCGCTTGTACAGCGTGAAGTAACGCCCGCTGGGGTCGGTATGGGCGTTGTACTCTTCAAAGCAGTTTTTGATGTAGTCGGTCTCGGCTTCCACCGTGACCCACACGCCCATGCGGATGTCGTAGGGGATGACGCGGCCATCGGTCTCCAGCGAAGAGATGACTTCGACCATGCCTTTTTTCTCCAGCACGCCACCCTCGGAGATCGGACGCGTGACAAAGGGGATGTCCTCCACACTGGCCGGAGGGTAGAGCAGGCCGTTGCTGGGCACGCTCAAACCGGTGGCGTTGCTGACCGCCGTGCATTCAATCGAGGGCTTGGAGCCATCCAGAAAACTGTTGAACATCTTGGGGTTGAGGCCGCCGCGTGCGGCTTGCTCAGGCGTCAGGCCGTAGTTACCCCAGACGGTGTCGGGCGTGCTTTCGTTGAAGTGCGGCAGCCACTTGTGACCGCGCCCTGCCGCCACCACGGGAAAGCCGCAGGTGCGCGCCCAGTCCACCAGATCGCAGATCAGCGCGGGTTGGTCGCCAAAGGCCAGCGAATAGACCAAACCCTTTTCTGCTGCCTTGCGGGCCAACAGCGGGCCGCAAAAGGCGTCGGCCTCGACCGTGACGTTGACCACATGCTTGCCTTGCTCGAACGCACCCAAGATGTGATCGACCGCATGCACCGGCGAGCCGGTGCACTCCACGATGACGTCGATTTCAGAGATTTTGATCAGTGCTTGCCAGTCGTCGGTGATCCAGGTTGCTCCTGTTTTAATAGCTGCTTGTGCTGATTCTGCTTGGGTTTGAGCCGGATTCCACCCCACACGGGCGAGGTTGACGCGGGCCCCCTCTGGGTTCAGGTCGGCAATGGCCACCAGGTGCACACCCGGTGTGCGCGGGATTTGCGCCAGGTACATGCTGCCGAATTTTCCCGCCCCAATCAGGCCGATGCGAATGGGCTTGTTGTCGGCGGCGCGTTGCTGGAGTTTTGCAAAAAGGGACATGGTGGCGGCCGGTTAGTGTTAAACGATTTTGACGCTGAGGTTGGGTAGGCCGTCGATGTGCATCTCGATTACATCGCCGCGCACCACCGGGCCCACGTTCTCGGGCGTGCCCGAGTAAATGATGTCGCCGGGGAACAGCTCAAACGCATCAGACAGTCTGGAAATCTGTTCGGCGACGGACCAGATCATCTGGCTCAGGTTGGCTTTTTGTTTGGTCTGGCCATTGACTTTGAGCCAGATATCGCCTTGGGTGAAGTGACCGGTTTGCGCCAGTTTGTGGATCGCCCCGATGGGAGCCGATTTGTCAAAGCTCTTGCCGATTTCCCAGGGCTTTTTCTCGTCGCCCATAGCGCGTTGCAAGTCGCGCCGCGTCATGTCCAGCCCGAGGGAGTAGCCATACACATAGTCCAGCGCCTGTGCCACCGGGATGTTGCGCCCGCCTCGGCCCAAAGCGGCGACCAGCTCGGCTTCATAGTGGTAGTTTTTCGTGAGTGTGGGATAGGGGTGATCGGCCACCGTGCCCGTCTTGACGTACTGAATCGCATCGGTGGGTTTCTGGAAGAAAAACGGCGGTTCGCGGTCCGGGTTGGAGCCCATCTCAATCGAGTGGGCGCGGTAGTTGCGGCCAATGCAGTAGATGCGACGCACCGGGAACACCTCGTCACTGCCCACGATGGGCAAAGTGATGGCGGGTACGGTAAAGGGTGTCTTGGCCTGCTGCTGCGCCACGCCGGGTAATGCGCAACCCACCAGCGCGCCCGTGGTGACGAGGCTGGTGCTTTGGAAAAAATGACGTCTGTCCATGGATCGATTCCTTGAAAGAGTGGTGAATTGAACGCTGGAGTCTAGAGGAGCTTGCGCGCCAGGGCAAGGCAAGAAGCCCGAGGTGAAAAAAACACGCTTGGCTGTCAAATAAGTCAAAACTGTTTTCCAAAAATGCATTAACCATCCAGGGAGACCTAGTAAAAACCCTAGCGAGTTTGTCGGGAAGGATGATGGAGAATGCCCTTTGAACTCTTTCGCCCCTTTTTATAATTGGAGACCTTAGTGACTGATCACAAAACCCCCCGTCGTCGTAGTCTGCTCAAAGGCGCCGCCCTGGCTGCTGGTGCCATGTCTGCCCCCATGCTGGCCACCGCACAGACCACCACCACTTTGCGTTTCCAGTCCACCTGGCCCGCCAAGGACATCTTCCACGAGTACGCCAACGACTTTGCCAACAAGGTCAATTCCATGGCCAGCGGCAAGCTCAAGATTGAAGTGCTGCCTTCGGGCGCGGTTGTCCCTGCCTTCCAGTTGCTGGAAGCTGTGAACAAAGGCACGCTGGACGGCGGCCACGGCGTGGTGGCTTACCACTACGGCAAGAACACCGCTTTGGCCCTGTGGGGCTCAGGCCCGGCCTTCGGCATGGACCCCAACATGGTTCTGGCCTGGCATAACTACGGCGGCGGCAAGGCGCTGCTTGATGAAATTTACAAGTCATTGAACATGGATGTGGTGTCCTACTTGTACGGCCCTATGCCCACCCAACCCTTCGGCTGGTTCAAGAAGCCGATTTCCAACGTGGCGCAGCTCAAAGGCGTGAAGTTCCGCACCGTGGGTCTGGCCGTTGACATGTACACCGACATGGGCGCTGCCGTGAACCCGCTGCCCGGCGGCGAAATCATCCCCGCGCTGGACCGTGGCCTGCTGGACGCGGCCGAGTTCAACAACGCCACGTCTGACCGCATCCTGGGCTTCCCCGATGTGGTGAAGAACTGCATGTTGCAGTCCTTCCACCAGTCGGGCGAGCAGTTCGAGATTTTGTTCAACAAAGGTAAGTTCAACGCGCTGCCCGCTGAGCTCAAGTCCATCATCGACTACAGCGTGCAGGCCGCCAGCGCCGACATGAGCTGGAAAGCGATTGACCGCAATTCCAAGGACTACATTGACCTGAAAAAGCAGGGCATCAAGTTCTACAAGACGCCTGACGCCATCCTCAAGGCACAGCTGGTCTCGTGGGACAAAATCATTGAGAAAAAGGGCGGTGAGAACCCCTTGTTCAAGAAGATTCTGGATTCGCAAAAGGCCTATGCCGAGCGCGCTGGTCAGTGGCAGAACGACTACATGGTTGACTTCAAAATGGCCTACAACCATTACTTTGCTAAGGGTGCCAAGAAGGCCTGATTGATTTGGCGTAACGGCCACATCGCCGATAATTAACGCCTCGCGCCAGCCACACCGGGCAACCGTTGTGGCTGGTTTGTTTTTCCCCCGAAAGAAAATTCATGAAAGTTCAAACACTTTTACACACGGCGGACGAAATCAGCACCTGGGTGGGCAAGGCATTCGCCTGGCTCATCGTGGTGCTGATGCTTTTGGTCGTGGCCGAAGTCTTCAAACGCTACGCGCTCAACGCGCCCACCGCCTGGGTGTTTGATGCCAGCAATATGCTGTACGGCACACTGTTCATGATGGGCGGCGCCTACACCCTGTGCCAAGACGGCCATGTGCGTGGCGACTTCCTCTATGGCAATTTCAAACCCCGGACCCAGGCCACGATTGACCTGGTGCTGTACATCGCTTTCTTCTTGCCCGGTATCGCCGCACTGACATGGGCCGGTTGGTCCTACTTTCAGGATTCGCTGGCGATTCATGAGCAAACTTTCAACGCCGACCCGCTGCCGGTCTACCCCTTCAAGTTCATGATTCCCCTGGCCGGTGGGCTGGTATTGATGCAAGGCGTGTCTGAAATCGTGCGCTGCGTGGTGTGCCTCAAAACGGGCGAGTGGACACCCCGCCTGAAAGACGCGCAAGAGTCCGACGTGGTGGCCCAGCAGCTCGAAGGCAGCGAATTCGTCGATGAGGAAGCCAAGAAACTGGCCATCGAGAAATCTATTGGAATGAAGGGGTAATGATGAGCAACGCTGCACTGGGTATGACCATGCTGTGCCTGATCGTGGTCGTGATCATGATGGGCTTCCCCACCGCGTTCACGCTGATGGGCTTGGGCATGATGTTTGGCTTCGTCGCCTTTTATGACCCGGCCATGCCGTGGTTGGACAACAAGATTTTCCCGCTGATGGTTCAACGCGCGTTTGGCGCCATGAACAATGACGTCTTGTTATCGATCCCGCTTTTTGTGCTGATGGGCTATGTGATGGAACGCGGCGCGCTGGTGGACAAAATGTTCCACGCCGTGCAGCTCGCATTTCGCAAGCTGCCTGGCTCCTTGGCTGTGACCACGCTGGTGATCTGCACCTTCTGGGGCATTGCCAGCGGTTTGGTGGGCGCTGTGGTGGTACTGATGGGCGTCATCGCCATGCGCCCCATGCTCAACGCGGGTTACGACACGCGCTTAGCGGCTGGCGTCATCACCGCCGGGGGCACGCTGGGCATTTTGATCCCGCCTTCGGTCATGATCATTGTGTATGCGGCGGTGGCCGGCCAATCGGTCGTCAAGCTTTATGCGGCGGCCATGTTCCCCGGTTTCTTCTTGGCTTTCTTGTACCTGATCTACGTGATCGGCTGGTGCATGATCAACCCGAAGATTGCGCCCAAGCTGCCCATGGAGCAGATGCGCGCGCCGATCTCGCCTTGGGTCGCGCATATCGAAGCCAGCTACTCGCGTTTCATGTTGCCGGCCATGTTCATGGCCGTCATCTCCCCCGCTAAAGCTTTGCGCAAAGGCGTTGAAGGCGTCAACCTGAAGTGGTGGCAGTTGCTGGCAGGACTGACGCGTGCCTTGGCACCCGTCATTCTGGCGGTGGCCACGCTGGGTGCGACCTGGTGGTATGTCACGATCTACTCTCAAAAAGACAACGATGCAGCCGCAGTTGCTGTCGCTCAGATGGCTGAAAAATCAGCCGTAGCGGCCCCTGTGGCCCTGGCGGGTGGGGTGCAGACTCCACCCGTGGACACCGGTGCTGTGCAAGAGCCACCGGCTGCCTCAGGTGGTGTGCAGGAGCCACCCGCCGAAGGCGGCTTGCAAGCGCCGCCCGGTTCTGGCGACGAGTTGCAGCCCTCGGGCACAGTGACGGGCAGCACGAAGCCAGGCGAAGAGGAGCCCTTGCGCGACATGGGTGCCGGTGAAGGTGGCGATGCGCCTAAAACCGAACCGGTGCCCCAAGGTTTCTACACCGGTTTCGGCATCGTCAGTCTGCTCACGCTGGCTTTGCTGGGCTACTACTACTGGAAGTTTGACGCCGAGCAGTATGAAATCGTGTCCATGCTAATTCATTCGGTCGCCCCGCTGGGGATATTGACCTTTGTGGTGCTGGGGGTGATTTTGTTCGGTATCACGACGGCCACCGAGTCGGCTGCCGTGGGCGCGGCGGGTGCCTTTCTGATGGCCTGGCAGGCCAAGACGCTGAACTTCCAGAAGATCAAGGAAGCCGTGTTCCTGACTGCCAAAACCACCTCCATGGTGTGTTGGCTGTTTGTGGGCTCGGCCCTGTTCTCGGCCGTGTTCGCGATTCTGGGTGGTCAACGTGTGGTGGAGACTTGGGTGCTGAGCATGGATCTGTCACCGATGCAGTTCCTGTTGTTGTCGCAAGCCATCATCTTTGTGCTGGGCTGGCCGCTTGAGTGGACCGAGATCATCGTGATTTTTGTGCCCATCTTCCTGCCCTTGTTGCAGCACTTCCAGATCGACCCCATGCTGTGGGGCGTGCTGGTGTTCGTTAACCTGCAAGCGGCCTTCTTGTCGCCACCGGTGGCCATGTCCGCTTTCTACCTGAAGGGGGTGTCGCCAGCGCATGTGACGATCAACCAGATCTTCGCGGGCATGATGCCTTACATGCTCATTGTTATCTTGTGCATGGTGTTCATGTACATCTGGCCAGGTTTAACGCTGTGGCTGCCTAACTACCTCTACGGCGGCGGCTGATTCAAAGTTTGACTTTGAAGTTTAAAAGGGCGCGAAAGCGCCCTTTTCTTTTGATTGTTGACAGGCAAAAGCAAAAACGGCCCGCGCGCAAGCAGTGAAATTGTTTTCGAGTGGCCCGCATACAATGCTCGGTTGTATGCAGATGGCTTCAGGGTCAGAGCTGCCGACCTTTTTTCTTTATTTTTTTCGTGGAGTTACCCATGTTTATTTCGTCCGCTTTAGCCCAAACCGCCCCCGCAGCTGCCGCAGGTGGGTCTATGCAAGACTCGCTCATGAGCATGCTGCCTTTGGTACTGATGTTTGTGGTGCTTTATTTCGTCATGATTCGTCCCCAGATGAAGAAGCAGAAAGAGCACCGCAGCATGGTGGATGCCCTGGCCAAGGGCGACGAAGTCGTGACTGCTGGCGGCCTGCTGGGGCGCGTTAGCAAAATGGGTGAAAGCTTTTTGAGCGTGGAAATTGCCGCTGGTGTTGAGATCCAAGTCCAGCGCAGCGCCGTGGTGCAGGTTCTGCCCAAGGGCTCTATCAAGTAAAGCGCCAAACCATCATGAATCGTTACCCGGTGTGGAAATACGCGATCATCGTGATCGCTTTGCTGGTGGGCGCGCTCTACACCCTGCCTAACTTTTTTGGCGAAGCCCCTGCGGTGCAGGTCTCGGCCGCCAAGGTCAACGCCAAGGTGGATGGCAGCACGCAGGTGCGGGTCGAAGAGGCCTTGAAGGCCGCAGGCTTGAATGCTGAAGTCATCAGTGTGGAATCGGGCTCTTTGCGGGCCCGCTTTGACTCCACCGACACCCAATTGCGGGCCAAGGATGCGATTCAAAAAGCGCTGGTGCCTGACCCCGCCAACCCGTCTTATGTGGTGGCGCTCAATTTGCTGGCACGCTCTCCGGTTTGGCTGTCTTCACTGAAGGCCGCACCCATGTACTTGGGTTTGGATTTGCGCGGTGGTGTGCACTTTATGCTGCAGGTGGACATGCCCGCAGCACTGACAAAAAAAGTCGAATCCCTGGCGGGTGACATTCGCACTGCCTTACGTGAGAAAAATGTGCGCCATGGCGGCATCAACCGCAATGGCCAGACGATCGAGCTGCGCTTTCGTGACCTAGCCACGCTGGAAGTGGCCAAGCGCGTGATGCTGGAACAGTTCACCGATTTGCAAATGGAAGACGCCCCTGAGGGCAGCGACTTCAAACTCAGCGCCACCATCAAACCCGTGGCGGCGCGCACGGTGCAAGACCAGGCGCTGAAACAAAACATCACCACCCTGCACAACCGCATCAACGAGCTCGGCGTGGCCGAGCCGGTGATTCAGCAGCAGGGGCTGGACCGCATCGTGGTGCAGTTGCCCGGTGTGCAAGATACCGCCAAGGCCAAAGACATCTTGGGCCGCACCGCCACGCTGGAAGTGCGCATGGTGGACGAGAGCGGCGAAGCCCGCGCGGCCGAGTCCGGCACCGGCCCCGTGCCGTTTGGCAGCGAGCGTTTTCTGGAGCGCAGTGGCCAGCCGGTGATTGTCAAGAAGCAGGTCATTCTGACTGGCGAAAACCTGACCGACGCGCAACCCGGCTTTGACAACCAGACCCAAGAGGCGGCGGTGCACCTGACGCTGGACGCCAAAGGCGCGCGCATCTTCAAGGACGTGACGCGTGAGAGCATTGGCAAGCGCATGGCGATCATCTTGTTTGAAAAAGGCAAGGGCGAAGTGGTCACTGCGCCGGTAATTCGCTCTGAAATTGCGGGCGGACGGGTGCAGATTTCAGGCCGCATGAGCACGATGGAGGCGAACGACACGGCCTTGTTGCTGCGCGCTGGCTCACTGGCCGCGCCGATGGAAATCATTGAAGAGCGCACCATTGGCCCAAGCCTGGGGGCTGAGAACATTGCCAAAGGCTTTGCCAGCGTGAGCTGGGGCTTTGCGGGGGTGGCGGTGTTCATGTGCACGTACTACCTGTTGTTTGGCGTGTTCTCCAGCGTGGCGCTGGGCGTGAATCTGCTGCTGCTAGTGGCGGTGCTATCCATGCTGCAAGCCACGCTCACGCTGCCGGGCATGGCCGCTATGGCGCTGGTGCTGGGCATGGCGATTGATGCCAACGTGCTGATCAACGAACGCGTGCGTGAAGAGCTGCGCAACGGGGCCTCGCCGCAAGCCGCCATCCACGCCGGCTATGACCGCGCCTGGGCCACGATTCTGGACTCTAACGTGACGACGTTGATTGCTGGTTTGGCGCTGCTGGCCTTTGGCTCCGGCCCGGTGCGTGGCTTTGCCGTGGTGCATTGCCTGGGCATTTTGACCAGCATGTTCTCGGGCGTGTTCTTCTCGCGCGGCCTGGTCAACATCTGGTACGGACGGCAGAAAAAATTGAAAGCTGTGTCGATTGGCACGGTGTGGCGTCCCGGGGCTGAGGTCTCGCCCCAATCTGAACAAGGCTGAACGGTATGGAATTCTTCAAAATCCGGCGCGACATCCCGTTCATGCGGCATGCCATCGTCTTCAACCTCATCTCCTTGCTGACTTTTTTGGCGGCGGTGTTCTTCTTGCTCACACGCGGCTTGCACCTGTCGGTGGAGTTCACCGGCGGCACGCTGATGGAGGTGAGCTACTCGCAGCCTGCTGATCTGAATGCGGTGCGCGGCACCGTGGCCGGCCTGGGCTTTAACGACGTGCAGGTGCAAAACTTTGGCACCGCGCGCGATGTGCTGATCCGCATGCCGGCCACCAAAGGCGTGAGCTCGGCCCAGCAGAGCGACAAGGTCATGGCCGCGCTCAAAGTGGCAGACGCCTCGGCTACCATGCGCCGCACCGAGTTTGTCGGACCCCAGGTGGGCGATGAGCTGGCCACCGACGGGCTCAAGGCGCTGGCCTTTGTGATCGTCGGCATCATGATTTACTTGGCCATGCGGTTTGAGTGGAAATACGCGGTATCAGCCATCGTTGCCAATCTGCACGACGTGATCATCATCTTGGGATTTTTCGCCTACTTTCAGTGGGAGTTTTCATTGCCCGTGCTGGCGGCGGTGCTGGCGGTTCTGGGTTACTCGGTGAATGAGTCGGTGGTGATTTTTGACCGAATCCGTGAGAACTTTCGCCGCTTTCGCAAGATGGACACGGTGGAAATCATCAACAATGCTATTACCTCAACCATTAGCCGCACCATCATTACCCACGGCTGTACGCAGTTAATGGTGTTGTCCATGTTGCTGTTTGGCGGCCCGACGCTGCACTACTTTGCCCTAGCCCTGACCATCGGCATCTTGTTCGGCATTTATTCGTCGGTGTTTGTGGCGGCGGCCATTGCCATGTGGTTGGGCATTCGGCGTGAGGACTTGGTCAAAACTACGGGTCGCAAAGACGAAGATCCGAACGACCCCAACGCAGGCGCCGTAGCCTGAGCGAGTGCCACAGGTCGACATGGATCCTCAGTTCACTGCATCTCAACGAGCTCAACTGGTTGAGCAGGTGCGTGCAGACTTTGCCATTGAGCTGAGTCGTGCCATGGTCGACTTGAGTGGTCTGGTGAATACACGCCTGAACTCGATGATGAACGAGGTCGGAACCTTGCGTGAGCGACAAAACAAGCGCGAAGTTTGGATGATTTATCAACGGGCTCGGCCGGTGTGGCTAGAGAGAACCCAAAAGGCGTGGCAGTCAGCACTTAGGCCAATAGAGCAAAGCAAATCCAAGGCACAGCTCACGGTGAGTGAGCTGGAATTGGTGGGTACGGAAAAGGTAGAGAACAATATTCTTGCTTCCCGCTTAGCGCGTGAGGTAAGGGAAAAAATTGGTGCGCCCCTTGATGATTTGGGATTGCGAATGCAATTCCTTTTGGGGAAGAAGTTGGATGAGCAAGACCTTCTGAACCCGGAAGTACCGATTGGACTGATGGTTGAGCAATGGGGCAATTGCGGGATGCCGCTCCAAATCTGGCCACTGCTCAACGAGTTGCTCAGTCGACAATTGACGGAGTATTTGACGCTGGCTTATACGCGGTGCAATGAGCAACTGATCAAGCAGGGTGTGATGCCGACCATAGAGGCCAATGACCGCTTCAAATACACACCAAGCACTTCCTCCGCGCCAGCCAAAACTGCTGCGAGCGCCACCGGCTCCTCTGTTTCGACTTATCAAGCCGGTCATCAGGCGTATGCGTCCGGCCCAGTGTCTACGAGTGTTGGCGCTCCCCATCAGGACTTATCTTTGATTCAGCAGCTCAACCGCCTGTTGAATAGCCATAGTGTTTCGCAAGTCAAAACGCGGGTGAGGCACACGCAGGCCGGGTCTTCTGCTCTGATGGATTTCGTGGGGAAAGAATCCCAGTTCATGCTGGCATATGCCAATCAAGAGGCGACAGATGGCAAATACAACAATGAGGGAGTTGCCCGAGTTGCCAAGCAGTTGCGTGAAAAAACGACAGAGATTAAGAAGAAAGCCGAAACAAGTAATGAGAAGGCGACGATTGAAATCGTGGCCCTGATGTTTTTGTCCATTCTGTCGGAGTCCCGGATATCCCCTGCAATTCGTGTTTGGTTTGCGCGTCTTCAAATGCCGGTTCTGAGACTGGCGCTGAACGACCCGAGTTTGGTAGGTTCTTTGGATCACCCGGCACGTCAATTGATTGACAGAATGGGTTCGTGTGCCTTGGGTTTTGACGCCGCAGATGTCAGTGGTCAAGCCCTTGAGACCGAAATCAAGCGCGTGGTGCAAGTGATCGAACAGTACCCAGAAACAGGCAAGCAGGTTTTTAAATTCATGCTGGATGAGTTTCAGATATTTTTGACGCAATTCCTGGTAGGTCAAGGTGCTTCAGAGCGGCTTAAATCGGTAGCACAGCAAGTGGAGCATAAAGAAACGCTGACCATCCAGTACACCATCGAAATTCGCAAACTGTTACAAGACATGCAGGTGGGCGATGAAATTCGCCGGTTTTTATTCAAGGTCTGGGCCGAGGCGCTGGCCGTGGCTGCCGTACGGCAAGGTCCGCAGCATGTGCAGACTGTGGCATTTAAAAAAGCGGCAGTAGATTTGGTGCGACTGGCCAGTGCAAAGGACAAACGTGTGGATCGAGCCCGTGCCATGCAACAGCTACCTCCGCTACTTAGGAGTTTGCGGGCTGGGATGTCGCTATTGGGTTTGCCACCGGCAGAACAAGAAGACCATATCAAAATGGTGGGCAACACCTTGGCAGATGCTTTTTTATCCAAGGATCAGGCAATCCCGAAAGCACGGTTGGATGCCCTGGCCGCGCAGTTGGCGCAGTTGGAAAATTTTGTCAGCGATTCGAGCGACGAAGACATACAACTGAGTGCACAAACCATTGAGAAATTGTTGGGCATGGACGCCTCAAGCATTGAGGTCGTCGTTAACGGTGGGGCCAAAGCCTCGCCAGAGATGATTCAATGGACACAGTCTTTACAGACTGGTGCTTGGTTCACGTTAAATCACAATGGACTACGAAGTCAGGTGCAATTTATATGGTGCAGTGACCATAAGCATTTGTACTTGTTTGGCCGTGCTGATGCACATTGTGTCATGTTCCAATCCAAACGTCTGGCGGCCTATTTGCAGCTGGGCTTGCTGGAGCCCTTGGAGTTAGAGCCCTTGACGGTACGGGCCACACGCGATGCGTTGAGTCAACTCGAAGCGAACCCAAATCGTTTGCTGGGTTGACCCTTTGACTAGTTGAGGGGCGAGCTAGTGGGCGACTCGCTCGGCTTTGGCGTCACACAACTCATCAAGAATAAGAGCGTCAGGCTCCTCGCCCAAGCTCCAGTGCACCATCAAGATGATGATTTTCAATTCATCCAGGGAGACTTCACCGTCCGGAATCACCATGGCTCGGTCGATAACGATTTCACGCATGGTGGCGGGCAACACATTCGAGGATTCTAAAAAAGTGATGAAGCCAAGACAGCTTGCACCAAGATGTGTCTGCTCGGCGACCGAGTACACGCGCATGCTGTTCGAGGACTGCCGTGTGACTCGAGCATCAGTGCTCGCGCTGACTATCTGCTCCGCCCGCCAAGATTCTCTTTGGGTGGCTAGATTCAGGTCACCTAACCAGTTCAGGGCGTCGCGGATCTCGTCGGACTCAAATCCGACCGCATTGAGTTTTCGCTCTAGGTGAGCCAATTCGGGACATGCGTCACCGTGCCAATAATTCTCATAAACGTACACAAGCACTTCAAACATAGTTCCAATATAGCGCAGAAATTGGCGTGCAGTGCTTGTGAATTGAGGTGGTTAATAGGCTAATAAAATTCAAGTTTTAACCAGACGCTGAAACAACCCGCCGGGTAGTCGGGTGACGACGTCATCCAGCTCCAGTGTCATCAGATTTGCTTGAAGATGCGCCGTATCCATGCCAGTGCGCGCCTGTAGGGCATCCAGGCTGACGGGTTCAAAGCCCAAGGCGGTGAGCAAGGCATCTTCGGGGTTGGTGTCATCTGCGACAGTGTCTTGTGAGGATGCTGTTGCGCAAGCCCAAGACGTGTGCTTGGGCATGTCTTCCAGCACGTCCTGAGCCGTCTCCACCAGTTTCGCGCCTTGACGGATCAAGGCATGACATCCGTGAGACTGTGTGGCGTGAATAGAGCCAGGAATCGCAAACACCTCCTTGCCCTGTTCGGCGGCCAAACGTGCCGTGATGAGGGAGCCTGACTTGAGCGCCGCCTCAACGACCAAGGTTGCGCAAGACAGGCCTGAAATCAGCCGGTTACGCCTTGGAAAATTGGCTGACAAAGGGGGTGTGCCCAAAGGATATTCGCTAAGAATCAAACCATTCAAGGTGATGCGATGCGCCAAGGCGTGATGGCTTTTAGGGTACACACGGTCCAGCCCGGTGCCCACTACCGCAATAGTGGTCAATGGCAAGGTGTCAGCGCCTGTGGCCTCCAGCGCGCCTTCGTGCGCCGCTCCATCCACACCGAGTGCCAGGCCCGAGACAATGGTGAGGCCCGCCTGGCGCAGCGACTTGGCAAATTGCCGTGCATTGAGCGACCCTTGCGGCGTCGGGTTGCGACTGCCCACAATAGCGATGCTTCGGTTGGGGTCTGGCTGCTGGTCTAGGCGACCCATGGCATACAACAGCAGTGGTGGGTCTTCAATCGTGAGCAGGGCTGGGGGGTAGGCCGCATCACCCAGGGCCATCACTTGTCGTTGTGTGGGCTGCTCTTGCAGCCATTGCCAGGTGATCTCGACATGAGCCGCCAGCTCGGGCGATTCGCTGCGCAGGGCGTTCGCCTGAGCCGCGCTGACGACTTGCATCAGGACGGAACGCGGTTGGTTGAAGATGGCTTCAGGCAGCCCAAAGGCCGCGAGAAGTTTGCGTGCTGCGCTAGGCCCAACACCGGGTGTGAGTGACAGGCGCAGCCACGCCGCGAGTTCGTCGCGCGTCATCGCACCGATACAGGCTGCCGACAAGGGAGTCTCAACGCGGTGCGGCCAAACGGTCACCCACCCTGACCGCATCTTTGACGTTCAGAATCAGCGCATAAGACAGTTTCTCGAAGGTCTTGAATACCATCAGAAGGCCGTTACGTTCGTCGGGTAATTTCATCGGCGCGCGGGTCGGATCGGTCTTGTCAATCAGGCGTTGACCCTCTTGGAGAATAGCCATAACGTGGCCACTTTCAATGCCGTCGCGTTGGCCGCGGCTGATGACGACAATTTGATTTTGCGCCGCATTGGCAACAATATCGCTGCCGTAGATCGACACGATGCGCCCACCGACCTTTCCTTCAGGAGCGTGTGGCAGGTAGCTGAGAATCTGGCGTTCAGGCTCGGGTAACAAGCGATCTCCAACTCGCATTTCCTGTTTGGCCACAGTAATGTCGATGGTGGCAGGCACAATGGAACTGCTTATTTTTCCCTCCGCGTTCACTATGTCTTCAGTGGATTCTCCCTGAGCCAGGGTCGCCTTTCCAACAAATTGGGCCTCATACCCCAGAACTTCGCCTGACTCAGGGTCTTTGAGAGGAGTGGTGTCCCGGAAAATTCGAAAAGTCTTCACTCGCGGCTGGTCGTCCAGCACCGGTGCATCGCTCGATCCTCGTACATAGGCCCTGTCCCCCCGAGTCAGCATGACTTGGTTGGCTCGTGTCGCCACGATGCGCGGCGCTTTGGACATTTCGCCCGCCTCCACGATCAACGGTTCAGCCAGAAAGGGTTCGATAAATCGCGTGTCCAAGGACTGGATGGCATCGCTCAAGCCAGAAACGCGTGTGCGTGGTGACAGGCGTACGGTTTCCATGTCGGGTTGTTCGCCTTGCGCCCCAGCAGTACGTAAAACAGCCCGTCCGTTGGACTTCTCCAGCACCAGCTTTTGTCCGGGGTAGATCAGATGCGGATTTTTTATGGCATCCATGTTCATACCCCACAGTTCGGGCCAGCGCCAGGGGCTACGCAAGAACAGCGTAGAAATACTCCACAACGTGTCACCACGTTTGACGGTATGGCTGTCGGGCGCATCTGGGGCCAACTCGTTCAAAGGCACGCCGGCTTTGGCCACCTGGCGGGCTGTTGCGGTTTGTACGGGCGTAACCACCAAGGGTTGCCCCCAAGCACTTGCGTTCCAAAGGCTACTGCCTAGCGCAATGATTACGGTGCTTGCAATTGTGGTTTTGACCATCGTATAAGTTGTCATGTGTGGAGGCAAAAACTTGATAATTCGCCCGCGATTTTGCGCCCAAGCCCTTGATTGGGCAATGTATTGTGGCCACAGACCCGACTGCATTTACCAAAAGTAGCGAAAATAACGACATCCTTACCGAAAAATTATGGCCCTACTTCCCATTCTTTGTTATCCCGACCCCAAGCTGCACCGCGTGGCCAAGCCCGTGGCAGCGGTTGATGCACGCATCAAGACTCTGATCGCTGACATGCGTGAGACCATGTACGAGGCCAAAGGCATCGGCCTGGCCGCCACGCAAATCGACGTACATGAGCGTTTGATCGTGATCGACGTGTCCGAGGAGCGTGACCAGCCCATCGTGCTGATCAACCCTGAACTCTCCTGGACCAGTGCAGAAAAGCACTTGAATGAAGAAGGCTGCCTGTCCGTGCCTGGCATTTATGACGGCGTGGAGCGCTTTGACGCCGTGCATGTGCGCGCATTGGATGGCGAAGGCCAGTCCCGCGTGGTCGAGGCCGACGGCCTGCTGGCCGTGTGCATCCAGCACGAGATGGACCACCTGATGGGCAAGGTGTTTGTCGAATACCTCTCCCCGCTTAAGCGAAACCGTATCAAAACAAAGCTGCTCAAAGCGCAGCGTGAGGACGCGCGTTGAGGCTTATCTTTGCGGGCACGCCCGAGTTTGCCCGCGTCGCTTTGGCGCAGTTGCACGCCGCTGGCCATGACATCGCCCTGGTGCTGACCCAGCCTGACCGTCCCGCCGGGCGCGGCCTGAAGTTACAGGCCTCAGCGGTGAAGCAATTTGCACTGGCGCATGGCATTCCTGTGGTCCAGCCGCGCAGCCTGCGGCTGGACGGCAAGTTCCCCGAGGAAGCAGCCCAGGCGCGCGCTGCCATCGAAGCCGCGCAGGCCGAGGCGATGGTGGTCGCGGCCTACGGGCTGATCTTGCCGCAGTGGGTGCTGGACAGCTTCCAACACGGCTGCCTCAACATCCACGCCTCGCTCCTGCCGCGCTGGCGCGGTGCCGCGCCGATCCACCGCGCCATCGAGGCCGGGGACACGCAAACCGGCGTCACGGTGATGCAGATGGATGCCGGGCTCGACACCGGGGACATGCTGCTTATCGAGACGCTGCCCATCGCCCCTGACGACAGCACCGCCAGTCTGCACGACAAGCTGGCCGATTTAGGGGGCCGCATGATGGTCGAGGCGCTGGGGCGGGCGCAGTCGGGGGATCTCTATCCCGTCAAGCAGCCGACCGGGGGCGTGTGCTATGCCCACAAAATTGAGAAACGCGAGGCCGCCATCGACTGGTCGCAGCCCGCGCAAACGATAGAGCGACGCATCCGCGCCTTCAACCCCTTTCCGGGTGCTTTGACCAGTTTTCAGGGTGAATCGATCAAATTATGGCGCTCCGAAATCGATAGCTGCTCACGCTATGAAAATAAGGCCCCAGGCACTATTTTGTCTAAAAATGAGAGTGAAATATTGGTTCAATGTGGTTCAGGCAATCTGCGTCTGATCGAGCTGCAACGTGCCGGCGGCAAGCGTCTGGTGGTGGCCGAATTCCTGCATGGGTTTGATTTGCCTTTGGGCGCGGTGCTGGACACACCTACTGTCGTGGCGGGTACTTAAGTGCAAGTCCATTCGTCACGTTCTGAGCCGCTGACGCAGTCAGCACCATTACGCGTGCCCAGCTGGCGCGAGTTGATGCGTCAGCCCGAGTACCGCGAAGGCCTGCGCGACATGGCCGCAGTTGCGCCCGGTCTAGCCGCCTGGGGGCTAATGACGGGCGTGGCCATGGTCAAGTCGGGCATGAGTGTGGTCGAGTCCTTGGCCATGACGCTGCTGGTGTTTGCGGGCAGCTCGCAACTGGCTGCTATCCCCTTGATCGCAGCGGGTGCGCCAGCGCTGGTCATTTTGGCCACGGCCATGTGTGTGAATCTGCGCTTTGTCGTCTTTAGCGCGCACCTGCGCCCCTACCTCATGCACTGGCCCCGGCGGGTGCGTGTGTTGGCGGGCTACCTCACGGCCGACCTGAGCTACGTGATGTTCACCAAGCGTTTCGCTCATCCCCCGGTGGGTGCTGAGCAGCAAACGGCGCAACTGGCCTATCTGATGGGCGGCTGCGCTTTCACCTGGGGCAGTTGGCAAGTGGCCAGCGTGTTGGGCATTGCGCTGGCGCACACGATACCCGCCCACTGGGGTTTGAATTTTGCGGGCATTTTGGCTTTGCTGGGCGTGGCCTGTTCACTGGCTTCCAGCCCGCTGCGCCGCGTTTCGGCAGGCGTGGCCGGGGCCGCAGCGGTGGCAGCGTTTGCCCTGCCCTTCAAGCTCAATATCGTCGTGGCGATTGCAGCGGCGGTGGCCTTGTGTCTGCTGCTGGAAACGTCGCCGAAGTTCAGAAAAGAGCAGGCGTAATTTACTCGTCACCGTGCCATGAACCACACTGATTTTTGGACTCTGGGCGTGATCGTTGCGTTGGCTTTTGTCACGGTGCTGGCGCGTTGCTTTTTTTTCCTCTCCAACAAGCCCTGGCCCATGCCGCATTGGGTGCAGCGCGGTTTGCAATACGCCCCTATCGCAGCACTCTCGGCCGTGATCATTCCCGAGATGGTCATGACACAAGGTCATCTGGTGAGCACTTGGCAAGATGCCCGGCTGTTCGCGGTGGTTGCCGGTGCGGCCTGGTTTTTCTGGCGCAAGGGGGCGGGGCAGGCGGTGTTGGGCACGATCGTGGTGGGCATGGGGGTGTATTTGCCGCTGCATTTGAGCTTGGGGTGGTAGCCCGCCCTAAAATCTCGCCACTTCATCACACCACCATCACCATGAACTTCATCCGCTTCCAAGACCTGTGCGTCAACGGCCAAGCCAAAAACAAACGCGTCTTCATCCGTGCTGACCTCAACGTGCCACAAGACGACACCGGTCGCATCACCGAAGACACCCGCATTCGCGCCTCCCTGCCCTGCATCCGTATGGCGCTGGACGCGGGCGCGGCCGTTATGGTCACTTCGCACCTGGGTCGCCCGACCGAGGGTGAATTCAAGCCCGCAGACTCGCTCTTGCCTGTGGCCAAGCGCATGGCCGAATTGCTCGGGCGTGATGTGCCGCTGATGGCCAATTGGGTCGATGGGTTTGAGATTGAACCCGGCCAACTCCTCATGCTAGAGAACTGCCGTCTCAACAAAGGCGAGAAGAAAAACAACGAAGACTTGAGCAAAAAAATGGCCGCCTTGTGCGACATCTTTGTGCACGACGCTTTTGGCACCGCCCATCGCGCAGAAGCCTCTACCTACGGCATCGCCCAGTTCGCGCCCGTGGCTTGTGCGGGCCCGCTGCTGGCCGCTGAGATGGATGCCATTGGCAAAGCCTTGACCAATCCCAAACGCCCGCTGGTGGCCATCGTGGCGGGCTCCAAGGTCTCCACCAAACTCACCATCCTCAAAAGCTTGGCCGCCAATGTGGACCAGCTCATCGTGGGTGGCGGCATTGCCAACACCTTCATGCTGGCGGCGGGTTTGAAGATCGGGAAAAGTCTGGCCGAACCCGACTTGCTGGCGGAGGCCAAAGCCGTGATTGAGGCCATGAAAGCGCGCGGGGCCGCGGTGCCTATCCCAACCGACGTAGTGACCGCCAAGGCCTTCAAAGCCGACGCCGTGGCCACCATCAAACTCGCCAGCAAAGTCGAAGACGACGACCTGATTTTGGATATTGGCCCCGAGACGGCAGCGAAACTGGCTGCGCAGATCAAGGCCGCTGGCACGGTGGTGTGGAACGGACCGGTGGGGGTGTTCGAGTTTGCCGCGTTCGAGAACGGCACCAAAGTGATTGCCCAAGCCATTGCCGAATCCCGTGCTTTTAGCATTGCCGGCGGGGGCGACACCCTGGCGGCCATTGCCAAGTACGGCATTGAGGCGCAGGTGGACTACATATCTACCGGCGGCGGGGCTTTTCTTGAGGTGCTGGAGGGCAAGACTCTGCCCGCGTTTGAGATCTTGCAGCAGCGCGCCAAAGCCTGACGTACCTGCGTTATGACTTTACGATTTGCCCTGTCTTTTTAACAAGCCTAAGATACAAAATCATGAAAAAAATTACGCGTGTTTTGGGTGTGATGTTTTTGTCTTTTTTGGCGAGTGCCTGCTCGTCTTTTCTGCCCGAAAAACACATTAATTCCACCCCGTTTCAAAGTTTTGACGAGGCCCGCGCCGCCATCGAGGCCTTGGTGCCGATGCAAACTAGCCGCCAGGAGTTTGAGAGCAATGGTTTCAATCCCAGTCAGCATCCGAACATTAAGCTCTTGACGCATTCCGACGTCGTGCGCCGTTTGATACCCAGCGCACTGCTGAAGCGTGAGGATCTGGATCTGGGAATTTTGACCTGTCTGGAAGCGCGTGATGCTTGCCGGGGGCTGGAGATCAACATTGAGAAAATTGAGAGGGCCCGCATCGGCAACTTCTACTTGGATCTCTTCGATTTTGAGCGTCGAGTTCTCATCACGGGTTGGCGCTTTAATGCCACGATCCTTTTCGTCAATGATCGCGTGGTGTACCGAACCTGGGGTGGGCAACCCAAAATCAACGAGACCGAAGAGAACAGGAAACCGTTGGGATTTTTTCAGGGATAAAACTCCGGTTGCTCGGAAGGGTTGACTCAATCGTATGATGTTTCCGTGCAAGAATGGAAACTTCAATTACAAGGAGCCTTTCTCATGTCCCTTCGTGCTACCAAGATTGTCGCCACCCTCGGCCCCGCATCCAGCGACCCGGCCTTGCTAGAGAAGATGATTCGTGCGGGCGTCAATGTGGTGCGGCTCAACTTCAGCCACGGCAAGGCACAAGACCACATTGACCGCGCCCGCCTGGTGCGTGAAGCCGCTAGCCGAGCCGGACGCGAGGTGGGCATCATGGCCGATCTGCAAGGTCCGAAAATCCGGGTGGGCAAGTTTGCCGACAACAAGGTGCAGTTAGAAACCGGGCAAAAATTTGTACTTGATGCCAGCCGCACCGAGCCGGGCGACATCAACGGCGTGGGCCTGGACTACAAAGAATTACCGCGTGACGTCAAGGCCGGTGATGTGCTGCTGCTCAACGACGGCCTGATCGTGATGCAGGTCGAAGCCGTGCGCGGCGAGGCCGTGCATGCGGTCGTCACCATGGGCGGTGAGCTGTCCAACAACAAGGGCATCAACAAAAAAGGCGGTGGCCTGACCGCACCCGCGCTCACGGCCAAAGATATGGACGACATCAAAACCGCCATGTCTTTCCAGGCCGACTACGTGGCGGTGAGTTTTCCGCAAAACGCGACCGACATGGAAATGGCGCGCCAGTTATGCAACGTGGCGGCGGCGGAGTACCGCCACAAGCCGCATCTGATCGCCAAGATCGAGCGTGCTGAGGCGATTCCGCATCTTGAGGCAATCCTGCGGGCCAGCGACGGCATCATGGTGGCGCGCGGAGACTTGGCCATTGAGGTCGGCAACGCGGCCGTGCCCGCATTGCAAAAACGCATGATCAAAATGGCGCGCGAACTGGACAAAACGGTCATCACCGCCACCCACATGATGGAGTCCATGATCACCAACCCGGTGCCGACCCGTGCTGAGGTCAGTGACGTGGCCAATGCTGTGCTGGACGGTACCGATGCGGTGATGACTTCGGCCGAAACGGCAGCGGGCAAATTCCCGCTGGAAACAGTGATCGAAATGGCCAACATCTGTGCCGCGGCCGAAGCCGCCGAGCTGGTGGAGCTGGACTCCGACTTCACCGGCAAGACCTTTGCGCGCATCGACCAGTCCATCGCCATGGGCGCGTTGTTCACGGCTTACCACCTGGGTGCCAAGGCGATCGTGGCCCTGACCGAGAGCGGCTCTACTGCGCTGTGGATGAGTCGCCATCGCATCAATATCCCCATCTATGCGCTCACCCCCAAGGTGGCCACGCAACGCAAGATGACGCTGTATCGCAACGTGCGCCCGCTGCTGATGGACATGGGTTTGGACCGTGAGACCTTGCTGGCCGAGGCCGAAAAGCATCTCAAAGCGAGGGGTATCGTGAAAACCGGCGACATCTATGCCATCACCTGCGGTGAACCCATTGGTTCACCGGGAGGCACGAATATGCTTAGAATTTGTCAGGTAAGTTAACCCCAACCGTTAAAATTCGGCATTAATTTATCCATCCGCTACCAACTCTTCCGGGGAAATCACCATGGCACTCGTTTCTATGCGCGAGCTGCTGGACCACGCAGCTGCTAACAGCTACGGCATTCCAGCTTTTAACGTCAACAATCTGGAGCAAGTCCAGGCCGTGATGGAGGCTGCCAAAGAAACCGGGGCGCCGGTGATCTTGCAAGCCAGCGCCGGTGCGCGCAAGTACGCGGGCGAGGGCTTCCTCAAGCACCTGATTCAGGCGGCGGTGGAGAGCTACCCCAACATCCCCGTGGTAATGCATCAGGATCACGGGCAAAGCCCGGATGTGTGCAAAGGCGCGATTGATCTGGGCTTCAGCTCGGTGATGATGGACGGCTCGCTCATGGCCGACGGCAAAACCATTGCCGACTACGACTACAACGTGGACGTGACCAAAAAAGTGGTGGACATGGCGCACCGCATGGGCATCACGGTCGAGGGTGAACTCGGCTGCCTGGGTTCGCTTGAGACCATGCAAGGCGACAAAGAAGACGGCCACGGTACCGACGCCGTCATGACGCGCGAACAGCTCTTGACCGACCCCGAGCAGGCCGCCGACTTCGTCAAGCGCACCCACCTGGACGCCCTGGCCATCGCCATCGGCACCAGCCACGGCGCCTACAAGTTCACGCGCAAGCCCACCGGCGATATTTTGGCCATCGACCGCATCATGGCGATCCACAAGCGCATCCCCAACACGCACCTGGTGATGCACGGCTCCAGCAGCGTGCCGCAAGACCTGCTGGCCATCATTCGTGAGTTTGGCGGCAACATGAAAGAGACCTACGGCGTGCCGGTCGAAGAGATCCAAAAGGCCATCCAGTTCGGCGTGCGCAAGATCAACATCGACACTGACATCCGCTTGGCCATGACCGCCGCCGTGCGCAAGTTCATGGCGCAAAACCCCGACAAATTTGACGCCCGCGAATGGCTCAAGCCCGCCCGTGAAGCGGCCAAAGCCATCTGCAAAGAACGCTATATCCAGTTCGGCTGCGAAGGCCAGGGCGCCAAGATCAAGGGCGACAGCCTGCAGGTCGTGGCCGGCCGCTACGCCAAGGGCGAGCTGGCCCCAGTGGTCAACTAAAAGCAACTTGCAATAATCCAAGGCCCGGCGCGCTTGCCCCGGGCTTTTCTCATTTAATGCCCACCATGACCACTGCATTGCACACCTCAGCCCTCACCTCCCTGCCCCTGCTGGCGCGCGGCAAAGTACGCGACAACTACGCCGTGGGCGAAGACCGCCTGCTGATGGTGGCCAGTGACCGCATCAGCGCCTTTGACGTCATCATGGGCGAGCCCATCCCCGGCAAGGGCGCGCTCTTGACGCAGATGGCCTTGTTCTGGTTTGACAAGCTCGGCCACATTTGCCCGAACCACCTCACGGGTGATGCGCCCGAGAGCGCGGTGAGCGCAGCCGAAGTGGCGCAGGTCACAGGCCGCTCCATGCTGGTCAAGCGACTCAAGCCGATCCCGGTGGAGGCCGTGGTGCGCGGCTACCTGGCCGGTAGCGGCTGGGCCGAATACCAGGCTAACCAGGCGGTCTGCGGCGTCAAGCTGCCTGCCGATTTAAAGAACGCCAGCCAACTGCCCCAGCCCATCTACACCCCCGCCGCCAAGGCCGAGATGGGCGAGCATGACGAGAACATCACGTTCGAGAAAACGGTAGAGATGATCGGTCTGGATCTGGCCACCCGCATTCGCGACATTTCCATAACCATCTACAAGGCTGCCAGCGAAATCGCGCTTCAAAAAGGCATCATCATCGCCGACACCAAGTTCGAGTTCGGTCTGGACAAAGACGGCACGCTGGTGCTGATGGACGAGGTGCTGACCCCCGACTCGTCACGCTACTGGCCGCTGGAGTCCTACAAACAAGCTTTCGCCGAGGGCAAAAACCCGCCCAGCTACGACAAACAGTTTCTGCGTGACTGGCTGGAAACTGCCACCGTCAACGGCCAGCCCTGGGGCAAGACGCCTCCAGCGCCTGTACTGCCGCAGGAGGTGATTGAAAATACCTCGGCCAAATACCAAGAGGCGTTGACGCGGTTGACGGCCTGAAACGGCCTCAGTCCTAACGAGTCAGCGAGATACGCTGACTCGTTATTGCGCCGTGAAGTCAATCTTCAGCGCTAAGCGTTTGTTCATCTCTATTTCGTCGGCAATCACCTTGGTGAAGTCCGCCGATGTTGACCCCACCGCCACAAAGCCTTGCTCTGAGAAATGACGTTTCACCTCCGGGTCTTGCAGCGCCTTGGCCACTTCCCTTTGCATGCGCGTCACGTACGCGGTGGGTGTGCCCGCCGGGAACCACAGGCCGTACCAGGGGGTGTAAATAAAGCCGGGCAGGCCCGCTTCGCTCACGGTGGGCACATCGGGCATTTGATCCCAGCGCGCGGGGCCGGTGATGGCCAGTGCTTTGAGCTTGCCCGCCTTGATCATGGGCAGCAGCGCGGTGGCTGCACCAAAGCTGACCTCAATGCGTCCGGCCACCAGATCGGTGAGTGCTTGGCTCACGCCCTTGTAGGGTACGTGGGTCAGTTGGGTGCCCGCGCTGGCGTTGAACGACTCGGCGGCGAAATGCATGACGTTGCCAATGCCGGCCGAGCCATAGTTGTACTTGCCAGGGTGGGCTTTGGCGTCGGCGATGAACTCTTGCAGATTGCGGGCGGGCACGCTGGGGTGTGCCGCCAGTACAAAGCCGACACTGCTGGCCACCAGCGTGATCGGCACAAAGTCTTTGACCGGGTTATAGGGCAGCGACTTGCTCACCACCGGCAGGCTGGCGTGGCTGGATGAGGTGTTGAGCAGCGTGTAGCCGTCAGGCGCGGCCTTGGCCACCGCATCCGTGCCAATGGCCCCGCCAGCCCCAACGCGGTTGTCGATGACAAAGTTCTGCCCCAGCGTGGGGGCCATCTTTTGCCCCAGCGTGCGACCAATGAAATCCATCGGCCCGCCTGCGGCGTAGGGCACGACCATGCGAATGGGGCGGTTTGGGTAATCCGCCTGGACTTGCTGTGCGGATTGCGCGAGGGCTTGAGGGGTGTTGCCCAAGAGCAGCAGGGCGCAAAGGCCAGCCCATGTCTTGGTGGGGAAAGGACGCATGGCTTGTCTCCTGGTATTGTTGTGGCGCATCCTAGTTCATCCGCTGTGAGCCCCAGATGCTTGGCCGCAGCAGGGGGCCGGGCGTCAATTCAACATCATGCTCAGCTTGCGCCGATAGCTTGACACCATCGCCGCCTGCGGGTCTTCTTGCACTGCGCTTTTGCCGGCGATCTCGATACCGCTGGCGGTCTTGCCGGTGGCATTTACGTCGGTTTTGGGTTTGGGTGGGCTGAGCAACTCCAAAATGGCGACAAAGGTTTTGCGCGGGGCTTCATCAAGCCACTTTTTGTCGCGCATGATGATCTCTAGCAGCTCGTCCATCGCTGCTGTGTAGTCGCCCTGGGCCATGAGCACGCGGCTTTTGGCGAAGCGGGTGTCGAAGTCGCGTTTGTTGACCTCAATCAGCGCATCAAACTGTTCGATCTCCCACTGGCCGCGCGGGTCGGTGGTGACAAAGCGCATGGCGTTGAGCCACTGGCGCAGCGCGGCAAAGCGCAGTGGCACGGGGATTTGCGCCAGGCCGGGGGCCAGGGCGGCGTCCGCCTCATCGAGTTGGCCGTTGCCCATCAAGACTTTGACGTAATCAAAGCGGATGTCGTCGTTGGCCGGTTGCGCGGTCAGGGCCTCGGCCAAGCGCTCTTGGGCGGATGCGGTGTCGCCCGAGGCCAGTGCTGCTTGAGCTTCTTGCGCGTCGGCTTCGGCCAGCAAGGCGTCTTCGCTGGGGAGGTGCTTGTCCAAAAACTCGCGCACCTTGCCCTCGGGCAGCGCGCCCATGAAGCCGTCCAGCGGCTTGCCGTCTTTCATCAAAATGCACGTCGGCAGGCTGCGGATACCAAAGGCTTGGCTTAACTCCTGCTGGGCGTCAGAGTCGATTTTGACCAGGGTGAAGCGCCCGGCATAGTCAGCCTCCAGCTTTTCCAGCAGCGGCCCGAGCGCCTTGCAGGGCGCGCACCATTCAGCCCAGAAATCGACCAAGACAAAGGTGGAGAGGGAGGCCTGAATGACCTCGGCATCGAAATTTTCAGTGGTGACGTTGATCATTTGTAAAATTGGGGATGAACAAAATTCTTATTGGCGTTGTCATGGGCTCCAGCTCCGACTGGGACACCATGCAACAGGCAGTGCAGATTCTCCACCACTTTGGCGTCGCGCATGAGGCCAAAGTGCTATCGGCGCACCGCATGCCGGATGATATGTTCGCCTACGCCGAAAGTGCGCGGGATCGTGGCCTGCAAGCCATCATCGCGGGCGCAGGCGGCGCGGCGCATCTGCCGGGCATGCTGGCTGCTAAGACCACGGTGCCCGTGTTGGGCGTTCCCGTGGCCAGCAAACACCTCTCCGGCGTGGATTCGCTGCACAGCATTGTGCAAATGCCCAAGGGCGTGCCGGTGGCCACTTTTGCCATTGGCCCGGCGGGCGCGGCCAATGCCGCCCTGTTTGCCGTGGCCCAGTTGGCCAACCACGATGCCGCCCTGCGCGCCAAGCTGGACGCTTACCGTGCCGAGCAGACCGAAGTGGCCCGCAGCATGACACTGCCGCCTGCGTTATGACAGCTACTTTGACCGCCTCTATTCCTCGTGGCCAGGTCATCCTGCCTGGCTCCACCGTCAACGGCCAGCCCGCCACGCTGGGCGTGATGGGTGGTGGCCAGCTCGGCCGCATGTTTGTGCATTCGGCGCAGCGGCTGGGCTACTTCACTGCCGTGCTTGACCCTGATCCGCAGAGCCCGGCCGGGCTGGTGAGCCACCACCATGTGCAGACCGATTACGCTGATGCGCAGGGGCTGGCACGGCTGGCCCAACTGAGTGACGCCATCACCACCGAGTTTGAAAACGTACCGGCCCATGCGCTGCAAACGCTGGCTGCCACCCGGCCCGTAGCGCCTGGCGCAGCGTGCGTAGCCATTGCGCAGAACCGGGCACAGGAAAAAGCCCATTTCACGGCTTGTGCGGGTGTGTCGGGCGTGACGTG
>JANXSU010000262.1 GCA_025356545.1 Comamonadaceae bacterium
GTTTGGGACCAGAGGGTCGAAGGTTCGAATCCTTTCGCCCCGACCATCACATTTCACTCAGTCTCAGCCCGTAGCTCATCCGGATAGAGCAATGTCCTTCTAAGACATGGGTAGGGGGTTCGAGTCCCTCCGGGCTGACCAAAACACCATTTCAAATCCTCTCAGAACCCCTCGTAACCCGCATGCTGACTGGCATGGCGGGTTTTTTGTCGTCTCGTAAGTCCTGTGACAAGCACACCGGCGGCGGCGTAAAAAAATGCGTACTTTCAATGCTGCCATCACCCGTGGGGTAAGCCAAGCCCACGGTAATGCGGGATCACCGTCGTATCACGCTCACCGTGCGCCCAGGCAGCACGCTGGCGAAACGCGAAGAAGTGATGGATGAATGGCACCGCACTTTGCTGCATCAAGCCGTGCCTGCCCTCATTGAAAAATGGGAAGCGAAGCTGGGTGTGAAGGTCTCCGGCTATTTTCTCCAGCGAATGAAAACCAAATGGGGCGGCTGCAACCACCGGGCCGGGAACATTCGCCTCAATACCGAGTTAGCCAAGAAGCCCAAGGATTTGCTGGAATATGTGGCCGTGCATGAGATGTCGCACCTCCTGGAGCCAACGCTTAGCGAGCGCTTCGTGGCGCTGCTACAGCAGCACTATCCAACTTGGCGTGAGGCGCGTGCGGAGTTGAACGAGTTGCCTTTGGCGGCGCAAGCTTGGATTATTCGGTAGTGCCTCTACGGATCATTGGGCGTAAGCAGCCATCAAATAAATAGCTGTTTGACGGCTGTGTCCAGCTTCAACCAACGGTGTGCGGCGACTTGCAAGGGCTCAATCTCCCCGGTTGAGCAGAGCAGGGTGCTTGGCTCTCTCGCAGGGGCGAGCACAGCCTTGGCTTTCAGCACGCGGTGGGTCTGCCGGGCCACTGGGGCACCGCTGTCCAGTAGCGTGACGCTTGGCCCCACCAAATCTTGCAGCACCTCACGGGCAAAGGGGTAATGGGTGCAGCCCAACACAAGTGTGTCCACATGGTCATTTGGCCCCAGCGCTGCCGTGTAGTGCCGACTGAGCGATTGGATTTTGTCGGCATCGCCCGCTTCAATCGCGCTGGCCAAGCCGCTGCACGGTTGGCAGATGAAATCAGCCTGGTCTTTCAACGACTCCAGCAGAGCCTGAAACTTGGCGCTGCTCAGCGTGCCCTGGGTGGCCATGACGCCAATGCGCCGGGTTTTGCTCAGCTGGGCAGCGGGTTTGAGGGCGGGCTCCACACCGATGATGGGCAGGTCAGGCTGCTCTTGTCGCAGCAAGTGAATGGCGGCAGCTGTGGCGGTGTTGCAGGCGATGACCAGCGCCTTGATGTGGTGTTGCTCGCGCAGGTAGTAGGTGATGGCGCGCGCGCGCTCAATGACGTGAGTCGGGTCTCGCTCACCATAGGGCGCGTGGCCGCTGTCGGCCACATAGACAAAGTCTTCAGATGGCAACTCGGCGCGCAGGGCCTGCAAAATGCTCAGGCCCCCAATACCGCTGTCAAAAACGCCGATGGGGGCGTGCACGTCTGCTTTCAGTTGGGTCTCGGTCAGTCGTTATGCCGCCGCGACGGCAATGCCCTTGAACTCACCCGTGGCAATGCGTTGTTTCCACTCGGCCGGGCCGGTGATGTGGGCGCTGGTGCCGCCTGCGTCCACCGCCACGGTCACGGGCATGTCCACCACGTCGAACTCGTAAATCGCTTCCATGCCCAAGTCAGCAAAGCCCACCACCTTGGCGCTCTTGATGGCTTTGGAGACCAGGTAGGCGGCACCACCCACGGCCATCAGGTAGGCGGCTTTGTGTTTCTTGATGGACTCAATCGCCGCCGGGCCACGTTCGGCCTTGCCAATCATGACGGTCAGGCCGGTCTGGCCCAGCATGGTTTCGGTGAACTCATCCATGCGGGTGGAGGTGGTGGGGCCTGCGGGGCCAACCGCTTCACCTTGCACGGGGTCAACGGGGCCGACGTAGTAAATGGCGCGGTTTTGAAAGCTCACGGGCAGCGGCTCGCCCTTGGCCAGCATGGTCTGAATGCGCTTGTGGGCGGCGTCGCGGCCGGTCAGCATTTTGCCGTTTAGCAGCAGCGTGTCGCCGTGCTTCCAGCTGGCCACTTCGGCGGGCGTGAGGGTGTCAAGGTTGATCTTTTTGCTCTTGACGTAGTCGGGCGTCCAGGCCACGTTGGGCCACAAGTCCAGGCTGGGCGGGTCCAGGTACACCGGGCCGGAGCCATCCATCACAAAGTGGGCGTGGCGGGTGGCGGCGCAGTTGGGGATCATGGCCACGGGCTTGCTGGCGGCGTGGGTGGGGTACATCTTGATCTTGATGTCCAGCACCGTGGTCAGGCCGCCCAGGCCTTGTGCGCCAATGCCCAAGGCGTTGACCTTGTCCAGCAGTTCCAAGCGCATTTCTTCGACTTTACTCAAGCGTTCGCCCTTGGCGGCTTTGGCTTGCAACTCGTACATGTCGATGTCGTCCATCAGACTCTCTTTGGCCAGCAGCATGGCTTTCTCGGCCGTGCCGCCAATGCCAATGCCCAGCATGCCCGGTGGGCACCAGCCTGCGCCCATGGTGGGCACGGTTTTGAGTACCCAATCGACGATGCTGTCGCCGGGGTTGAGCATGACCAGCTTGCTTTTGTTCTCGGAGCCACCGCCCTTGGCCGCCACCGTCACTTCCACCGTGTTGCCGGGCACCAGCTCGGTAAAGATCACGGCGGGGGTGTTGTCTTTGGTGTTCTTGCGGTCAAAGTGCGGGTCGGCCACGATGCTGGCGCGGAGCGTGTTGTCGGGGTGGTTGTAGCCCTGGCGCACGCCTTCGTTCACGGCGTCTTCCAGGCTGCCGGTGAAGCCGTCTAGCCGCACATTCATGCCCACTTTGAGGAACACGTTGACGACGCCGGTGTCTTGGCAAATCGGGCGGTGGCCGGTGGCGCTCATCTTGCTGTTGGTCAGAATCTGCGCAATCGCGTCCTTGGCCGGTGCGCTTTGCTCGCGCTCGTAGGCGCGCGCCAAGTGGGCGATGAAGTCAGCCGGGTGGTAGTAGCTGATGTACTGCAGGGCGGCGGCGACGGACTCGATCAGGTCGGCTTGGCGGATGAGAGTGGTCATGGGGCGGTGAAGTTTTGAGTTAATGACGGTGAACGACTATGCTGAAGATTCCAACTGCGTATTTTGACAGGTTGGTCAAGCCCATGAGCCCCACCCCGCGCCATCGAAAAGAAGCCCGTCAAGCCAGCCGTACCGAGCATGACAGCTTCGGCCCGATGGAGGTGCCCGAGCACCGACTGTGGGGCGCGCAAACCCAGCGCTCTCTGCAAAACTTCGACATCTCAGGCGAGCGAATGCCGCAGGAGATCATCCGCGCGCTGGCGCAGGTCAAGCGCAGTGCCGCGCGGATCAACCACGCCCTGGGGTTGCTGGCGTCTGATAAGGCCCAAGCCATCGCAGCCGCCGCCGATGAGGTCATCGCAGGGCAACACACCGACGAATTCCCCCTGGTAGTCTGGCAAACCGGCTCAGGCACGCAGACGAACATGAACGTCAACGAGGTGCTGGCCAACCGCGCCAGTGAGCTGATGGGTGGCGAGCGAGGCGAGGGGCGGCGGGTGCACCCGAATGACGAGGTGAACCTGAGCCAGTCGTCCAACGACGTTTTCCCCACCGCCATGCACGTAGCGGCTGTGGACGCCATCACATACCGGCTGCTGCCAGCCCTCGACACACTGCGCGCCACGCTGGATCAAAAATCAAGCGACTTTGCTGACATCGTGAAGATTGGCCGCACCCACTTGCAAGACGCCACGCCACTCACACTGGGTCAGGAGTTCTCGGGTTATGTTGCGCAGCTCCAGCACGGTGAGGCCCATGTGCGCGCCGCCTTGCCGCACCTGTGTGAGCTGGCGCTGGGCGGCACGGCGGTGGGCACCGGGCTGAACGCGCCACCGGGCTATGCAGTGGCCGTGGCGGCAGAGCTGGCCATACTCACCGGTCTGCCTTTTGTCACAGCCCCCAACAAGTTCGAGGCCCTGGCCAGTTGCGACGCGCTGGTGCATGCCCACGGCGCGCTCAAGACTGTGGCGGCGAGTTTGATGAAGATCGCCAACGACGTGCGCTGGCTGGCCAGTGGCCCGCGCAGTGGGCTGGGCGAGTTGAGCCTGCCTGAGAACGAGCCGGGCTCTTCCATCATGCCGGGCAAGGTCAACCCCACGCAGTGCGAGGCGCTCACCATGCTGTGCGCGCAGGTGTTCGGCAATGACGTGGCCATCAATATCGGCGGCGCGTCGGGTAATTTCGAGCTCAATGTGTATCGCCCCCTGATTGCACACAATTTTCT
>JANXSU010000297.1 GCA_025356545.1 Comamonadaceae bacterium
CCGGCGCTTTGCGGCCCCACGCGAAAGCGCGCACCGTCAAAGGCGAGTAATGATCCGCCACCCGCCGCTACCGTGTGGATGCTCATCATGGGTGCACGCATGCGCACGCCCGCCACCTGGGTTTCGAACTCGCGCTCGAACTCACCCGCGAAGTGCGACACATCGGTGGATGTGCCGCCCATGTCAAAGCCAATCACCCGATCATGCCCAGCCACGGCGGCGGTGCGGGCCATGCCCACAATGCCGCCCGCTGGACCGCTCAAAATAGCGTCTTTGCCCGCGAACGATTGCGCGTCCGTGAGACCACCAGACGATTGCATAAAGAACAATTTCACCCCCGGCATCTCTGCCGCCACCTGATCGACATAGCGCCGCAAAATCGGCGACAAATAAGCATCCACCACGGTGGTGTCACCCCGGCTCACCAGTTTCATCAACGGGCTGGTCTGGTGCGAGGTGCTGATCTGCGTGTAGCCCAACTCCCGCGCAATACCCTGCGCTGCCAGTTCATGCGCGGTGAAGCGATAGCCGTGCATGAACACAATCGCCACACTGCGCAGGCCGCGTGCATAGGCTGCGGCCATTTGGGTGCGCAGAGCTGCCACGTCAAGCGTCTGCACGACCTCACCCTGTGCACCTATGCGTTCGTCAGCCTCGATCACCTCTTTGTAGAGTAACTCGGGCAACACGATGTGCCGGTCAAACAGGCGTGGTCGGTTTTGGTAACCAATTCGCAGGGCATCTCTAAAGCCGCGCGTGATGACCAGCAACGTGTCGTCGCCCTTGCGCTCCAGCAAGGCGTTGGTGGCCACGGTGGTGCCCATCTTCACGCAAGCCACCTGCGCCGAGGTGATGAGTTGCCCCGGCTGCAAACCCAGCAAATGGCGCATGCCGGCCACAGCCGCGTCGCGATACTGCTCGGGGTTGTCCGACAGCAGCTTGTGGGTGACGAGCGTGCCGTCTGGGCGCTTGGCCACGATGTCGGTGAAGGTGCCGCCCCGGTCTATCCAGAACTGCCAGCGTGGTGTGTCAGGGTGATTCATAAGCGCGCAATTTAGCATTGATGTTTGAACTTCAGGGAAAGCACCTAGACATTGTCATAGGATGGGGCTTACATTCAATGGTTTTGCTGCCTAGTCTGTGCGTCTCCTTCTTTAGCCCCTGTTCTTCACTGGAGTTTTTATGAACCCTCGTCTGTTGACCTTTTCCACCACCACAGCCTTGATCGGCCTGAGCTTGTGCGCCTTCAGTGTGGCCGCGCAGACCAAGTGGGACTTGCCCGCCGCCTACGCCACCAGCAGTTTTCACAGTGAGAACCTGGTGCAATTCGCCAGCGATGTGGACAAGGCCACCGCAGGCAAGCTCAAGATTGCGGTGCACGCCAACGCCTCGCTGTTCAAGGCCAATGAAATCAAGCGCGCCGTGCAAGGCGGGCAAGCGCAGATTGGCGAAATCTTGCTGGCCAACTTTGAAAACGAAAACCCAATTTACGGCGCTGACGGCGTGCCCTTTCTGGCCAGCAGCTACGCCGAGGCCAAAAAACTTGCCGCCGCGCAAAAACCCACCCTCGACAAACTACTGGCCGCGCAAGGCATGAAGCTGCTCTACACCGTGGCATGGCCACCGCAGGGCATTTTTATCAACAAAGAAATCAGCTCAGTGGCCGAGATGCGTGGCCTGAAGTGGCGCGCCTACAGCCCGGCCACCGCCAAAATTGCCGAACTCATTGGCGCGCAGCCCGTCACCATCCAGGCCGCCGAGCTGTCGCAGTCCCTGGCCACGGGCGTCATCAACAGCTATATGAGTTCAGGTGCCACCGGCTACGACACCAAAACCTACGAGAGCATCAAGTACTTCTACGACACCCAGGCTTGGTTGCCCAAGAACGCGGTGATCGTCAACAAAAAGGCTTTTGATGCACTGGACCCTGCGTCTCAAACGGGTCTGCTCAAGGCCGCTGCTGAAGCAGAAACCCGGGGCTGGAAAGTGAGCCAAGAAAAGAACGACTGGTACGCCAAGGCACTGGCCGAAAAGGGCATGAAGATCGTCAAACCCTCACCCAAACTCCTGGCCGATCTCAAGCAGGTGGGCTCCATCATGCTGGCCGACTGGCAAAAAAAGGCCGGGCCGGATGGCGTCGAGTTGCTGGCGAATTTCAACAAAAAATAAACCTTGACCATGCGCCGGTTTCTGGATCGCCTCTACCTCGCCTCGGCGGCACTCGGTGCCACGTTTATTTTGCTCATCATGCTGCTGATGGTGGGGCAAAGCGTGGCGCGTGAGTTTGGTATCAGAACCGGTGCGATCAACGACATCGTGGCCTGGTTTTGCGCTGCGGCTTCCTTCTTTGCCATGGCGCACGCTTTCAAACATGGTGACTTTGTTCGGGTTACGCTGCTGTTGGATTCACTGCCTGCGCGCCCACGCCGAGTGCTGGAAATCACCTCGCTCCTGATCGCCAGCGTGGCCGTGGCTTACCTCGCGTTTTGGGCCAACCGCTTCACCTACGAGAGCTGGCTGTTTGAAGAAAAAGCCCAGGGCCTGCTGCCTATTCCCATCTGGATTCCGCAAGCCAGTTTTGCACTGGGCTCCATCCTCTTGCTGGTGGCGGTGCTGGACGAACTCATCATCGTGCTGCGCGGACACAAGCCCAGCTACGTCACCGCCGTTGAAGAGCGCCACGCGCACGGTGACTTCTCTTCGGACATCTAAGACCATGGACATTTTGCTCATTGGGGGCTTGCTGCTCATCATCATGATGGTGCTGCTGACCGGCGGTGTCTGGATCGCCATGACGCTGGCCATTTGCGGCTGGGTGGGTCAGGCGTTTTTCACCAGCACATCGCCCGGCAACAACCTGTTTTCCTCCTTCTGGGAGTCGAATGCCTCGTGGGAACTGGCCGCGCTGCCGCTGTTCATATGGATGGGCGAAATTTTGTTTCGCACCCGACTCAGCGAAGACATGTTCGAGGGCCTGCGCCCCTGGCTCAACCGTGTGCCGGGGCGGCTCATGCACACGACCATTTTGGGTTGCGGCATATTTGGCTCGGTCTCGGGCTCATCAGCCGCCACCTGCGCCACCATCGCCAAGGTCGCCCTGCCCCAACTCCTCAAGCGCGGCTACAACGAGCAGCTCGCCATTGGCTCACTGGCCACGGCAGGCACGCTGGGCATTTTGATTCCACCGTCCATCACCATGGTGGTCTATGCTGTGGCGGCAGACGCGTCCATCATCCGCATTTTTCTGGCGGGTTTTCTGCCTGGCTTCCTGCTCATGATGCTGTTCAGCGGCTACATCATGTGGTGGAGTTTGCGCCACCCTGACCTGGTGCCACCGGCCGATCCACCCACCACATTCATGGAGAAAATCCGCCTCTCAGGAAACCTGTTGCCCTGTGCCGCGCTGATCATTTTTGTGGTCTGGGTCTTGATTGCCGGGTATGCCACTGCCACCGAATGCGCGGCCTACGGCGTGCTGGGCTCGCTAGGCTTAGCCGCCTGGAGTCGCTCCCTCACCTGGGCCAATTTTTGCGAAGCGCTGATGGGCACGACCCGCACCAGTTGCATGATCATGTTTATCCTGGCCGGTGCAGCCTTTCTGACCAAGACCATGGCCTTCACCGGCATACCTCGCGAGCTGGCCGAATGGGTCAACGCCATGCAGCTTTCGCCCTTGGCGTTGATCGCGGTACTGACCGTGGTGTATCTGATTTTGGGCACGGCGTTGGACGGCATCTCCATGATCGTGCTCACCAGCGCGGTGGTGCTGCCCATGATCCAAAAAGCAGGTTTTGATCTGATATGGTTTGGCATATTCATCGTGCTGTTGGTGGAGATCGCCGAGGTCACACCCCCGGTAGGATTTAACCTCTTCGTGCTGCAAAACATGACCGGCAAAGACAGCAACACCATCGCTCGGGCCGCCATCCCTTTCTTTGGCTGCTTGGTGGGGTGCATCGTACTGATCACCGTGTTCCCGCAGATTGTCACTATCGTGCCTGATCTGGTGATGGGCAAAGCGCGTTAAAGCAACGAACATGCAGGCGCGCTGAGACTAAGCGCCACGCGTTTCCACTAAGATGGCGTCCCTCAGCCTAGCGCCACCCCACACCAAGGAAACCTGTGTTCAAGAGTTTGTTGATTTACCGTATCGGTACGGATTGGTCGCCCACCTTAGCGACGATGGAGGCCGCGCTGGACGGTGCGCGCTTTGCGCCCTGCGGCGCCACACAAGAAAAATCCCTGGGCTGGAGCGAGCCACGCGGTGAGGCCCATGGCCCGCTGGTCGAGGCGGTGGGTGGGCACTGGATCATGCGGCTGATGATCGAGACCAAGGCCGTGCCGGGCTCGGTGGTGCAGCGGAAAGCGCAAGAGCAGATCGATGCCATCGAAGCCGCTACCGGGCGCAAACCCGGCAAAAAGGAAAGCAAAGAACTGCGACAAGACGCCCTGCTCTCCCTGCTGCCGCAGGCGTTCGCGCGTCAGTCCAGCGTGTGGGTCTGGATTGACCGAGAGGCACGCCTGCTACTCACCGACGCAGGCAGCCAGGGTAAGGCGGACGACATCATCACCAGCTTGGTGAGCAGCCTGCCGGGCCTGTCGCTCACGCTACTGCAAACCGCTGTTTCACCCCAAGCTGCCATGACCGAATGGCTGACGGTGAAGAGCGCGGATGAGCTGCCGCCCAGTCTGAGCGTCGAGCGGGAGTGCGAACTTAAATCTGCTGACGAGCAAAAGTCCGTCGTGCGCTTTACCCGCCACAACCTGGCCAATGACGAGGTGCGCAAACATATTGCCGAAGGCAAGCTGCCCACCAAACTGGCGCTGAGTTGGGAGGGGCGCGTCGGCTTTGTTCTGGGCGAGGCCATGCAGCTCAAAAAGGTCACATTTCTGGAGGGTGTTTTTGATGGCACATCGTCTGAGAAAGAAGACAGCTTCGACGCCGACGTGGCGATTAGCACGGGTGAGCTGCGCAAACTGCTGGTTGATTTGATCGAGGCGCTGGGTGGTGAGCAAAGTCTCATTGCTGCACCGCCATCGGCATCGCCCTCAGCACCCGCGAGCGTGGCAGTATCCAGCGCCGCGACTGACGACGATCCACCTTTCTAAATCGACATTCATCCACTGAGGCGTCACCATGTTGTCTGTTCTTGCCATTTGCATCGGTGCCAGCCTGGGGGCGCTGTCTCGCTGGGGCTTGGGCCTGTGGCTCAACCCTGGCGCGGTGATGCCCTACGGCACGCTGGCGGCCAACTTGATCGGTGGCTACTTGGTTGGCGTGTGCGTCGCCATTTTTCAAGCCATGCCCGAGCTTGACCCGGTGTGGCGCTTGGCCCTGGTGACTGGTTTTTTGGGCGCGCTGACCACCTTCTCCAGCTTTAGCGCCGAGGTGGTTGGCATGCTCATGCAGCAGCGCTATGCTTTGGCACTGGGTACGGCTGCCCTGCACCTGTTCGGATCCCTCTTACTCACTGTGATTGGCATCTGGAGTGCTACTTTTTTAATAGCTACTTACGCACGATGAATGCGCGATTCATGGCTTTTCCCCCATGATTCGTTAAGACAACGAGTCAAGTCAAGGCACACCAAACCCGAAGCGCTGTAAAACAAGCTGCGCCTTGGGCGTCAGCAGATACTCCGCAAATTCACGGGAATGATCCGACGCCACCTTCCGCACCGTCATCCCATAGGCTGCGCCTACTTGGAGTGTGGGTGGAATTTCAAGCACTTTCAATTCCGGCACTTCTTTTTGAGCCGCAATCGCATTGGTACAGTAGGTCAAAAAAATATCGGCTTGCCCCTGTCGCATCATCCATCCATAGACGCTTTGACCTGCTGGTGGTTTGGGCGAGTCAGCTGCTCCGGTCAGCTTGAGCGCCTTAGTATCCAGCGCGG
Organism: Comamonadaceae bacterium; assembly: GCA_025356545.1. Classification (GTDB taxonomy): domain Bacteria; phylum Pseudomonadota; class Gammaproteobacteria; order Burkholderiales; family Burkholderiaceae_C; genus CANCDA01. Next base: position 5,896 of record JANXSU010000297.1, read on the forward strand.
CAAAAGCACCGGGGTGAAGCGCCTCGGCTTTCCGGAAAAGTGCCCAAGCATAGTCACCCGCTGGATCGGTCTTGGGGGTTGAAGTGCCAAGCCTGACATCAGCACGCAGCAGAGCTTCCAGCAAATCGTCGCTGCGGAGGTTCACAGAAGCCTGGGGCAAGGCGCACAAACCGTTGCGTGCAAACACCACAGGCGCTTGCCATCCACCCGCCTGAAATAGGCGCTGCGGATGTCCCATATCAGCGGAGGTAAAAACGTCCGTATGACTGTCAGCTTTACCACCCGCCTCCAGTCGCTCCCGTAACAAACCTGATGCACCGAACGTCAGGGCCAGCTTTTTGCCCGTCAGGGCTTCGTAGTCCGTGGCAATGGCCGTTAGCGCTTCGCGCAGGCTCCCAGCCGAAAAGACCTCAATCGCCATGACAGGCGATTGGGCAAACGACTGGGCAGGCGCGTGAGCAGGTGACTGAGCGAAGGCGGGTTGAATGGTCGCGCCCCAAACCAGCGTCACCCAATGCACAGGTTGAAAAAAGCGTAAGTCCATTCCCCTTGAAATTCACGCAATTTATTTCCCCGCATTTGGAAAAAACACCGATTCCCCGCCAATCTTGTAGCCTGCAATGCTCGTCTGCCCAGGTGCTGAAGTCACCCAGTCCGCAAATTTCTGCGCGTCGTTGACCTTGACATGCGGGTGCTTGGCCGGGTTCACGACCATCACGCCGTATTGGTTGAAGAGCTTGGTGTCACCCTCGACAAGCACACCCAGATCGGCTCTGTTTTTGAAGTTGAGCCAAGTGCCCCGATCGGCCAGCACGTAGGCCGCGCTGCTGGCTGCGATGTTGAGCGCCGGGCCCATGCCACAGCCGCATTCGCGGTAGCCACTGCCTTTTTGAGCGGCTTGCCCCGTCATACCCCAAAAGCGCAACTCAGCCGCATGGGTGCCGCTCTTGTCGCCGCGTGAGATGAACGCGCCGTTCCTGGCAGACAGCTTTTTGAGCGCCGCCACGATGTCGTTGCCCTTGACTTTGAGTGGGTCAGTCTGCGGGCCGATGAGCACAAAGTCGTTGTACATCACGGGCAAACGCTTGAGGCCAAAGCCATCGGCTACAAACTTTTCTTCAGCGGGCTGGTCATGCACAAACACCACGTCGGCATCGCCCCGGCGCGCCATGTCCAGCGCCTGACCGGTGCCCAACGCCACCACTTTGATGTCGATGCCGCTGGCGGCTTTGAAGGCGGGAAGCAGGTGGGCAAACAGACCCGATTGCTCGGTGGAGGTGGTCGATGACATGACCAAGCTTTGTGCAAAGCCATTGGTTGTCGCTATAGAAAACAACGCCGCCAACGCAAATGAATAAACGGTTACAGGCATAAATCTCATAAAAAATTTCTCAGGTTTTAGGCAAATGAGCTTGGCATCAACAAATCGGTCGCCTCTGACCCGCGCACACCGAGAAATGGTTCTGCTGAATCAAGGGAACTTAATCGAGTATCGTAAGCGTTACTCCTTTTTTCAGCGATATGAAGCCACGTGCATAAGCTCAATTTCCACTAAAGTTTTGAGCGCCCCAGCTTGAACGTCGACCTGACCGACACTAACGACGCCCATCCGTCGTCCTTGATCCGCAACCCACTGCTTGATCTGCTGCATGCGGTCGAGGCTTTTGGCTCCATTTCGGGCGCGGCGCGTTGGATGCAACTCTCTTACCGCCATGTGTGGGGTGAACTCAAGCGCTGGGAAACCGAGTTGGGCTTTGATCTCATTGTTTGGGAAAAAGGCAAGTCCGCACGCCTGAGCGAGTTTGGAACGAAGTTGCTATGGGCCGAGCGCCAGGCCCAGGCGCGCTTGTCGCCGCAGATCGAATCGCTGCGCGCCGATCTGGAGCGCGCTTTTGCCGTGGCCTTTGATACCGCCAGCCATGTACTGACCCTTTATGCCAGCCACGACGACGCTTTAACCGCCTTGCGCCAGCACGCGGCGACGCAGCATCAACTCCACCTGGACATCCGCTTCACAGGCAGTGTGGATGCCATCCGCGCCCTGAACGAAGGTCGTTGCGTGATGGCCGGTTTTCACACTAGCCAGCAGCCCGGCCATGACTCCTTAGCCGGGCAAATCTACAAACCCCTGCTCAAGCCCGGTCTGCACAAAATCATCGGTTTTGCCCGGCGCACCCAGGGCCTGATGGTGACCAAGGGCAACCCGCTGGTATTGAACTCGCTTGAAGCCATCCAACGCAGCGGCGCACGCTTTGTCAACCGCGCACGGGGCACGGGCACAAGGGTGTTACTGGACGAACTATTGCTGCAAGCCCACATTAATCCAGCCGACATTAGCGGCTACGCACGCACCGAGCCATCGCACGCTGCCGTGGCCCAGGCCGTGGCGGCGGGACAAGCCGATGCGGGTTTGGGGATTGAGGCCGCCGCCCGCGCGCGCGGGCTTGATTTTGTACCGCTGCTGGAGGAAGACTATCACTTGGTCTGCTTGAAATCGGCACTGGACGAGCCAGCCGTTCAGGCCCTGTGCGCAGTGTTGCAAAGTGGGGGCTGGCATGACGAGCTTACCGCCCTACCGGGCTACAGGCTGGTGCTTCCCTCCACATCAGGTCATATCTTGTCACTGAACAAAATACTTCCTTGGTGGCACTACGGCAGAGCGAAACTCCATTGAGATCCGTTGTTGAATCCGTTTAATTCAGGATATCGTCCTGAATTTGTTCTTTCAGCTTATGACTAGCGTGAAAAGTGACCACTCGACGGGCCTCAATGGGTATGGTCTCTCCGGTGCGGGGATTACGGCCGGGGCGCGGAGCCTTAGTGCGCATTTGAAAATTCCCAAAGCCTGAAATCTTCACATCTGTCCCTTCAACCAAGCTATCGGACATCAAATTAAAAAAGGCATCAATCATGTCTTTGGACTCGCGCTTGTTCAGCCCAATTTGCTCAAACAGCAATTCGGCCAACTGCGCTTTGGTGAGCGCAGGCGTTTCTAGGCTTTCAACGGTGATTTCCATAGTGTCCTTCTTATTTTGCCTTGTTGTTTTTACAAGGCTCAAGCCCGAAGTCGTGCACTCAGGCCACCCACCAAACGCGCCAGGATCGCTTGCACCGTGGTTTCGATCTGTGCCTCGGTCAAGCTGTCTTTATCGCTATTCAGGGTTAAGCGCAGTGCGAAACTTTTCTCGCCCGACGCGGGGGTTGAATCACCAGTGCCCTGGGTCAGCGTTTTGGCGCGGTACACATCGAACAATAACGCATCACGCAACAGACCCTCGGTGGGTGCAGCCCAGACGGCTTGCATCACCGCGTCGTGCGTAACGGATTCAGCCACAACAATGGCCAAGTCGCGCTCCACCGGCTGGTGCTTGAGCACCTCTTGGAAAACCGGCACATCGCGCTGGAGCACAGCGTCAAGCTCCAGCTCAAACATCACCGGGGCTTGTGCCAGCTCGTAGCCCTGACGCCACTTGGGGTGCAACTCACCCACATGGCCAATAGCGCGGCCATTCAGCACCACGCGCGCACAACGGCCTGGGTGCATGGCAGGGTGATCCACGGCTTCAAACACAGGCTTGTGGGGCGACAGCAAGGCCTGCACATCGCCCTTGGCGTCATAGAAATCAATGGCTTGCGACTTTTGCCCCCACTGCAAAGCATTGGCCGGGCCATAGGCCAAACCAGCCACGCGCATCGGCTGGTGGAAACCTTCAACCGTGGTGTCGGTGTTTTTGACAAAGGCGTCGCGCAAGAACACGCGGCCTAACTCAAACACGCGCACGCGGGTTGCCTTGCGATCCAGATTGAACTTGAGAACTTGCAGCAAAGAACCCAAGATTGATGAGCGCATCACACTCATTTGGCTGGCAATGGGGTTGAGCAGCTTGATGGGGTTGGGGTTGCCCGCCAACTCATGTTCCCAACGCTCTTCAACAAAGCTGAAGTTGATGGTTTCCTGATAACCCAAAGCGGCCAGGGAGCGGCGCACTGCAAATGGGCCGCGCTGAGATTCGGTGCGGATCTTGGCCGTGATAGGGGCCAGTGGCGGTGTGTGCGGCAACTGGTTGTAGCCCACCATGCGAGCCACTTCCTCGATCAGGTCTTCCTCGATTTGCAGATCAAAGCGGAAATATGGCGGGGTGACGGTGATCAGACCATCGCCTTGGGTCAGCGGCAAACCTAGACGCGTCAATGCGTCAGCGCACTGGGCTTGCGTCAAAGGCATGCCAATGATTTTGACGGCACGTGCCACACGCAGCACCACCGGTGCGACCTGCGGCATATTGACTTGCAAATCGTCCACGGGGCCACAGACCGTCTCAGGCACACCGCAGATGTCGATGATGAGTTGGGTGATGCGCTCGATGTGCGCCACCGTCTCACCGGGGTCCACACCGCGCTCAAAACGGTGACCGGCGTCGGTGGAGAAGTTGTAGCGGCGTGAGCGGCCTGCGATGGCCTTGGGCCACCAAAAAGCGGCCTCGACATAGACATGGTTGGTGTCGTCCGAGACGGCCGTGGCGTCACCGCCCATGATGCCCGCGAGGGACTCGACTTGCACGTCGTCCGCAATCACGCCGACTTTGTCGTCCACTGTGACGGTGTTGCCATTGAGCAGCTTGATTTGCTCACCGGCCCGACCCCAGCGCACGTCTAGGCCACCATGGATCTTGTCCAAATCGAAAATATGCGTCGGGCGACCCAGCTCGAACATGACGTAGTTGGAAATGTCCACCAGTGCCGTCACAGGGCGTTGACCACAGCGGGCGAGTCGATCCACCATCCACTGCGGCGTGGCAGCTTTGGGGTTGAGATTGCGCACAATCCGACCCGAAAAGCGGCCACACAAATCAGGTGCGCTGACACGCACGGGTAGCTGGTCTGGCACAGCGACGGTCACAGGAGGAAAACTTGGTGACTTGAGTGGTGTCCCTGTCAGCGCCGACACCTCACGCGCTACGCCGTACACGCTCAGGCAATGCGCCAGATTGGGTGTAAGTTTGAGCGTAAACAGGGTGTCGTCCAACTTGAGATGGTCCCGAATGTTTTGGCCCAGCGGCGCATCAACAGCCAGCTCCAGAAGACCGCCGTGCTCGTCCGAGAGTTTGAGTTCACGCGCAGAGCACAGCATGCCCTGGCTCTCCACACCGCGCAGTTGACCCAGTTTGATTTGAAAGGCTTTGCCGTCTTCACCTGGGGGTAGTACTGCACCCACCAAGGCGCAAGGCACTTTGATGCCCACGCGGGCATTGGGTGCGCCGCACACGATGTTGAGTAGCGTGCCCTGCCCCACGTCCACTTGGCAAACGCGCAGGCGGTCGGCATTGGGGTGCTGAGTGGCTTCTTTGATCTCACCCACCACCACCAAGCTAAAGGGGGGAGCAACCGGTTTGAGTTCTTCAACTTCAAGCCCGGCCATGGTGAGGGTCTCGGCCAGTTGCTCGGTGCTCAGGGGCGGGTTGCAAAACTCGCGCAGCCAGGATTCAGGAAATTGCATGGTCTTTAATCCGTTGGGAACAGGGCTTGCACCGTAGGTGCTGCGAATTGTCCTGCAAAGTTATTCATTCAAATTGCGACAAGAAACGAACATCGCCGTCAAAGAACAGGCGCAAGTCGTTCACACCGTAACGTAGCATCGTCAGGCGGTCTGGCCCCATGCCAAAGGCGAAACCAATGTATTTCTCGGGCTCCAAACCCATATTGCGGATTACATTGGGGTGCACTTGACCCGAGCCCGCCACTTCGAGCCAGCGCCCGGCCAAGGGGCCGCTTTGGAACTGGATGTCGATCTCTGCACTGGGCTCAGTGAAGGGGAAGAAGCTGGGGCGAAAGCGCAAGACCAGATCGTCACGTTCAAAGAAAGTGCGACAAAAATCCGTGAAGACAAACTTCAAATCTTTGAAGCTCACGTTCTCACCCACCCACAAGCCCTCGCACTGGTGAAACATGGGGGAATGGGTGGCGTCACTATCGACGCGGTAGGTACGACCCGGTGCGATGACGCGAATCTCAGGCATGTCGCCTGAAAACAGTCCGCCTTTAAGCTCACCTTTAACTTGATCCCCCCCCAGCAGCGCGCGATGGCGTTTGACATGCTGTACGGCATGCCGAATCTGCATGGGGCTGGTATGGGTGCGCAGCAAATTAGGCGCTGTGGCCGATCCCCCTTCGACGTAGAAGGTGTCGTGCATGGAGCGTGCGGGGTGGTCTTCTGGCGTGTTGAGCGCGGTGAAGTTGAACCAGTCGGTCTCAATCTCGGGGCCTTGGGCCACTTCAAAGCCCATGGAGCCAAAAATCGCCTCGATGCGCTCCAGAGTGAGCGAGACCGGGTGCAAGCCGCCCTGCCCGCGCTGGCGACCCGGCAGGGTCACGTCCAGCGCTTCGGCTTGGAGTTGCACTTGCAACTCAGCGTCGGCCAGTGCCTGGCGACGGTCATTGAGCGCGCCTTCAATGGCTTGCTTGGCCAGGTTGATGGCGGCACCACGTGTTTTTTTCTCTTCCACGCTCAGCGTAGCCATGCCCTTCATCAGCTCGGTCATGCGGCCCGATTTACCCAAGAAACGGGCTTTGACGTTTTCCAGGTCAGCAGGCGTTGATGCTTGCGTAAAAGAAGCTTTCGCATCGTCAACGATGGCGTTTAACTCGTTCATGTTCAATCCGCTTTCACAAAGTGCTCAAGGCATCAAAAAAATGATCTCTTATTTTTGATATCTTGAGCGCTCTAAATGACAAAGGGCCAAAGCTTTTTAAAGCTCCAGCCCTTGCTTCATGTGCGTAAGCAGCTATTAAATAAATAGCAGCCTAAACGAAAAATCAAGCTGCCAGTGTGGCCTTGACTTGCGCCACGATGCCAGCAAACGCAGGCATGTCATGAATGGCGATATCGGACAGAACCTTACGGTCAATTTCGATACCGGTCTTCTTCAGACCATTGGCGAACTGGCTGTAGGTCATGCCACATTGACGCGCAGCGGCATTGATACGGGCAATCCACAACTGGCGGAAGACACGTTTCTTGGTACGGCGGTCACGGTAGGCATATTGCCCAGCCTTCATTACCGCTTCTTTAGCGATACGGAAGACATTACCGCGGCGACCGCGAAAACCTTTGGCAAGGGCGAGAACTTTTTTGTGGCGGGCGCGAGCCGTTACACCACGTTTGACGCGAGGCATGTATTACTCCTTGTTCGTCGTTAATTAAATACCCATGCCGGGCAACATTTGCGCCATGTGACCCATATTGGTCTCATGCACACCTGTCGATCCGCGCAAATGGCGTTTATTTTTGGTGGTCTTCTTGGTCAGAATGTGACGCTTGAAGGCTTGGCCGCGCTTGACGGTTCCACCGGGACGAACGCGGAAGCGTTTCTTCGCTGCGCTCTTGGTCTTCATTTTGGGCATTTCAATGCTCCTTTTCATTGTGCTCGTGAGGCGTTCAGAAAACCGATTCCGAACTTGTTGGCCCCGAGCCACTTGTGTGGCAAGTTTTACTTCACCACTTCTTGTGGCGAGTCGTTAGGCTCACCACTTCTTTTGCACGAAGCCGTAGCTCCGCGCGAAAACTTTAAGCCGCTTCAGCGGCCGGCTTGGCAGCTGTAACCACCACCTTTTTCTTGCCCGGCGCGATCATCATGATCATCTGTCTACCTTCCAGCTTGGGGAACTGCTCCACCACAATCTGATCGGCCAATTCATCGCGAATCCGGTTCAACAGTGCCAAACCCAACTCTTGGTGCGTGATTTCACGGCCACGAAACCTCAGAGTGATCTTGCACTTGTCGCCATCCGCCAAAAAGCGCTTGATATTGCGCAGCTTGATGTTGTAGTCACCGTCATCGGTGCCTGGGCGGAACTTGATCTCTTTGATCTCGATCACCGTCTGCTTGGCCTTCGCCTCAGCCGCCTTCTTTTGCTCTTGGTATTTGAACTTGCCGTAGTCCATCAAACGACAGACCGGCGGAACCGCCGTGGCAGAGATTTCAACCAAGTCAACGTCCAGCTCACCCGCCATACGCAACGCCTCCATCAGGCTAACCACCCCGAGTGGCTCATTTTCGATTCCTGAGAGTCGAACTTCCGGGGCCATTATTTCCCGGTTCA
>JANXSU010000041.1 GCA_025356545.1 Comamonadaceae bacterium
GTCAAAGTCATGGTCGGCTATGGCCCCGGCGGCACGGGGGATCTCACAGTGCGCTTGGTCGCGCAAAAGCTGTCAGACAAGCTCGGCCAGCCCTTTGTCATTGAGAACCGGCCCGGTGCGGGCGGCATCGTCGCCTCGCAAATCGCGCAGCAGGCCGCGCCCGATGGCTACACGCTGAACTTCATCGCGGCGGGCAACTTTGCCATGACCCCGGCGTTATTCAAGTCGCTGCCGTTTGACCCAGCCAAAGATTTTGAGATGGTGTCCATGATCGGTAGCTTTGGCTTTGTGCTGGCGGTGGATGCCAAAACTCAGATGAAAGACGCTGCCGACTTCATTGCTCAAGCTAAGGCTAATCCCGGCAAGCTCTCCATTGCCACCATCTCGGTGGGCAGTGCGCAGTATTTGGCGGCCGAGGTGTTTCGCTCCATGGCCAAGATTGACGTGACCATCATCCCCTACAAAACCTCGGCGGACGTGATTCGCGCGCTACGCGCGGGTGATGTGCAGGCCATTTTTGAAACCATCGCACCGGTCATGCCGCAATACAAAGCTGGGGCAGTGCAGATTTTGGGTGTGTCTGAAGAGCAGCGTTTTTCTGGCCTGCCCAGTGTGCCGACGATTGCCGAGAGCGGCCTACCAGGCTACGCCATCAACGGCTGGAACGGCTTGGCCGTACCAGCCAAAACACCGCGTGACCTGATTGTGAAACTCAATGCAGAAATCAACGCCGCCGTGGCGCAACCCGACATCAAACAAAAATTCATCGACCTCGGTGTTACTGCACGCGGCAACACCCCCGAGCAAATGCTGGTACTGCTGCGCAAAGACATCGCCTGGTGGCGAGAAGTGATTGAGAAAGCAAAAATAGAGAAGCAGTGATGACGATCAAAAAAATCTACATCCTCGACGCCTTTCACGAAGCCGGAATCGCCTTGGCCCGCCAGCATGCGCACGTGGTGTGCTGGCCCGACCCTGCCACGAAGAACTGGCCCGAAGAAGCCGACGGCGTGATGACGCGCATGACGCCCATCACCGCTGAGCAACTGGCGCGCGCTAAAGGAGTGAAGGTGATCTGCAAGCAGGGCGTGGGCTACGACACGATTGACCTCGCCGCAGCGCAGCGCTACGGCATTCCGATTAGCCGCACACCGGGCGTGAACAGCGAGGCGGTGGCCGAGATGGCCTTTGCGTTGGCGCTCTCCGTCACTCGTCGCGTCACCCGCTTTGACCGCATGCTGCGCGCGGGCGATGAGATCGTTCGCCCCAAAAATCTGGCGATTCAGATGCAGAGTAAAACTGTGGGCATTGTCGGCATGGGCAATATCGGCACGCGAGTGGCGCGCAAGTGGTTGGGTGCTTTTGACGCGAAAATTTTGGCTTATGACCCACACGCACCAGCTGACGCTTGGGCTGATCTGGCGCATACCCGCGTGCACAGCTTGGCCGCGATGCTGCCCCAGGTGGACTTGCTCACCCTGCACCTGCCCTTGACGCCCGAGAGTCGCTACATGGTGAGCGTGTCTGAGTTGGCCATGATGAAACCAGACGCGGTACTGGTCAATGTCTCGCGCGGCGGCCTGGTTGATGAGCAGGCGCTGTACCAGTCGCTGAAAGCGGGCCATTTGTTTGGTGCGGGTCTGGATGTGTTTGAGGTAGAACCACCCCCGGCGGATCACCCGTTGCTCTCATTGCCCAACTTCGTTGGCACGCCACACGCGGCAGGGGGAACATTTGAAACGCAAGAGCGCAGTTCGTTGCAAGTGGCACAGCAGGTGATTGATGGGATCAACGGATTGCCGGTTGCGCATCGCGTTATTTGACCGCCGTTTTTCTAATGATGACTTGCAATTTCTCGTTCACATTGTGTCAGGCTGCCACTTCGCGGGATCAGGTCGGCGGAGCACTCTGCTCCGCGACTGTCCCCCGCCCTTCGGGCTCCTCCTTGATGTCGCTGCGCAGAGCGCGCCACCGACCTGATCTTGCGAGCCGGTTGAGTGAGCTACCGTAGCATACCCACCGTGCTCGTTGCCTCGGCGCTTGGGGTAAGTGGCGTAGCGTGGACTTGGGGTTTTGCCAAATTAAGGGGGAGGCCGAAGGCCGGAGGACATTCGCGGAGCTACTTACCCCAGGTGCCGGGGCATACAAAAAACCAGTGTCGTGAATCTCGAACGGTTCAATAATCCAGGGACAACGAACATGAAAAAACCAAGCGATCAACTAAAGACGTCGTTCAAAAAAGCACTGATAAGTACGATGCTGCTTGTCCTTGCAATAGGCAACGTCCAAGCACAAGACACTACCAAACCCATCCGCATCATCGTGCCCTTTGCCCCCGGCGGCAGCAACGACATCGTGGGACGCACCATGGCGCAGCAGTTGTCGGTGCGGCTCAAGCGCAATGTGATTGTGGAGAACCGGGCCGGTGGCGGTGGCAGCGTGGGCTCAGAGATGGCGGCGCGGGCCGAGGCTGATGGCAGCACGCTGCTGTTGATTTCGTCCACTTTTGCGATGAACCCGTCCATCATGAAGCTGAGCTATGACCCGGTCAAATCTTTCACCCCAGTGGCTATGCTGGGTATGGGGCCGAGCGTGATTGCTGTGCCCACCAGTTTGCCTGTGAACACCGTCAAAGAGTTGATTGACTATTCCAAAAAGAACCCAGGCCGCGTCAACATTGGCACGGCGGGCGTGGGCAGTTTTCAGCACTTCGCGATTGAGCTCTTCAAGACTCGCAGTGGCGCGGACTTGACAGTGGTGCACTACAAAGGCGGCAGCCCCGCGCTGACCGATCTGGCGGCCGGCCATATCCAGGTGTCGCTGGGCAGCCTGATTCAAATTCAGCCCTTCCTCAAGTCCGGGCGCATCAAGTTGTTGGCCATTGCCGGCCCCAATCGCGCTGCGATGGTGCCGGCTGTGCCGACCTTGAAGGAAGAGGGCATTGACGTGGACGCCAGCAACTGGTGGGCGCTGCTGGCCCCCACAGGCACGCCCAGCGCGTTTGTCGAGCTGCTGCACCGTGAAGCCAACGCGGTACTGGCCGATGCAGAGATGAAAAAACGCTTCACCAACGAGGGCGCAGAGGCCATGCCCATGACGCGCGCCGAGTTTGAAAAGTTCTTGGTAAGCGAGACCGCCAAGTGGGCCCGACTGGCCAAAGAAACCGGCATCAAAGCAGAATGACGCTACTCGTCCAGCCCCTCACCGCCGTGCTTGGCGCGGAAGTCTCTGGCATTGACTTAAGTCAGCCCCTGGATGCCGCAACACAGCGACAGCTCAATGTGCTGTTCACCCAACACGCGGTGCTGGTGTTTAGAGACCAGCCTTTGACGCCACCGCAGTTCATGCAGGCCGCTCAAGTGTTTGGCGAGTTGATGCCGCAGCAAATCAAAAAATTCGCTTTGCCTGACTACCCGCTGGTGGGTGCGAATTCAACCCTGGATTTGCCCCTCAAGAACGGCAAGCTGCAAGTGCGTGGCGAGAACTACCACACCGATCATTCCAATGAGGTGACCCCACCCAAAGCCACAGCGCTGGTCGCCGTGCAAATCCCATCACACGGTGGCGATACGCAGTTTGTCGATGTGCGCCGTGCCTACTCAGACTTGCCCGAGGTGATGAAGCAAAAAATCGCTTCTCTGCGCTCCCTTCATGTGCACGAGAGCAGCCGCAGCCCACGCAGCTTTGCCCAGCTCAGCGCCGAGCAGATGGCCGCCATTCCCCGCACCGCGCAGCCTCTGGTGATTCGCCACCCCGTCAGCGGCCTGCCTGCGCTGTACCTCAACACCGGACGCATGGAGGGCGTGGTGGGTTTGGGTGATGAAGAAGGCTTTGCATTGATCGACGCCTTGTACCTTCATGCCACCCAGCCCTGCTACGAGTACCGCCATCAATGGCGTGTGGGCGACTTTGTCATCTGGGACAACCGCAGCGTAATGCACCAGGCCAACGCCGACTATGACGCCGAAGAGTTTCGTTACCTGTACCGCGTGATGCTCAAGGGCGATACGCTCACCCCTGCATTTTCGACAGCACACACGCCTGCATCCGCATCCCTCTGAAAGTCTGGAAACACTACATGAAAAAATGGCTCACTCTGCTGCTGTGCACCTTGGCGTTGATGTCTTCTCAGGTTCAAGCGCAATCGCAAACGCCTTGGCCTAACCGACCCATCAAGCTGCTGGTGCCTTACCCACCTGGTGGTTCGACCGACATCTTGACTCGCTTGCTAGGCCAAAAACTGTCCGAAACTCTGGGCCAAGCCGTGGTGATTGAAAATAAAGGCGGGGCCAGTGGTGGCGTGGCGGCAAGCTATTTTGTGAAGCTGCCCGCCGATGACCATGCCTTCATGGTGGCCTCGCTGCCCATGATGGCGATCAATCAGTATCTTTACAAAAAACTGGGCTACGACCCCGATACCGATCTGGTGCAAGTCGGCCTGATCGGCCAGACCCCCAACGTGATCGTCGTGCCCAGCGGCTCAGCCGTGACCTCGCTCAAGGCCTTGGCCGAGCAGGGCAAGGCCAGCGCCAAGCCGTTGGCCTATTCCAGCTCTAGCGTGGGCAGCGCGGGCCATCTGCTGAACGAGCTGTTCAAAACCACGGCGGGCATTGAGTTGCTGCACATTCCTTACCGGGGCAACAGCCCCGCCATGGCCGCGCTGCTGGCGGGCGATGTGCAGTTCACCACCGACAACCTGACGCAGTTGTTGCCGCAAATTCGTGCGGACAAGCTGCGCCCGCTGGCAGTGACCTCGGCCAAGCGTTGGTTCCAGTTGCCCGATGTGCCCACGGTGACTGAGAGCGGCTTTCCCGCCATGACGACCAGCGCCTGGTTTGGTCTGGTCGCGCAAGCCAAAACCTCACCCGAGGTGGTGGCGCGCATGAACCGGGAGCTGACGGCGATTCTGAAAAACCCAGACTTCGTCGCCAAGCTGCGCGAGGTGAGTTTTGAGGCTCTGCCGGGTACATCGCAAGACATGGTTGTGGCCTCATTGCGCGAGCGGGCGCAGTGGAAACGAGTGATAGAGACCTCGGGTGCGACCGCTGATTGAAGCGGGCGCAAACAAATTGCCCATGAACAACGCGTCGCAAGTTCAAACGCCCCGCACCGGCGGGAAAATCGTCGTTGACGCGCTCTTGCAGCATGGCGTTGACACCGCCTTCACCGTGCCCGGCGAGAGTTTCTTGCCCATCCTCGACGCCTTGCACGATGCGCGTGACTCGGTTCGCCTGATCGTCTGCCGCCATGAGTCCCCGGCCTCGCACATGAGTGAGGCCTACGGCAAGTTGACGGGCAAACCCGGTATCTGCCTCGTGACGCGCGGCCCCGGTGCGACGCAGGCCAGCATTGGTGTGCACACAGCCGCGCAAGACTCCACGCCTATGATCTTGCTGGTAGGGCAGGTCAACTCCCAGTACCTGGGACGTGAGGCTTGGCAAGAGATTGACGTGGCTCGCGTCTTCGGCCCCATTGCCAAATGGGCTACGCAGATTGAGCGCGTGCAGGACATTCCCGCTGTGATGAGACAGGCCTTTCACATTGCCACCTCAGGCCGCCCCGGCCCGGTGGTGATCGCCATGCCTGAAGACATCTTGTACGAGCAGGCGATGGTCTCTGACGTGGAGCCTCAGCCACGTGTACCTGCACTGGCATCAGCGGCACAGCTCACCAGATTGCAAGAGATGCTGAGCCGCGCGGTCCGCCCGCTGGTGATCTTGGGCGGCAGTGGCTGGAGCCCCGCCTCCTGCGACGCCATGCGCCAATTCATCGATCGTTTTGAGCTGCCGGTGTGCACCAGTTTCAGGCGGCAAGACCTGTTTGACAACCTGCACCCTCAGTACGCAGGCAGCTTGGGTATCGGTGTGGCAGAGCAGCTCGCGCAGCGGGTGCGTGAGGCCGATTTGATTTTGGCCTTTGACACGCGACTGGGTGAGACCACCACGTCTGAATACCAATTGCTGCAAGCGCCCCGGCCTGTGCAAACCCTCATCCATGTGCACAGCGGCGCAGACGAGTTGGGTCGGGTTTACCAAGCTGATCTGGCCATTCATGCTGATTTGCCTGCCTTTGCCCAAACCTTGTCGCAACTGCAAGCATCTGAATTAAAGCCTTGGTCGCAGTCGGCTCAGTCCGCAAAGGCTGGGCATGTCGACTACCTGCAAACGCTTGACCCCCCGCCCATGCCTGGCCCGCTCAACATAGCCGAGGTCGTGGCTTGGTTGCGTCAGCGCCTTCCCGCCGACAGCATCATCACCAATGGGGCAGGCAACTACACCTCTTGGGTGCATCGCTTCTATGCTTGGCGTCAAGCGCACACCCAGTTGGCCCCCATCAGCGGCGCCATGGGCTACGGCGTGCCAGCGGCTATCGCCGCGCAAGTGGTGTACCCGCAACGCACGGTGATCTGCTTTGCCGGTGACGGTTGCTTTTTGATGAGTGGCCAAGAGCTGGCCACCGTCAAACAATACAAGTTGCCCATCATCTTCATCGTCGTTAACAACGGCATGTACGGCAGTATCCGTATGCACCAAGAGATCAACTTCCCCGGTAAAGTATTTGCTACTGATCTGGAAAACCCTGATTTCGTGGCGCTGGCAAAGGCGTATGGTCTGCACAGTGTCTTGGTAGAGAAAACCCAGGACTTTGCGGCAGCCATTGAAAATGCTCTGATGGCGGGAGGTGGGGCCTTATTAGAGTTGCGCATAGACCCCCAAGCCATCACGCCGCGCATCACGCTGACGGCGCTGCGTGAAAAAGCGTTGCGCCAGTTGTCAATAGATAGCCATCAATAAAAGGAAACCATCATGAGACAAACCTTCCTTGTGCTGCTCATGTCAGCCGTCACTGCGTTCAGTGGCTGCGCGTCGCTCAGTCAAGACCAAATCGCGCAAATCGTCACCAGCCCGGATCGTTCGGCCGCCGACAAAGCCAACGATGTGCGGCGCAAGCCTGAGCAGATGCTTGCCTTCATTGGCGTTAAACCCGGCATGGTGGCGTTGGACCTAAGTGCTGGTGGTGGCTACACCACCGAGTTGCTGGCCCGCGCTGTGGGCTCCAACGGACGTGTCTATGGGCAAAGCCCACCACGGCCTGCACCTGGCGCACCGGCTCGGCCTGCGGTTGTGCCAGAGGGTGGCGTAGCGCCTGTTGCATCACCCACAGCCATGACCTCGGCCATACCGACTGCACCTCCTGCCCCACGCCCCACCTCGGCACAAGCACTGGCTGCACGCGCCACGAATCCGGCAGTTTCCCATATCGTGGCGCTAGTGCAAGCCTTTGATGACCCGGTACCGTCTGAGCTTGCGGTGGGCGGGCTTGATGTGGTGACACTGATGTTTAATTACCATGACCTGGGCCATATGGGTGTGGATCGGGCTCGCATGAATCGGGCTGTTTTTAGTGGACTCAAATCTGGCGGTATCTACGTAATTGCCGATCATTCAGGCCGACCCGGTACTGGAATTTCCGAGTCAGGCACGCTGCACCGCATTGAAGAAGATTTTTTGGTCAAAGAAGTGGAGGCTTCTGGTTTGAAACTCGCTGCCCAAGGCAATTTTCTGCGCAACCCCTCCGATCCACGCGACAAAAATGTACCCAATCCACCGATGCCAAAAGACGAGTTCGTGGTGAAGTTCATCAAGCCTTAGTGCCCACTTTTCACATTTGAATATAAAAATGCTAAAAACAACACGACATTTCATTCGAACTTTGGGGCTGATTTTTGCGCTGAGCTTGAGTGCAGCTGCGCTGGCGCAACGGGTTGAAGGGGCACCTGGCGCAGGCCCGCGTTACATGGTCGATTCCCTTTGGCCCAAGCCGCTGCCCAATAACTGGATTTTGGGTCAGGTGGCCGGTATTGCCACTGACAAGGACAACAACATTTGGGTGATCCACCGTCCTCTGACACTGACCGAAGACGAACGCGGCGCCACGCTCACACCTAAACGCTCCAAGTGCTGTAGCGCGGCACCGCCTGTGCTCAAGTTTGATGCGGCGGGTAATCTGCTGGCCTCATGGGGCGGGGCAGGGCAGGGCTACGACTGGCCAAATAACGAGCACGGTATTTACCGCGACCCGAGCGGCAACGTGTGGATTGGCGGCAATGCCAACACCGACCACATGCTGCTCAAGTTCACGGCCGAGGGCAAGTTCTTGCTGCAAATCGGCAAACCCGGTGCCAGCCTGGGCAGCAACGCGCCCGATCAATTGGGCCGCCCCGCGCACATGGAGGTCGATGCTCAAGCCAATGAGCTGTTTGTGGCTGATGGTTACCAGAACCGCCGCGTTGTGGTATTTGACGCGACGACCGGGGCCTACAAGCGCCACTGGGGCGCATACGGTAAGCGGCCTGACGACACCAAAATCCCCGACTACAACCCTGAATCCCCGCAGTTTGCCAACCCCGTGCACTGCGTGCGCCAGACCCGTGACAACTTGTTGTATGTGTGTGACCGAATGAACAACCGCATCCAGGTGTTTCGTAAAAATGGCGAGTTTGTGCGCCAAATTGTGCTGGAGTCGGAAACCAAAGGCTCTGGCTCGGTCTGGGATTTGATCCCCACTGAAGACGCCGATCAACGCTACCTCTTGGTGGCCGATGGCACGAATAACGAGGTGCACATTTTGCTGCGTGAAACCGGCGAGCGTATAGGCTCTTTTGGTCGGCCGGGGCGTCAGGTCGGAGACTTCCACTGGGTGCATAACATTGCGTTGGACACGCAGGGCAACGTCTATACCGCTGAGGTGGACACCGGTAAGCGTGTGCAGCGGTTCAAGCGGGTGCAATAGGGGTTTATCAGTAGTTATTTTCCAACTCAGATTCGTCAGAAGTTCGTCAAGAGTGCTTCGTCTAAATCGACAGAATTCAAGACCTAAAATGACGCTTCATTTCATTCACAACGATCAAGAGCATGACCACTATTAATTTTGACTCCAGCACCCGGCGCGATGTTTTGCGCGTTGCCGCTGCCAGCGCCGTCGCGCTGCCTTTGCTGGGCCATGCTCAGTCCGCTTGGCCCACCAAGCCGGTGACTGCGATCGTCCCGTTTCCCGCTGGTGGTGGCACGGATGCGTTTGCTCGCCCGCTGTCGGCGCAGTTTGCCAAACACACGGGTCGTCAACTCATCATTGACAACCGTGGTGGTGCTGGGGGCACGCTGGGTGCGAGTATTGCTGCCAAAGCACAGCCCGACGGCTACACGCTGTTCATGGGCGCGGTACACCACACGATTGCCCCGTCGATGTACCCCAAGTTGGACTACAACATCGAGAAAGATTTCATCCCCCTGGCGTTGGTGGCCAATGTGCCGCAGGTGCTGGTGGTGAACCCGAAAAAAGTACCGGGTGACTTCAAAGCTTTTATGGCGCAGTTGCGCAGCAATCCAGGCCGCATGAACTACGGCTCTGCAGGTGGTGGCACCTCGCACCATTTGGCGGGCGAGCTTTTCAAGCAGCAGACCAAGACCTTCATCACGCACATTCCCTACCGTGGCGCAGGGCCAGCCTTGCAAGACCTGATCTCGGGCAATGTGGACATGATGTTTGACGGCCTGGGTTCATCGGCCACGCACATCAAAGGCGGGCGCATCAAGGCCTTGATGGTGTCAGGCTTGAAGCGCAACCCGGCTTTCCCCGATGTGCCCTGCGCAGGTGAGCTGGGTTTGCCCGACTACACCGTGACCACTTGGTACGGGATCTGGGCACCCAAGGGCACACCTGCTGATGTCCAAGCGCGCGCGGTGGAGGAAATTCGCAAAGCCGGTTTGTCCGATGAGGCCAAGGCGGTTTGGGCCAATCAGGGCGCGGAGTTCAGCAACTTCACACCGCAACAGTTTGGCCAATTCGTCAGCACTGAAGTCAAGCGTTGGGCTGAAGTTGTGAAGCTCTCTGGCGCGAAGTTGGATTGATCATGGCAGGACCACTTTCACACATTCGCGTTCTTGATCTTTCTCGCGTTTTGGCTGGCCCCTGGGCTGGGCAAAACATGGCCGACCTTGGGGCTGAAGTCATCAAGGTCGAGCGCCCGAAGACGGGTGACGATTCCCGCGCCTACGGTCCACCCTGGATGAAAGACGAGCAGGGCAAGGAGACCAGCGAAGCCGCCTACTTCATGGCCGCCAATCGCGGCAAAAAATCCATCACCGTCAACTTGACGCACCCCGAGGGTCAAGCCCTAATCCGCGAGCTGGCGATCAAGTGCGACGTGCTGATCGAGAACTACAAAGTGGGTGACTTAGACCGCTATGGCCTAGGCTACAAAGACCTCTCCAATCTCAACCCCGGCTTGATTTACTGCTCAGTGACGGGCTTTGGTCAGACCGGTCCTTTTCGTGAAAAACCGGGCTACGACTTCATGGCCCAAGGTATGGCTGGGCTTATGAGTGTGACTGGCATTCCCGATGGTGAACCCGGTGGTGGGCCTATGCGCGTGGGTGTGCCGGTGATCGACATCTTCACCGGCATGTACGCCACCATAGGCATTAACGCGGCGTTGGCGAACCGTGCCGTGACGGGTTTGGGTCAGCACGTGGATGTGGCCTTGTTGGACTCCTGCATAGCTTTGCTGGCCAACCAAGGCATGACGTATCTGTCAACCGGCGAGTCTCCGCAGCGCCTAGGCAACACTCACCCTTCCATCGTGCCCTACCAGGTGTTCCCCACCTCAGACGGTTCGGTGATTTTGGCTTGCGGAAATGACAATCTGTTTGCCAAGTTTTGTGCGGCAGCCCATCGTGAAGATTTACCGCAAGACGAACGGTTTACTAAAAATGCCAACCGCGTGAAGCACCGCGCCACGTTGGTGCCTGTGTTGGAAGACATCTTCAAACAGCGCAGCACCGAAGACTGGGTCAATGCCCTGGAGACGGCTGGTGTGCCTTGTGGTCCTATTAACACCGTGGCCCAAGCCTTTGCCAACCCGCAAGTGCAGTCGCGTGGCATGCAGATCCAGCTACCTCACCCATTGGCGGGTCAAGTGCCGCTGATGGGCAGTCCAATGAAGTTCTCAGGCACTCCGATTGAGCACAAGTTACCTCCCCCCGTGCTGGGTCAACATTCTGAGGAAATTCTGGAACAGGTCTTGGGTATGGACGCTCCAGCGCGCGAAAAACTGCGCGCTTCAGGCGCCATGTCAGCGTAGCACCAGCACCGGGATATGCGAGTGCGTCAGCCCTTGATGCGTCTCGCTGCCCAGCAGCAGACGCTTGATGGCATTGCGCCCATGAGAACCCATCACGATCAAATCGCGTTTATGCTTTTTGGTGGCGACGATCACTGCGTCACTCACAATGCCTGATCGAATAGTGATGGCGTTTACATTGACATTTGGATTTAAGGTTGACTTGCTGACCGCATCCACAATAGTTTGCTTTGTTCTACTTATTGCTTCTCGACCTTGGCTATTTCATTAGCTTGTACTGCCAGGTTCCCTTCAAAATAACTTTGCAGATACTGGGACGCTAGCTTCAAAGCTACCAGTCCGGCGCACGTCAGTTGTGCCATGGCAGGGGCGTTTTTCGTGGTTGATTAGTCTGCTTGGCTTTAAACCTTGGATTTTGTTAGTGACTCTTTATCCATGTGAATCAGATTTGATTTGGAAATTCAGATTAAAACCAAATCATGGATTTGAAATGCGCCTTGTTCGCGATCTGCAAAGTAGGACTCCAAGGTTCTTTTGACGGTTAGGAAGGAGATCTCGTCCCAAGGAATCTCTGCTTCTGAAAAAAGACGAGCTTCCATGCTTTCGAAGCCAGGATTGAACTGATCGCTCAAGAGTTTGGCCTTATAAAACAGATGAACCTGCCCGACTCGGGGCACACTGATGATGCTGAACATGCCCTCCATCTCAATTTGGGCACCGGCCTCTTCATGGGTCTCACGCTCTGCACCTTGGGCGCAGGACTCACCGAGCTCTAAGAAACCGGCAGGTAGCGTCCATTTTCCTAACCGGGGTTCAATGTTTCGCTTGCAAAGCAAGACCTTGTCACCGAAGTAGGGCACAGTGCCCACCACCATGAGCGGGTTTAAGTAGTGAACCGTGCCGCAAGTGGTGCAGATGGCGCGCTCTTTGGTGTCGCCGTCATCAGGCACACCTATGGCTGTTGCAGCACCACAGTTGCGGCAATGCCGTATTGCCCGTCCTAGGGGGGAGTAGTCAATCGGTTGGCGTATGGGGTGCTGAATGTCGTTGGAGGAACTCATGCGGCGTAGTTTAGGTCATGGGTGTGTGTGCTGTATCGGGCAAAAAAAAGCCGCTCTGTTGGAGCGGTTTTTTTTGTGGTTTGAAGCTTTAGGACTTTTGGGCCTTGGTGTGCTTCTCGATCAAAGCCTTGGCGGTGTCGAGCAACTTGCGACCATCAAAGCCGCGCTTGTTCATGTCTTCAACCCATTCCAGCTCAATGGCGCGGGATTTGCGGCGGAAGTTCTGGCTCTCGGCCGCGCTGACGGTGAAAATTTGATTGCCACGGTCTGTAGCTGTCTTGCGGCCTGCAGCGTCACCGGCTTGTTGGGTTTTACCCAACCAGCCCGAGGTGTTGATGCCGCTGTTGTTGTCGATGACTTTCTTCAAATCAGGCGGCAAGCTGTTGTACTTGGCCTTGTTCATGCTCATGACAAAGGCGGTGGTGTACAGGCTGCCACCGGCGGGGTCGAACTCGGCGTGGAACTTGGTCAACTCTTGCACCTTGACCGAGGGGACGACCTCCCAGGGGATGACCGCACCGTTGATGGTGCCTTTTGACAAGGCGTCAGGGATGCTAGGCAAAGGCATGCCCACAGGCGTGGCACCCAAGCTGGCCAGCAGCTTGGTGACTTGACGAGTTGGGCCACGCAGTTTGAGACCTTTGAGGTCATCCACCGACTTGACAGGCCTGTCTGCCGTGTGAATGACGCCAGGGCCATGCACTTGAAGGGCTAAAAGCTGCACGTCTTTGAACTCATCCGGGGCCATCGTTTGCACGTATTCCCAGTAGGCGCGGGACGTCGCTTCGGCATTGGTCATGATGAAGGGTAGCTCGAAGACCTCAACGCGGGGGAAGCGACCCGTGGTGGTGCCGGGCAGCGTCCAGGTGATGTCCACCACGCCGTCTTTGGCTTGGTCGTACAACTGGGCTGGCGTACCACCCAGTTGCATGGCGGGGTAGGCTTCAAACTTGATGCGTCCGGCGGACTCTTTTTCAACTTTGTCCATCCAAGCCTTGTGCATGTTGAGCCACACATTGGACTGCGGTGCCATGAAAGTGTGGAACTTGAGCGTGACTTGCGCTTGGGCAAAGCTGCTCAGTGCGGGCGCGCTCAGGGCGACAGCAGCACCGGACTGCAAGAGGGTACGACGTTTCATTCAGATTTCTCCAATCAATAAGGGACGAACGTTAACTTGAAAGCAATGACTTGGACATCGGACTTACCCGATGTATTTCACCAACCAGAGCGAAATGCCGGGGAAGAGCAGCAACACAATCGTGCGAATCGTATCGCTGATCAGGAAAGGCATGACACCCTTGTAGCTCTCGGCAATTGGGATGTTGTGCCCGGCGCTGTTGGCCATGCCGTTGACAACGTACACGTTCAGACCCACGGGCGGGGCCAGCATGCCAAAGCCGACGGTCATCAGCACCATGATGCCGAACCAGATGGCGGTGTATTCCTTGCTCATGCCAAAGTCGAGACCCATGATCATCGGGAAGAAAATCGGAATGGTCAGCAAAATCATGGACAGCTCGTCCATCACCGCACCCAAGACCACGTAGAACAGCATGATCGCAGCCACGACCATCACCGGTGCAAGGCCCCAGCCATTGACGACTGCGGCCAACTGGTTGGGCACTTGGGTCAAGGCCAAAGAGGCATTCATCATGTCGGCCCCGAGAAAGATCAAGAAGATCATGCCCGAGCTCTCGGCCGTAGCGTAGAAGCATTCTTTGAACTTGGGCCAGTTGATTTCACGTTTGATGAGCGCGGCAATAAAGGTGGAGAACGCACCCACGGCAGCGCCCTCGGTAGGTGTGAAAAAGCCGCCGTAAATGCCACCAAACACGATGACAAAGATGATGGCAATCGGCAAGATGCCCATGAACGATTCCCGGCTGAAGGGTTCGGAGGTGTCATGTTCTGGCGCTTGACCTGGGACCAGACGAACGTAGATGGCAATGGCAATGATGTAGCCCACCATGGCGATCAGGCCGGGCACCATGGCCGCTGCAAATAGCTTAGCAATGTTTTGTTCGGTCAGAATGGCGTAAATCACCAAGGGCACAGAGGGGGGGATCAAAATGCCCAGCGTACCGCCTGCGGCCAATGTGCCGGTGGACAGGCGCCCTGAGTAGCCGTGGCGCTTCATCTCAGGCAAAGCAACGCCAGTGATGGTGGCAGCCGTGGCCACGGATGAGCCGCAGATAGAGCCAAAAGCCGCACTGGCCAGTACCGAGGACATGGCCAGGCCACCCCGAAAGCGCCCCATGACCGAGGCCGCGAACTGAAACAAGGCTTTGGAGATGCCGCCTTGAGTGGCGAAGTGTCCCATCAGAATAAAGAGCGGAATCACCGAGAGGTCATAACTGGCAAAACGTGCAAACGCCTGGGTGTTGAGCCAAGCGCTCATGGGACCCCAGCCTGCTTGCATGAGGTAGCCCACTGCACCGGCAAAAAACATGGAGACAGCAATTGGCACGCGAACGGCCATTAGCACCAGCATGAGGCCAAAAATCAACAAGGCTAGGGTAATGGGGCTCATGCGACGCTCTCAGTAGTGGTGTTTTCGGGAGCGGCTACTTCAAGGCCCAGGGTTTGCAACAGGCCGACCAAAGCGGTCAGGGCTAGTGGCGGCACCATCAGTGCGTAGATGACCCACTCGGGGAAGTTCAACATCATCGTGCCGGAGTGTGTGTCGTACACATTGAGTCCGCCCAGAGCGGAACGCCAGGCAAAAACACCGGCCATCAGCGCCATGAGCAGACTGCCAAAACGATCCATGGTGTTGATGGCTTTTGCACTGGCTCCAGTTGTGAAAAAATCAACCACGATGTTGCCGCGTTTGACTTGGCACCAAGGTAAAAACAGGGCAATGGCCGCACCTGCGGCAACGCCCACCAGCTCAAAGTCGCCAGCCACGGTTTTGCCCAACACTTCACGGCCTAGCACGGCCATGACCGTGATCAGGGTGATCAAGGTCAGCACCACACCGGCTAGGATGGCGCAAAAAGCAGCCAAGGTTTCGATTTTTCTCACAAGAATTCCTCGTGTTAAACGACTTGCAAGCGGATGGGTGTTAGGCCTGCCACGCTGCCTTCGATCACATCACCTTGAACCACGGCGTTAACACCTTCAGGCGTGCCCGAGTAAATCAGGTCGCCGGGTTGGAGCTCCCAGGCGGCTGTGATGTGCTCAATGATTTCGCCGATGTTCCAAATCAGCTTAGACACGTTGCTGCGTTGACGGTCTTTGCCGTTGACCTGGATAAAGATCTCAGCGTTCTCGACGTCACCAGCTTGTGCTGCTGGTGTGATGGGCCCAATCGGTGAAGAATGATCAAAAGCCTTGCCAATGCACCAGGGACGACCGAGTTTTTTCATATCGCCTTGCAAGTCGCGCCGGGTCATGTCCAGACCAACGCCGTAGCCATAAATGTGTTTGTGGGCATCGGCAGCCTTGATGTTTTTCCCACCCGTGCCGATGGCTACGACCAGCTCAATCTCGTGATGGAACTCTTTAGTTAAACTAGGGTAGGGGAGATCAGCCGTTTTGCCTTCATTGACGATGACGCAAGTGTCGGTAGGCTTGAGGAAGAAGAAGGGTGGCTCACGGCCGGTGAAACCCATCTCTTTGGCGTGCTCAACGTAGTTGCGGCCTACGCAGTAAATGCGGTTAACGGGGAAGCGATCTTTGCTACCTACGACGGGCACAGATACGGTGGCTGGAGGTTTGATAACGAAACTCATTGGGACCTTTCTTTCTTACATTTAATAGTAAGTATACGTATGAATAAAAAAATCGCACTCGGGTTTTCCCTTGCGTACTGAGCGTGCCAAAGGAGTCGATAAACTGCGACCATGTCGAAAAGTTTTGATTTTAAGCACGCCCCCGGGCACCTGATCCGTCGTGCGCATCAGGTATCTATCGCTATTTTCATGGAAGAAACGGCTGAGTTTGAAGTGACCTCGATTCAGTTTGCAATTCTCAATGTGTTGATTGATACACCGGGTCTGGACCAAGTCACCTTGGCTGGGCAAGTAGTGCTGGATGCAGCCACCTCAGGGGCGGTGATTGGCCGCCTTGAATCCAAGTGCTGGATTCGGCGTGAACCCGACGCGAATGATCGACGTCGAAAAAGACTGTGGGTCACACCTGAGGGCGAGGCTGCAGCACTCAAAATGAAACGCGTTGTGAGTCGTGTACAAGCCCGCTTGATGAGCCCGCTGGACGGAGTCGAGCAAGCTGAATTTTTATACTTGCTCGACAAGCTGGTGGCCGGTCATCAAAACCTTCATCCTGATTGAGTCTATGGATTTAGCTCAGCATCAAGCTGGCGATTTTGTCAATAATTCGTTGGGCTGAGTCTGAACTTGCTTTCGGGGTGCGAACGATAAACCTCACAGTGCTTTGGACAAAACCTTGGAACCAATCAGCAACTACAGGAAGCACTCGTCCATTGCCGACGATGACGTGCTTGAAAATCCGTATTTAGGTACTCGCCTCTTGTGAAGCTTCACTAGCCATTGAGAAGCTGTCGCGAAACGTGAAGTAGATCGAGGTAAAGAACATGCTGCCTAGCAGCATGGTTGTGGGCAGCATTAGCACGCCCATCAGTTCAGGCTGACCCAGCAGTGCCGACACCATGATGAGCATAAAGCCAATGCCCAAAAACAGACCTAACCAAGTCAGGCTAAAAACAGTCATTGCCCCCAAGTTTTTCAAACAAGCTACGGCGCTGAAAAACAGGCTTTTGAGGGGAGAGATGCCGTGCCAGTGGACCAAGGCCGGGGCATGCCAGAACAAAAGTGACAGGGGTAAGTACACGGCCATGGCCGCATACAGGGCCAATTGAAACTCGGCAGATTGAATCATTTCGGGTGACAGGTTGCCGCCGACCAAATAAAGGCGGGCGAACTGACCCCCATCGAGCAGGGCCGAAATGCCCAGCACAGCCAGAAAACCCAGCGCATAAATCACACCTAAAACCCACATGGCCCGCGACTGTTGTTTGCTCCCGCGAAATGCGCTGATCAGAATGAGAGGCATGGGGAATTTGCCCTGCTCGGCTTCACGCGTGGCAGCCATCAGCCCGAGCGTGGCCGCTGGTAAAACAGCCAGCGCCAAGATGTTGCCCAAGTAGGGGATCAGGCTGCCTAGCGACACGGTGATGATGAACATCAAGAACAGACCCGATAGGGCCAATGGCTGCTTGAAGAATGTTCGCAATCCTTGCTTGACCCATAGCATGCCCGTGCGAGCCGGGACAATATTCAGTCGCATGGCGGGGAGTGGGGTGTCAATTGAATGCATCATGGCTCAAGTGGGGCGTCAACTGAATCGGATGGGCAATACGCTGGCGCAAGATCCGCTCGAAATGGGCTGGGTCGTGGGCTTGCAACACCGCAGCCTCGCGCGGCAGGTGCATATCCCACAGGCGAGAAATCCAAAAGCGCAAGGCACCAGCGCGAAGCAGAGCGGGCAGCAGTTCGCGTTCGGCTGAAGTCAGGGCGCGCACCGCCGTATAGGCCGACAAGAAACTGCGGGTACGGTCAGCCTCCATCGCGCCATTGCCCAGGTCAATGCACCAATCGTTCAGGCACACCGCCAGATCGAACAGCCAAGTGTCCACGCCTGCGAAATAAAAGTCAAAGAAGCCGGTAAGAACGGGCTGGCTTTGGGCTCCGGGTTCAAGGTCAAACATCACGTTGTCACGAAACAAGTCGGCATGGATGGGGCCGCGTGGCAGCGCGGTGTAAGCCGAGGATGCTGCCACATGGTTTTGGTAAGCCAACTCACTGCGAATCAGCGCCGCCTGGTCTGGATCAAGGTAGGGCAGCACCACGGGCACGGTCTCGTTCCACCAGTCAAGACCACGTAAATTGGGCTGGCTGCGGTCAAAGTCGCGTGCGGCCAAGTGCATTTGAGCCAGCATGTCGCCCACGGCTGCGCAGTGGGCCGGTGTGGGTGAGAGTTCGCTTTTGCCGCGCAGGCGGTTAACCACGGCGGCGGGCTTGCCCTGGAGTGTGTGCAGGATGTCGCCATCCCGGTCAGCCGCTGGATCAGGCGCGGGAACGCCACGTAGCGCCAAATGTTTCATGAAGTGCAGGTAGAACGGCAACTGCGTGAAGCTCAGGCGTTCGAATAGGGTCAGCACATACGCGCCCTGGTCGGTGGTGACGAAATAGTTGGTGTTTTCGATGCCGCCCGAGCAGCCTTGCATGTTTTGCAGTGAACCCAGGTTCAGGGTGTGCAACAGGGCGCTGGCCTCATCGAATGAGACTTCCGTGTATACCGCCATGAATTAGAAGCCCAAGACCTTCCAGCCACTGCTACCGCTGGTGCCGCTGGTGCTGCCATCCCGATTGTTGGCTGTGGGGCTTCGGTTGGCGTTTTCTGGCTTGACTTCGTAGGACGGCATATTGCCCTTCGGGCTCACGGTGATGTTTTTGGTTTCACCGCCCACGCGCAACTCGTCGATGCGTGAACCCTTGTCTTCATGGTGAATGCGCTCAATGGTCTGCTCGGACTTGTCCGCAGGGCTTGGGGCTTGAGCCCATGTGAGGCCTTGGTCGCACAGGGCGAGGGCTAGAAGGGGAGGGAGGAAGTGAGCGACACGCATGGGTGCATTGTAGAACCATCGGGGGTCTACTGGGTGGGCGCAACACAGGCACAATGCGCGCATGAGTGATACCCCAAGCCCTGCGCCCATCCCGTCAAATACAACCGACGACCGACTCAAAACCTTGCTGCTGGTGGACGGTTCCAGCTATCTTTACCGTGCCTTTTTTGCCGGCGGCGACTCCATGTCGGCCACGATGCCCGATGGCACGGTTCAAAAGACTGGCGCTATTCGCATCATTATCAATATGCTGCAAAGCCTACGCAAGGATTACCCTGCCGACTATCTGGCCTGCGTGTTTGATGCCAAAGGCCCCACCTTTCGCGACGATATTTACCCCGAATACAAGCAGCACCGCAGTCCCATGCCCGACGATTTACGTTCGCAGATCGAGCCGATTCATGAGGTGGTGCGGCTGCTGGGCTGGCCGGTGCTGGACGTGCCGGGCGTGGAGGCTGATGACGTCATCGGCACGCTGGCCGTGATCGCCGCACGCCAGGGTATCGAAGTGATCGTGAGCAGTGGCGACAAAGACCTGGCGCAACTGGTTAACTCTCACATCACCATCATCGACACCATGAACGGCAAGCGGCGCGACGTGGCCGGGGTGACGGCCGAATTTGGCGTGCCGCCCGAGCGCATGATCGACTACCAAACGCTGGTGGGCGACACGGTGGACAACGTGCCCGGCGTGGCCAAAGTGGGCCCAAAGACGGCGGTGAAGTGGCTACAGGAGTACGGCTCGCTAGAGGCTTTGGTGGCCAACGCGGGTCAGATCAAAGGCGTGGTGGGCGAGAATTTGCGTGCCGCACTGGATTGGTTGCCCACGGGGCGCAGCCTGGTGACGATCAAGACCGATTGCGATTTGCAGGCTTTTTTGCCCAACCTGCCTGCTATTGATTCAATAGCAGCTTGTGCTCAGGAAACAAGTGCTCTGGCCATTTTTTATATAAAATACGGTTTCAAGGGCTTGGCCAGAGCGCTGGAAAGTAGTGCCTCCAACGCCGTTCGGGCTGAGCCTGTCGATGCCCTTCAACAGACTCAGGGTGAGCGGGCTAAGCGCAAACCTGAAAAGGCCGTGACCCAACGCGAACCCGGTCTGTTCGATGAACCCGAAGCGCTTGTCGCAGCGGATCTGCCCGTCGTCTCCACACCTGCACCCGTGAGCACTGTCGCTTACGACACCATCTTGACCTGGGACGCCTTTAACACCTGGCTAGAACGCATTGAAGCCGCTGAGCTGGTGGCCGTGGACACCGAAACCACCTCGCTTGACGAGATGCGCGCCGAGATCGTTGGCCTGTCCTTCAGCGTCACGCCGGGCGAGGCGGCCTACATCCCGCTCACCCACAACTACCCGGACGCACCGGCCCAGTTGCCCATTGAGGAGGTGCTGGCCCGACTCAAACCCTGGCTGGAAAACCCGGCCCGCCACAAGCTGGGCCAGCACGTCAAGTACGACCGTCACGTGTTTGCCAACCATGGCATTGAGGTGCAGGGCTACGCGCACGACACCATG
>JANXSU010000128.1 GCA_025356545.1 Comamonadaceae bacterium
AGTGTTGTCCGCAGCCAAACTGTTTGAAGAGATTGAAGGCCTGGAGAAAGTCGGGGTCGAGGTGCGATCCCGTCTGCGCATCAGCGAGGCCTGCCCGCTGATTCTGCCTTTCCACTCCGCACTCGACGTGGCACGTGAAGCTGCACGCGAGCAGGGCGGTGCTGAGAAAATTGGCACGACTGGTCGTGGCATCGGCCCGGCCTATGAGGACAAAATCGCTCGCCGTGCCCTGCGCGTGCAAGATCTGAAGTACCCCGAGCGCTTTGCCGCCCGTCTGCACGATTTGCTGAAGCTGCACAACCATGTGCTCACCACTTTCCTCGGCTCGAAGAACTTCACGTTTGGCGACGCCCTCAAGCCCTATATCAAGGACGGTGAAGTGCAGTTTGACGCCGTGTACGACGAGGCCATGCGCCACGCCGAACTGCTCAAGCCCATGATTGCCGATGTCTCGCGGGAGCTGAATGCAGCGCATAACGCGGGCATGAATCTGCTGTTTGAAGGCGCTCAAGGCACTTTGCTGGACGTGGATCACGGCACCTACCCCTACGTTACCTCCAGCAACTGCGTGGCGGGCAATGCCTCGGCAGGCGCAGGCGTGGGCCCTGGCATGCTGCACTACATCCTGGGCATCACCAAGGCCTATTGCACTCGCGTGGGTGGCGGCCCGTTCCCGACCGAGCTGGACTGGGAAACGCCGGGCACACCGGGCTACCACATGAGCACCGTGGGCGCTGAAAAAGGCGTCACCACCGGGCGTTCACGCCGTTGCGGTTGGTTTGACGGCGCTTTGCTCAAGCGCTCGGCCCAAGTCAACGGCTTGACCGGCATGTGCCTGACCAAGCTGGACGTGCTGGATGGCCTCAAAGAGCTGCTGTTGTGCACCGGCTACGAGCTAGACGGCGAAGTGATTGACATTTTGCCCATGGGTGCTGACGAGATCTCGCGCTGCAAACCCATCTACGAAACCCTGCCCGGCTGGAGCGACACCACGGTGGGTGTGACGGAGTACAACAAGCTGCCACTCAATGCGCGCCTGTACCTACAGCGCATCGAGCAGGTCACGGGTGTGCCTATCCACATCATCTCCACCAGCCCGGATCGCGACCACACCATCATGATGCGTCACCCCTACATTGCCGAGTAGATCAAGTCAGGAACACCCCATGTTGACGGAAGACGGCAAGCACTTGTATGTGAGCTACGACGAGTACCACAACCTGATTGAAAAACTGGCCATCAAAGTGCACCAGTCTGGCTGGGGTTTTGATACTATTTTGTGCTTGGCTCGTGGCGGTTTGCGCCCTGGCGATATCCTCTCCCGGGTGTTCAAGAAACCACTGGCCATCATCTCTACCAGCTCGTACCGGGCTGACTTGGGCAAGACCCAGGGCCATCTGGACATTGCCCGCTACATCACTACCCCGCTGGGTGAAATTGCCGGTCGCGTGCTCTTGGTCGATGATTTGGCAGACTCCGGTTACACCCTGGATTCAGTTATGACGCTCTTGCGTACCAGTTATCCTGCCATTACAGAACTGCGCAGTGCGGTACTCTGGACTAAGGCGAAATCGACTGTTGTAGCCGATTACTCAATTGAGCTCTTGCCGACCAACCCATGGATTCACCAGCCGTTTGAGAATTACGACCGACTCACCCCTGAGCAACTGCTGGCGAAGTGGAAGGTCTGATTGGGACGGGCGTGATGAGAGACCTCAACACTGAACTTATCCATCACCCCTACACGCCGCCTGAGGGCTTTGCGGCCCCGCAACCGGGCGTGTTCAAGGCATCGACCGTCATCTTCCCCAGCGTGGCTGCCATGCGCCAGCGTGAATGGAAAGACAAAACTGGCTACACCTACGGTCTGCACGGCACACCCACCACCTACGTGCTGGAAGAGCGCCTGTGCGCACTGGAAGGCGGCCTGCAATGCCTGCTCTTGCCCAGCGGACTGGCTGCGATTGCCAACGTGGCGTTTGCCCTGCTCAAGACCGGTGACGAGGTGCTGATCCCCGACAACGCTTACGGCCCCAACAAAACTTTGGCCGAGGGCGAACTCAAGGCCTGGGGCATCAGCCACCAGTTGTATGACCCGATGAACCCGGCCGATCTGGCCCGCAAGATCGGCCCCAAGACCAAGCTGGTTTGGCTGGAGGCTGCAGGCTCGGTGACCTTGGAGTTTCCTGACCTGCCCGAGCTGGTGCGCATTTGCCAGCGCCACCACGTCACCAGCGCGCTGGACAACACCTGGGGTGCAGGCCTGGCTTTCAAGCCGTTTGACCTTGCGCCTGCAAGTGACAGAACACTCGGTGTGGACATCTCTGTACACGCCCTAACCAAATACCCCAGCGGCGGTGGCGATGTGCTCATGGGCAGCGTTATCACGCGGGACGAGGCACTGCACATTCGTCTCAAGCTCTCACGTATGCGCTTGGGCTTTGGCGTTGGTATCAACGATGTCGAGACGATCCTGCGTGCTCTACCCAGCATGGCCTTGCGCTACGCCGCGCATGACCGCAGTGCTCGCGCGCTGGCCTTGTGGTGTCAGGATCAAGCCGAGATCGTTCAGGTCTTGCACCCAGCGCTTCACGATTCTCCCGGCCACGCCCATTGGCAAGCACTGTGCAAAAACGAAGAGGGTGGCGCGGCTGGCCTGTTCAGCGTTCTGCTCGACCCGAAGTTCACCAGGGATCAAGTTGATGCCTTTTGCGATGCGCTGCGCCTGTTCAAGCTCGGTTACAGCTGGGGCGGCCCGATGAGCTTGGTCGTGCCCTACGACTTGGACACGATGCGCACCGTCTGGCCCTCTCACTTGAAACAGGGTCATCTGCTGCGGTTTTCAACTGGCCTCGAAGCCGTGGCTGATCTTCAAGCCGACTTGGCGCAAGCCCTTGCCGCTGCGCTACAGTGAATTGACGATTTCATTGGCCAATTGGCCCATGGCCTCGGTAGAACGTGCATGAGGCGCTATTAATTTTGCAGTATCGTAATGCTTGAAGTTGCGCGCCATTGAGCTGATAGACACCGGGTCATAGTGCAGCGTGAGCAGCGCCTGCACCACGGGCTCAATCTGGCCAGCCCGCACCTGTGATTGCCAGCCCTCAACGACGGCTCTACCG
>JANXSU010000104.1 GCA_025356545.1 Comamonadaceae bacterium
TTCAGTTGGCGGTAAGACAGCCATCAACCATCCGCTGGGCAAAAACATGGTGGGGGCGTTTTATCAGCCCTTGCGCGTGGTGTGTGATTTGGACACGCTCAAAACATTACCTGCGCGTGAGCTGAGCGCCGGACTGGCCGAGGTGATCAAGTACGGGCCGATTGCTGACATGGCATTTTTTGATTGGATTGAGTCGCACATCGATGACTTGAGGGCTGGCCATTCAGACGCGCTAGCCAAGGCGATTCAGCGCAGTTGCGAGATTAAGGCCGAGGTGGTGGGGCAAGACGAGCGGGAGTCTGGCCTGCGGGCTATTCTCAACTTCGGCCACACCTTTGGTCACGCCATTGAGTCGGGCATGGGCTACGGACAATGGTTACATGGTGAAGCGGTGGGGTGTGGCATGGTCATGGCCGCTGAACTCTCCCAGCGGCTGGGTTTAATTGAGCCTGCTTTTGTGCAACGTCTCAAGCAGCTGATTCAAAAGGCTGGCTTGCCGGTGGTTGGGCCGAGACTGTCAGAAGTGGACAATGCTGGACGTTATCTGGAACTCATGCGCGTGGACAAAAAAACGGAAGCAGGAGAACTCCGTTTTGTCCTGATCAATGGCCCCGGTCAAGCAGTGGTGCGCAAAGCCCCCGACGCTCTGGTGCGCGAAGTCATTGATGACTGTTGCCGCCCGTAAATGACACTCGCTCCCTACGCCTGTGACCCGGCTCAAACGCGTGGCCGTCGTTATCCTGAGGCCGCTGCGCCGACCCGAACCGACTTCCAGCGCGACCGTGATCGCATCGTTCATTCCACCGCATTTCGTCGCCTGGTGTACAAAACCCAGGTGTTTTTGAATCACGAAGGTGACTTGTTTCGCACCCGGCTTACCCACTCTCTGGAAGTGGCGCAACTGGGCCGCTCCATTGCCCGTGCGCTGCGACTGAATGAAGACTTGGTGGAAGCCATTGCGCTGGCGCATGATTTGGGGCACACCCCCTTCGGCCACGCGGGGCAAGATGCGCTCAATGCCTGCATGGCCGCGCACGGCGGCTTTGAGCACAACCTGCAAAGCCTGCGCGTAGTGGACAGCCTGGAGGAGCGCTACCCGCAGTTTGATGGCCTGAACCTCACCTTTGAAACACGCGAAGGCATCCTCAAACATTGCTCCCGTACCAACGCGGAGCAGCTAGAAGCGCAAGAACCACAAGGCATCGGCGAACGGTTTCTGAATCGCACCCAGCCTAGCCTGGAGGCGCAGTTGTGCAATCTGGCCGATGAGATCGCCTACAACGCCCACGACATTGATGACGGTGTGCGTTCCGGCTTGATCACGCTGGCGCAGTTGCAGGACATTCCTTTGTTCGATGGTTTCCGACGTCAAGCGTTGCAGGAACATCCGGTTTTACAAGATTCGGGTCGTCGCCTGTTGTTTGAGACCATACGTCGCATGCTCAGTGCCCAGGTGTATGACGTGATCGACGCCACCCAAGTCGCGTTGGATCACGCCCAGCCTGAGACCGTCGATGAGGTCAGGGCGGCTGCTCCTTTGCTGTGCTTCAGTGAAGCCATGCGCCAGCAATCATTGGCCCTAAAACAGTTCTTACTACACCAGTTGTACCGCCACCCCAAGGTGATGGATACCACGCGGCAGGCACGGCAAGTCATCACAGAGTTGTTTGCGCTCTACGCGCAGACCCCTCAAGAAATGCAGGCAGGTTTCGCTGCACAAGCGCAGGCCACGCAGGCGGGCGTTGTGGCTACCCAAGTCAAGCTGCGGGTTGTGGCTGACTACATTGCCGGCATGACCGACCGCTTTGCCTCACGCGAGCATGAACGCCTGACCGGGCAGAAGTTGCTGACATGACTGCGGGCTTACACCAGCGACAAGGCGCACTGCTGCCCGCTTGGATCGTGGTCGGGGCGGGCGTAGTGGCGGCGCTACACGTGGGCAAGCTTCCACCGGCCTTGCCGGAGCTGCGTGATGCGCTGAATCTCACGCTGGTGCAGGCAGGGTTTTTGCTCTCGCTCGTGCAGTTGGCGGGTATGACACTTGGGCTGGCGGTGGGCTTGGCGGCGGACGGCCTGGGGCTCAAGCGCAGCATGCTCACGGGCCTGCTGATTTTGGGTGTCGCATCCGCCCTGGGTGGCTGGGCCACCGATGCCACAAGTCTTCTACTGCTGCGTGCCGTGGAGAGCTTTGGTTTCTTGCTGGTGTGCCTGCCTGGTCCCAGCCTGATTCGTCAACTCGTGTCGGCACATCGCATCAGCACCTTGCTGGGCATTTGGAGCACCTACATGCCGTTGGGTATGGCCACGGCTTTGCTGGTGGGGCCATTCGTTATCGCTGTGGGGGGCTGGCAGATTTGGTGGTGGGTGTTGGCTGGGGTGTCCTTGGGTATGGCCTTGGTGTTGTGGCGTCTGGTGCCTGCTGACAAGATGCGTCTTACGCTTCTAAAGCTCGATCCAGCCCATTCCCTAGCGCCCCAAGCAGCGGCTTGGCAAGACCGCTTGCGCAAGACTTTGGGCTCGCGTGGCCCTTGGCTGGTAGCGCTTACTTTCACGGTGTACTCGGGGCAATGGCTGGCGGTGGTGGGGTTCTTGCCTACGGTGTACGCGCAGGCCGGTTTGAGCGGTGGCATCACCGCGGTGCTCACGGCCTTGGTGGCGGCCATCAACATGGTGGGCAATGTGGCTGCGGGTCGTTTGCTAGACCGGGGCGTTCAAGCCCGGGTCTTGTTGATCGTCGGCTTTAGCATGATGGCGTTGGGCACACTGGCGGCTTTTGCCACCTACCCTTTGTCGCCGCAGGGCACAGGCTTGCCAGCCCCCATCCGCTTTGTTGCTGTGCTGCTGTTCTCCATGGTGGGCGGCTTGATCCCTGGCACCTTGTTTTCGCTGGCGGTGCGCTTGGCGCCCTCAGCGGACACGGTGTCCACCACCGTCGGTTGGGCGCAGCAATGGTCGGCTTTGGGGCAATTCGCCGGGCCACCCTTGGTGGCGGGCTTGGCCAGCCGTGTGGGGGGCTGGCATTTGACTTGGGGGGTGACGGGCACGTGTTGCCTATTGGGCCTTCTGTTGGCTTGGCAGATCAGTAAAACAACTCAATTGAGAGCATCATGAATTCGTCGGAACATCAAGATTTTGAGCAGACGGTCACGCAAGACACGCGCCACTGGCTGGAGCGGGCCGTCATTGGCTTGAATCTGTGCCCGTTTGCCAAAGCCGTGCACGTCAAGGGCCAAATTCACTACGTGGTGAGCCAGACCACCGAGCCGCAGGCCCTGCTGGAGGTCTTGGTCAGTGAGCTTCAGGCGCTCCAGGCTTGCGATCCCAGCGTGCGAGACACCACGCTGCTGATGGCCCCCAATTGCCTGCAAAACTTTTTTGATTTCAATGACTTTTTGGAAGAGGCCGATGAGGCATTGGTCGAGCTGGAACTCGATGGAATTTTGCAAATCGCCAGCTTTCACCCCCGCTTCCAGTTTGCCGGAACCCGGCCCGACGTTATGGGCAACTTCACCAATCGCTCGCCCTACCCAACCCTGCACCTCTTGCGCGAGGACAGCATTGAGCGCGCAGTTGACGCCTTCCCCGATGCTGAAGCGATTTTTGGGAAAAACATAGAAACCTTGGAGCAGTTGGGTCAAGCGGGCTGGGCTGCGCTGGGTATAGAGGCCAGAGTTGGGCTGGTCGAGCCGCTGAAGAATGTCAGCAAACCGCGTGGCAAGACCAAATCATGAACGCCAAGAAACAGGCTACACCGGCGGCGACACCCATCGCGCCAGAGATCAAGGCCGGGCAGTCCATCGAGCTGCTCAAAGAACTCCATATCTTGACGCGTGAAGGCAAGCTCAACCAGGATTCGCGTCGCAAGCTCAAGCAGGTTTATCACCTCTACCACTTCATCGAAAAGTTGCTGGGTGAGCTGTGCGAGGAGCGTGACGCTACAGATGGGCAAGTGCAGAATAAAGCATCACCGCCCATCACTTTGGCCGACCACGGGGCGGGCAAATCCTATCTCGGCTTTATCCTTTATGACCTGTTTTTCAAGACACTCAAGAACGGTCATATCTACGGTATTGAGACCCGATCTGAGCTGGTGCAAAAATCAGGCGAACTGGCGCAGCGCCTGGGTTTTGATCGCATGTCCTTCTTGAACCTGAGCGTGCAGGAGTCGGCACACAGCGCTGAGCTGCCCGACCGCATTGACGTCGTCACCGCCCTGCATGCCTGCGATACGGCGACCGACGACGCCATCGCCTTTGGCCTTCAAAAGCAAGCTCGCTTCATGGTGCTGGTCCCGTGCTGCCAAGCCGAAGTGGCGCGGGTCTTGAGCGCCAGCAAGGCCTTGTCTCTGAGTCGCACTCCGCTGGCCGAGCTGTGGCGCCACCCGCTCCACGCGCGCGAGATGGGCAGCCAAATCACCAATGTGCTGCGCTGCCTCTACTTGGAGGCCTGGGGCTACCAGGTCACCGTGACCGAGCTGGTGGGTTGGGAGCACAGCATGAAAAATGAACTTATTATTGCGAGCCACACTGGTCAGAAAAAACGTGCGTCAGCCGAGCGATTGGTGGCTATTCTGGAAGAGTTCGGGCTCGCTGCGCTACTTGCATCCCGTTTTTGTTTGCCGGCTAAGTCGCCGCTGGGCGGAACCCTTGAATCCACTTTCTGATCCCTCTGGAATAATTCCGCGTATTCTCTAGGGGTGCCAATCCACCGATCGGTTTTGTTTTTTGAAAATCCATAGCATGAAAAAATTATTGTCATTAGCTTTTGTATTGGTGCTCGCGGGTTGCGCCAGTAGTAGCCCCGATGTGATCCAACGTAACGATACGCAGCGGCTGTCGCTCATAGAAGATGCAGTCGTCCTGTCCGTGCGCAGCGTGACGGTGGAGGGCAGTCAATCAGGTGCCGGGGCAGCAACTGGCGGCGTGCTGGGTGGCTTGGCGGGTTATGGTGCTGGTAGCGGTCAGCGGGAGGGGCAAATCATTGGCATTTTGGGTGCGGTGGCCGGTGCAGTTGCAGGCAATGTCATCGAACGGGCAGGTACGCGCGAGGATGCGTTTGAAATTCTGATTCAAATCAAGAAAACTGGCGACCGACGGGCCATCGTCCAAGGCAAAGGGACAGAAATTTTCGTCCCTGGCGAACCCGTTATCCTGATCACCACTGGCGGCAAAATTCGCGTGACTAAAGCCCCTAAATAACAGGCAAACAATTAGGGTTAGATTCTAATTAAGATGGTGCACCCACTCTCGCTGCACCATCACCATGGCACGTCTTCCCCGTCTCAGCGTTCCCGGCTATCCGCACCACGTCATTCAACGGGGCAATAACCGGCAGGCTATTTTCTCAACTCCGGCAGACTATCGTTTGCTGCTGAATTTGCTGGACGAAAACGCCAAAAAATTTGACGTGGCAGTTCATGCTTACGTGCTCATGAGCAACCACTTTCACTTGCTGGCCACACCTGAGACCCAGGATGGCTTGCCGCAGATGATGCAGGCGGTGGGACGGCGTTACGTCCGTTACTTCAACGATGCGCAGGGGCGCACGGGCACGCTGTGGGAGGGCCGCTACAAGTCCACCCTGATCCAGACCGATCGCTATCTGATGGCCTGCATGGCCTATATCGACTTGAACCCAGTGCGGGGAGGGCTGGTGGCACAGGCACGGGACTACCCCTGGTCTAGCCACGGCCATTACATCGGCCAACAGGCAGACCGCTTGATCACCCCGCACGCCTTGTATTGGGAGTTAGGCAACACGCCTTTTGCGCGTGAAGCGGCCTATGCTGAACTCGTCAATACAGGGGTTAGCGTTGATCAGCAGCAGGTGTTGACGAAGGCAACACTCGGTGGATGGGCCTTGGGAGAGGCTGATTTTGTCAATGATTTACAAAAAAAGACCGAAAGACGGGTCAACAAAGTAAGCGCTGGTCGTCCTGTTTCAGTCTCAAAAAAATCAAAATAAAGATCCCCGCCCCAAGGGGCGGGGTATTCAGAACAGCCCTGGCTGAAAGTCCGAATGTAGTTGCTGATATTCTTGTCCCTGATTCTTTACGTACTTGCCAATCGTTGCCTCGTCTCCGTGCTTGCCCACTGTGC
>JANXSU010000118.1 GCA_025356545.1 Comamonadaceae bacterium
GCTTCGGCAAACCTGTGGTGGATCGTATCCTGACGGAAAATCAGGTACAACTTGATCGACCTGCACCAGGCATTTACTTCATGCGAATCAAGACGATTGACGACGATGGTTTTGCAGGCCCCTTTGGCACTCCTCAAAGAATTGACGTTCCCGCCGAGGCCAATTACTGGCATTTTCTGCCGTTGCTTCTGCCCTTACTGCTCTAAGTTGGTTCGGCCTTAACCGACCCTTGCTTAAGAGATGCGCATGTTAAAACGCCTTGTCTGGTGTCGTGAGATCTTATGGATCCCCGTCACTGCCTTGGTCCTGGCTTGGGGTTTGAGCGCAACGCCTCTTTTGCAGAGACTCGAAGAATTGACGCTGGACGCGCAGCTGCGCCTGACGGCGCGTCAGCACCACTTCACCGAGGCGCTGGTGATCGACATTGACGATGCCTCGCTGGACGCCATGAAGCCGTACTTTGGCAACTGGCCTTATTCACGCGACACCTATGGCCTGCTCGTGGACTACTTAAGCGACATGGGCGCACGCGCCGTCGCGTTTGATCTGGTGCTTTTTGACCCTCGACCCGGAGATGATGCTTTTCGAGAATCCATTCACCGCAACGCCAACGTGGTGCTTGCCACCGCCGCGCGCCTGGATGCTCCCGAACAAAAGGTCCAGGCGAACGTGTCCATGCAAAGCCTGACGTGGTCGGCCCCCAGCGATTTGCGATTGGAGTCCTGGCCCTCAGTTCAACCGCCACGCCCCTTGTTCACCCAACCCGCGCCGCACTATGCCCACCTGGGTGTGGTTTCGGCAATACCCGAGCAGGACGGTTTACTGCGCCGTATCCCCTTGTTTCATCGTTTTGATGAGCAGGTGCTACCGGCCATTTCATTGGCCGCCCATTTCCCGAAAGAGCCGCGCCCCTCGGTGAGCATGAGCACGCCCTCACGGGTGCAAGTTGGGCCACTGAGTATTCCCGTGGACAAAGATGGGGCCATGCATTTGTACTTCCCCAAGAATCACGATTATGTTGTCAGCCTGCCCTTCTCTCACGTGGCTCAAGCCATGCTGGGGGCTGGGGGCAAGGCGCTGAACGCAGAGACCTTCCGCGATAAAACCATTTTTGTAGGAAGCACGGCTTTCTTCACCGACCGGGTTCTCACCCCTGTGGGTGAAATGAAAGGCGTCAATGTGCTGGCACTGATCCACCAGTCTTTGGCGCAAGGTTTGTTGCTCAAGGCCTCGAACACCATGGCTTGCGGCCTGCTGTTGTCGATCGCTTTACTGCCTGCGCTGGGCTTGTTCATCTCACCCCAACGACGAATGTCAAGCGCCACCGGATTGGCGCTTGCCGGCGGTGGCTTGGTGTATGCGTGTCATTTCGCGCTGCTGTACGGGTGGCACCAAGAGAGCGCTCTTTTGCTACCTCTGTTGGTGGTCGCTTTCACGCTTCTTCTGGAAACCATTCGCGCACTACGCCAGGGTGCGAAGCGCGACAGGCTAGCGGGTTTTAGACCCTCTCAGAACTAACCCGCCAAAAGTGTAGCGGGTTCTTCGTGAGCAAGAACGGTTTGCGCCCAACTCTGCAACTGGCCGACATCCGCGTTCAACACAGCCTGTTTGACTGTCAGAATTTGCGACGGGTGCATGGAAAAGCTACGCAAACCCAAACCGAGCAACAGGCGTGTCATGTTGACGTCCCCCGCCATTTCGCCACACACACTCACCTCTTTACCCTGCGCCAGTCCTTCAGCAATGGTATCGGCCACAAGCCGCAGTACGGCCGGGTGTGCGGGGTCATACAGGTGTGACACGGATTCGTCGGCACGATCAATGGCGAGTGTGTACTGGATCAGATCGTTGGTGCCGATCGACAGGAAGTCGAAATACTTCAAAAACACTTTGAGCGTCAACGCGGCCGCTGGGATTTCAATCATGGCGCCGAGTTCGATTTCTCCAAAAGGCTGTCCTGACTGTTCAAGCTCAAGCTTTGCCTGTGCCAGCAGGGCACGTGTCTGACGGATCTCATTTAAGTGCGCCAACATTGGGATTAGCATCTTGACGGGCCCATGTGCCGCCGCTCGCAAGATAGCTCGCAACTGGGTAAGAAACATGGGTGGGTCGGTCAAGCTCCAGCGAATGGCGCGTAGACCGAGCGCCGGGTTCAGGTGCGACTCCAGCTTGAGCGCACCATCCAGGGGTTTGTCAGCCCCCACATCGACGGTACGGATGGTCACCGGCAAGCCTTGCATGCCTTCAACTGCTAGGCGATAGGCTTGGTACTGTTCGTCTTCATCAGGGAGTCGGTCCAGACGCCCCATGAACAGGAATTCGCTGCGAAACAAACCGACTCCCACTGCGCCGGATGCCATCGCCGCAGCTGTATCGTCAGGTCGTTCAATATTAGCAAGCAGGTGAATCACTTGCCCATCCAGTGTCACAGCAGGCAAGTCGCGCACCCCTGACAGCTGTAGGCGATTCTGAATGAACTGTCGCTGCTTGAGTTGGTACTCTGCCAAGATGATGGGTGAAGGGTCCACCACGACAACCCCGGCATCACCGTCAATAATGATCCA
This sequence comes from Comamonadaceae bacterium, assembly GCA_025356545.1. Lineage (GTDB taxonomy): Bacteria > Pseudomonadota > Gammaproteobacteria > Burkholderiales > Burkholderiaceae_C > CANCDA01. Next base: position 2,565 of record JANXSU010000118.1, read on the forward strand.
GTCATCCTGACGAACCAATTGACTGCTTGCGCGTGCGCCAACTACAGCGGGGATGCCCATGCTGCGCGCCACGATAGCGGTGTGCGAGGTTTTCCCGCCGACATCGGTGACGAACCCGGTGAAGATTCCTTGCTTGAATTCCAGCATATCGGCGGGTGACAGATCATGCGCCACCAGTACCAAAGACACATCCAGACCGTCTTGGGTGGATTGGGCCGGTTTGCGCTGCACCAATGCGCTCAACTTCCCCATCGTGGCATTCGTTTGCCCTTGCATGACACGCAGCAGTTTCTCCACGATTTGTTCGAGATCGGCCTTGCGTTCTCGCAAGTATTCGTCCTCCATTTCATCAAACTGACGTGAAATCACCTCAAGCTGCGTGAGCAACGCCCACTCCGCGTTGTAAAGTCGATCGGTAATGGCGTCTTTCACGCCTTTGACAAGCTCCTCATCCTGCAACAACATCAGATGAACATCGAGTAGGGCTTTGAGCTCATGAGGCGCATCTTTGGGCCCCATGAGCGAGATGCTTTCTTGCATCCGGTGTATTTCATCTATCAAGACATCACGTGCACACCGAATGCGTTCAATTTCTTCACGCACATCTCCCGGCTCAATGAAGTAATGCGCCACATTCACCCGGCTAGCGGCCACCACTACCGCCCGCCCAATGGCGATGCCGCCACCCACCGCCAAGCCGTGGATGGAAAAGGTCATTCGCCTTCTCCGAATTTATCGTTGATCAAATTGCACAAAGCCGTCATAGCCTCCTGCTCGCGATCACCAAGGGTTTCCAACTCAATCGACGAGCCAATACCCGCGGCCAGCATCATCACGCCCATAATACTTTTTGCATTAATGCGGCGCTCTCCCTTGGTAATCCAGACCTCACAAGGGAAACTGCCCGCCAATTTGGTCAGCTTGGCGGATGCCCGTGCATGCAGACCCAACTTGTTGCTGATGGTGATGTTTTCCTTGGTCATCTTTTTGTCCTTTTATGTTTTGCTCCTGGGCTATTTTGCATCGACTTGCATGACACCCATCATGCCGCCATTCAAGGCCTTCTCCACCAGCGCGTCCAGTGACTCATGCTGATAGGCCACCGCACGCCATAACATGGGCAAATTGACACCCGCCACCAAGCGGGCGGGTTGCTCACTCAACAATTGTCGGGCCACGTTGCAAGGTGTAGCCCCCATCACATCGGTCAGCAGCAGCACGGGGCTGTTGCCCAATGAAGCCATGAGGTGACGGGCCTGCGTCAGGCTCTGGAGCACGGTGGCATCGGGCTCAACGTCAAGCGCCAACACCCCAGCCATTCGGTCTGCAAACACATGGGCCACACATTGGCGCAACGCACTGGCCAGAGGCGCGTGCGCGATAATCACGATGACATTATTTATGGGGTTTTGCACTTTTATTTGGCTGTTTTTGTCAAAAGAAACTTCACATAAGATGCCATGCAAAGTCCTAAAAACAGGGTCATAGCCCCTTGGTAGGCTAGGGTCTTGGGCCAGCCCATGGAGCCAAACCCATCGATCAACAGACCAATGCCCCACTGCATGGCAAACACGCCTGCAAAAATCACCAGGTTGTAAGCCGACAGTGCCCGCCCGGCCAGCTCGGCCGGAAACGCCAAGCCCACGGCAGCTTGCGCCAGCGCAACCACGGTACAACTCATGCAGTACAAAGCCAGCAGCACGCCAGACCACTCAGGCCATGTGCTTCCGAAGCCTATATTCATCGCCAGCAGCACGAAACTCAGGGGCAAGGCACGGCGAATCAGATGCTCGGCGTGCCAGCCTTTACGCAACAACCAGGGGCTGATTACTCCCCACATACAAAACATGCCCAGCATGCACAGATTGATCCAGAACATGCCCGTGGCGGCCTGTACCGCAGAGTAACCCGACACCTGCATCATCCAGGGCATGGCCCACAACGTCTGTATCGCCAATAAGCCCCCATAGTTGAAGAAGCCAATGGAGCCCATTTTTTGGAAATAAAGGTTCTTCCAGACGTCGCGGTAGCTGTTGTCACCTGACACCTGCTGGGTGCCGACAGAATCACGTCCAGTTTGCCATTGGGGCACTTGCCAGGCGATCATCACCATGGCCAGCAGCACCAAGAGCGCCAAGCCCATGAACAGCGCTCGCCAGCCGACCACAGGCACCAGCCATTGCACCGGCAAAGTTGAGGCCACCAAACCGAGGGAGCCCGTCATCAGCATCCATGAGTTGGCGCGCAACTGCATGGGTGCTGCGAACCAGCGCCGATAACCCGTCAATGGCGCCATCAGGCAAGCACTCACCCCCACACCACACAGTATGCGGGCCAACAACAACCCAACAAAACCCGTGGACTGTGAAAACGCCAGACATCCCAACACCGCGACACCCAGAAAACAAAGGATCACACGCTTAGGGCCGTGCCGATCCAACCAGCGTCCCAGTGGCAGTTGGGTCGCTGCGAAGCCCAGAAAATACCCTCCGGACAGCAAGCCCAAGTCACGCGCATTCAGCGCGAACTCTGCCGTGAGTGTGGGCGACAAGGTGGCCGTGATGGCTCGAATCAAGGTCGAGAAAAAATAAGAGAAGGCAAAAACCAAAAATACCACGATGGCCTCGCGACGTGACAGTAAATTCATGGGAAGCGGAGTCCTTCAAAAAATGTCTGCGTTGCCTCGGCATCCAACTTGTCGGCGTAAACAGCGGCGTGATAAAGCCGCACGCCACGGGCGAACCATATCGCTTGCGCGCTCAGTGACTGCCCATTGTCACGTTTACCTTTGGCGTGTATTCGTGCGGGGGCGGGCAGCCCACTGGCGCCCCGAAAGTCGAAATCCTGCTTCAGGATGACGCCATCTCCTGTTGCCTGCATGTTGCCCAACATGGCGAGCTGCCATTGACGTTGGACTTCAACCGCATGACTCGTGTCTTTCACATCAACCATGGCAACAACAAAGAGCTCCCCTCCTGCCTCACAGCCCATCATGTGCAAAGTGAGCGTCTGACCCACCACATTCATGGGTCGACTACCTTCATCTGGCTTGCAAGGCAACATAACTTTCAAGTCTACGTCTTGCACCCAATGCGTCTCACGCCAATTAAACGTCGGGCTGCACCCAAGCAAGAGCACGAGCACGAGCATTGACCCGAGAAAACGATTAATCATGCCTTGATTATCATCAAAGCTCGGTTTGAACTCTGGGCACAGTTGTGCTGACTACAACTTATTTCAGCGCCCCAAAGACCTTGCTGAGCAATGCGCTGCCGGTGCCTACGGGGTCTTGTCGAATTTTCTTTTCCTGCTCGCTAATCATGAGGTACAAACCATCCAATGATTTGACCGTAACGTACTGCTGAATGCTGGCATTCTCTTTAGCAATCAGACCCAGTTCAACCGCTTTGCCAGCGATCTGGTTGTAATTTGCGGCCAGGCCCACCTTCTCAGTGGTTTTGCTCACAATCGGCAGAAATTTTTCCCCAATCGGCACACGGGTTTTCTCACTGAAGAAAGTGGTCACAGAGGTGTCGCCGCCTCCCAGTATCTTTTTCGCATCGTCCACATTCATGCTCTTGACGGCTCCCAGCAGCAGGTCCAACGCCAGAGGTACGGCTGACTCCGCCGCCCGGTTCATCGATGTGATCAGTTCGTCCAGGCGCTGGCCCATGCCGAAAGTGCGCAGCAATTGGCTGGCATTGTTCAGATAACCGGGCAAGGGAATACGAACTTTCTCATTGCCCAGAAATCCATCCGTCTTGCCCAGCAAACTAACCGACGCTTTGGCCCCCTGCTCCAGCGCAACTTTGAGCGCCCGTGAAGCGTCACCGCTACTCAGGTCCGCCAAGGTTAGGGCTTGTGCCCTGCCGTGCACCACGGCCAGAAGCGTCAGCACCGTGGGCATGCAAAACGAATTAAACTCTCGACGATCCATGAAAGCACCTTTGATATGAAACGAATTCTGTATCTTGCCTCAATCTTTGCGGCGTTGGTGGTGGGCTGGATGCTTTTCCTGCCCACTAGTGGCACTACTGCACCTGAAACCACTTTTGTGCTGCTTGACGGCACTAAAAAGAGTACAGCTGATTTCAAAGGAAAAGTTACACTGGTTAACTTTTGGGCCACAAGTTGCACCACCTGTGTGGCTGAAATGCCCCGAGTGATTGACACCTTCAACAAATACCAGGCGCGCGGGTTTGACACCATCGCCGTCGCTATGAGCTACGACCCACCCAGTTATGTCGTTAATTTTTCTGAGACCCGCAAGCTCCCTTTCAAGGTGGCGATTGACAACACCGG
>JANXSU010000138.1 GCA_025356545.1 Comamonadaceae bacterium
GCCTGCGGCCCTGGCCGACGTCAGCCCGACCCATTGGGTGCGCGCGGCGGAGGGCATCATGACCACCGACACCATCGCCAAGGCCTTTGGTGCGCAAGTGATGATTGGCGGTGCACTGGTCAGCATCAGCGGCATTAGCAAAGGCGCGGGCATGATCCGCCCCAATATGGCGACCATGTTGGGCTTTATGGCCACTGACGCGTGCGTCAGCCAGGTTGTGATGCAGCAACTGGCGCTGGAACTGGCGGAGAGCTCCTTCAACCGCGTTACGGTCGATGGCGACACCTCCACCAACGACTCCTTTGTGGTGATCGCCAGCAACCAAGCGGCTCACGCGCCCATCGAGTCGCTGGCCAGCGTCGAGGGCCAGACGCTCAAAGCCGCCATGCTGGGTGTGGCCCGCCAACTGGCCCAAGCCATCGTGCGTGATGGCGAAGGGGCCACCAAGTTCATCACCGTTCAAGTGGAGGGCGGCAAGACGGGCGCAGAGTGCCGCCAGGTGGCCTATGCCATTGCGCACTCGCCCCTGGTCAAGACCGCCTTCTTCGCCAGCGACCCCAATCTGGGCCGCATCTTGGCCGCCGTCGGTTATGCGGGCATCGTCGATCTGGACCAGAGCGGCATTGACCTGTACCTGGACGACGTGCATGTGGCGATTCAAGGCGGTCGTCACCCCGACTACCGTGAAGAAGACGGCCAGCGCGTGATGAAGCAAAGCGAAATCACCGTGCGAGTACTCCTGGGTCGCGGCAGCGCCAGCGACACCGTGTGGACTTGCGACCTGAGCCACGACTACGTCTCTATCAACGCCGATTACCGTTCCTGAAATTTTCTGAGTTTTTGAATCCTATGAATGAGCAATTCCTCCACCTGATGACGCGCGCCGAGCAGTTGATCTCACGCATCGAATCCATCCTGCCTCAGCCCCTGAGCACGCCCGACTGGCAGGCCTCCATTGCCTTTCGCTACCGCAAACGCAGCACGGGCCACGGCTCGCTGGAGCCGGTCAAGCACGTCGGCGCCATGTCGCTGGAAGCGCTCAAAGAAATTGAGCCGCAAAAAGAAAAAATCCAGCGCAACACCGAGCAATTCGTCAAATCACTCCCCGCCAACAACGTGCTGCTCACCGGTGCACGTGGCACCGGCAAGTCCTCGCTGATTCGGGCCTGCCTGCACACTTATGCAGACCAAGGCTTGCGTCTGATTGAAGTGGACAAAGCCGATCTGACCGATCTGACCGACATCGTTGACGCCGTGTCGGATCGCCCTGAAAAGTTCATCATCTTTTGCGATGACTTGAGCTTTGAAGACGGTGAGTCCGGCTACAAGGCGCTCAAATCCGTCCTGGACGGCTCGGTGCCGCCACCACGCCCAATGTGCTGATCTACGCCACCAGCAACCGGCGTCACCTGCTGCCCGAGCACATGAAGGACAACCTGACTTACACCCACACCGATGACGGTGAGGTGCACCCGGGCGAGGTGATTGAAGAAAAGATTTCTCTGTCTGAGCGCTTTGGCCTGTGGGTCAGCTTTTACCCCTTCAGCCAGGACGAGTACCTCACCATCGTGGCGCAATGGTTGTCCTCGTTCAACGTGGACACCGCCGCCATCCAAGCCGCCAAGCCCGAGGCCTTGGTCTGGGCGCTGGAGCGCGGCTCGCGCAGTGGCCGCGTGGCCTACCAGTTTGCCCGTGACTACGCGGGCAAGCACCCCTCGGCGCTCTGATGCCTCAGATAGGGGCAGGAAAGGGCGTTAAAGCCACGTTGATGGCCGATGCCGACCGCCCCCGCGAAGGGGGTGTTGATCGCCCGGTGACCGATGTGGCCGTGGGTGTGTTGATCCAGCCTGATGGTCAGTTTCTGCTCACCTCTCGCCCACAGGGCAAGGTTTATGAAGGCTACTGGGAATTCCCCGGTGGCAAGTTCGAACCTGGTGAGACGGTGGCGCAAGCCCTGCGACGCGAACTGCACGAAGAACTGGGCATCATGATTGACGACGCACAACTCTGGAAAACCGAGCTGGTGGACTACCCGCATGCCTTGGTGCGATTGCATTTCTGCAAGGTCATGTCGTGGAGCGGTGAATTGCAGATGCGTGAAGCCCAGTCTTTTGCATGGCAACAACTCCCCGTGGGGGTGACTCCCGTTTTACCGGGCACGGTGCCCGTGTTGCAGTGGTTGGCACAGGAACGTGATTTCTTAGGCGCTACATATTCAGTAGCTGCTCACGCCTAATTTCAAAGGGCTACAGCCAGATTCGGCTAGTTATTGAAGCTTGGGGTCGCCAAATTCAAGGTCGTCGGGCGATGCATCGGCCGGCATGCGAAACCCTTGACTGGCCCAAGCCCCAAAGTCACCACTCTTGCATCGCTCACAGCAAAAAGGGCGGTAGGGATTGCTGCTGGCATAAATGCTGTCGCCCTGGCAATGGGGGCAAGTGACGTGGCGAACTTCAATCTCTAACGGGGCTGGCATGGTGGCTTAGGAACACAAAGTCAGTTCAAACGAAGTGTCTTCCGTGGTAGCGTGCAGGTGGTCATCGTCTTGCATCCGCATGAGTCGGATGGACACCATCAAGCGGTTGCCACTGATTTCCGGGATCAATCCGAGTGCGGGATCCAGTCGCAAACGCAGCAAATGAAAGGTGCGCCCTTGCGGCAGATTTTGCTGAAAATGCCCGCCATTCGCGATGACTTTTTGCGGCATGCCGGAATCGCGCAGCAACTTCAAGATCAAAGCAATTGATTCAGCCAGGGGCACAAGTGTGGCCATCCAGCGCTGGAGGTCAGACTGCCGCTTCTGTGCAGACTCATGCTGCCAAGCATAGTAGGCGGGCAAGTCAAACTCGCAGGTTCCACCAGGAATGCCCACTCGGCTGCGAATGCTCATGAGCCAATCGTTTTCCGTGAGCGCATGGCCCGCCTTACCCGTCAGCGCGTTGAGCGCACCAAACAAACGCTCGATGTGACCCAGCACCTCGTCCAACACGCCTTGAGCGATGGCCGGGTTGCCCCGGTAGGCGTTAAGCACCTGCTTTTGCTTTTCCAAGTCTTTGAGCACATCGGACTTGAGATCAGCACGCGCACCCACGTCCATCACTTCGAAAATCGTAGCCAGCGCGTAATGATGACTTAAAGGATCTTCACGCGAGACTAAATCCCCTAGCCGCTGAAACAGATGCTCCAGTCGCAAATAGGTGCGTATGCGCTCATTGAAGGGGTATTCGTAGGTGATCACACTGATTTTTCCAGTGCCCGAATCATAGCCCGAAGCGCGCCTTGATTTGCCCTACATCTGCGACCAATTCTGCAACCGAGATATCTGCATTGAAGATCACCCCATCCGCCACCCGCAAACGAGTTTCCCGGCTCGCCTGGGCAGCGATAATCTGCTCGACCGCTAAGCGAGACAGACCGCTTCGATGCATAGTCCGTTCAATCTGAACCTCGGGTGTGCAATCAACCACCAGCACCCAATCCACCTGTGCATGCCAATGGTTTGATTCGGCCAGCAAAGGGACGTCATAGACAATGCAGCGAGGCGCCTTGTCCATCGCCACACGGGTTTGACGGGCCACTTCAAGCCCAATCATGGGGTGAACAATGGTCTCCAGTCGTTGGCGCGCCGCAGGATCATTAAAAACAAGTGCACGCATCTGACCTCGATCCAAGGCCCCTTGTTCCGTGATGAATACGGCACCGAATACATCACGAATACGCTCAATCGCAGCCCCTCCCCCAGCAGTGAGCTGGCGAGAGATGGCATCCACATCAACCACCACAGCACCTGATTCGGCCCACATAGCAGCCACTGTGCTCTTGCCACTACCGATGCCGCCGGTAAGCCCAATGCGGGTAGTCGCCGTCATGTCTTACAAGCCTATGAAACGCAAGATGCTTTGAGGACCAAAGACCATAGCGGTGAGCCCTGCCCCAGCCAAGAATGGGCCAAACGGCACATACCCCCCCTCACGCAGACCAGTACTGAACTTCATGGCGATACCCACCATGACCCCGATCACCGAAGCCATCAGGATGATCGGAATCAAGGCCTGCCAGCCAAACCAGACACCCAGCGCAGCAAACAGCTTGAAGTCTCCATAGCCCATACCCTCTTTGCCTGTGATCAGCTTGAAGGCCCAGTAAATCATCCACAAAGACAGATACCCGGCAACCGCACCCCACAAAGCAGCGCTCAGGGGAACGTTAGTCCATTGCAGAGCTGATGCCACCAAACCGCCCCACAATAAGGGCAGGGTGATGTCATCAGGCAGTAGCGTAGTGTCCCAATCGATCAAACCCAGAGTGAGCAGGGCAGCTGAAAATGCGGCCCAGACCAGCGCCGTAGGCGAACTACCCCACGTCCAGACGCAAAAGGTGAACAGGATGGCTGTGCCCAACTCCACCAGCGGATACCGCAGGCTAATGGAGACACCACAGGCCGAACATTGGCCACGCAGAAGGAGATAGCTCAGCACCGGGATGTTTTCGTACCAGCGAATTTGATGACCACAGGGCTGGCAACGTGAAGGAGGCAGCATGAGATTGAACGACTCAGATTTGGGCGGGGAACTGCCAGACATCTCGGCGCATTCAGCCGCCCATTGCCGCTCCATTATTTTGGGCAAACGGTAAATCACTACATTGAGAAAGCTACCGATGAGCAGCCCCAAGATACCCGCCAGTACAGCTTCAAACCCTCGAAGCTCCTGCATTAGACCACCTGACCCAGCTTGAAAATAGGCAGGTACATGGAGACCACGATGCCACCAATCAACCCCCCCAAAAACACGATGATGATCGGCTCCATCAGACTGGAGAGACCCGCCACCATTTCATCCACCTCGGCCTCATAAAAGTCAGCCGCCTTGCCCAACATGTGATCAATCGAACCGGACTCTTCACCGATCGAACACATTTGCAGCACCATGGAGGGGAACAGATTGACATTGGTCATGGCAGTCGTCAGGCTAGTGCCAGTTGAGACCTCTTGCTGAATTTTTTCAGTCGCAATCTGATAAACCGAATTGCCTGAAGCGCCGCCTACCGAATCGAGCGCCTCCACCAAGGGAACGCCCGCCGCGAACATAGTGGACAGTGTTCGGGTCCAACGGGCGATGCAGGATTTATTGATCAGCGCACCAAAAATTGGAATCTGAAGCAATAGGCGATCCATGAATTTCTGCATTTTTTCATTGCGTTGCCACGCTTGCATGAAAAAGTAAAAACCACCACCGATGGCGCTAAAAATCAGCCACCAATAGGCCACGAAAAATTCGCTGATGGCCATCACGATCAAGGTAGGAGCGGGCAAATCGGCACCAAACGAAGAGAACACCTCCTTAAAGGCTGGTATGACGAAAATCATGATCACAGCCACCACCACAAAGGCCACGACAACTACCGAAGTGGGGTACATCAGGGCAGACTTGATTTTGGATTTAATCGCTTCGGTCTTCTCCATGTAAACCGCCAAGCGGTCCAGCAACTGATCCAAAATACCGGCCTGCTCACCAGCCTCAACCAAGTTGCAATACAAGGTATTAAAGTACATTGGATGTTTGCGAAATGCCGTGCTCAAGGAAGTACCCGTTTCTACATCGACACGGATATCGTTGAGCAATTTGGTGACACTGGCATTCGTATTGCCGCGACCAACAATATCAAAGGCCTGAAGCAAGGGGACGCCTGCCTTCATCATGGTAGCCAATTGGCGCGTGAAGAGCGCAATGTCTTTTGGCTTGATCTTCTTGCCCGAGCGCATCTTGCGCTTCTTGAGCTTGTTAACCAAAATACCTTGCCGACGCAATGCGGACTGAACCTGGTTCTCGCCCAAGGCACGCATTTCGCCCCGTACGATTTTCCCACCACGGTCTTTACCTTCCCACTCAAAGACAATCTCCTTGGGTCCTTTTTGTTTTTCAGTTGCCATGGTGTGCCAGATTTCCTTACAGTTTATTCATTGGTACAGGCCACAATCTCAGCCAATGAGGTCATGCCCATTTTGACCTTGTGCAGACCGGATTGACGCAAGGAACGGACACCTTCTCGCTTGGCCTGCTCCGCGATTTCCAGCGATGAACCATCCCGCAAAATGATACGTTGAATTTCTTCCGTGATGGGCATCACTTGGTAAATGCCGACCCGCCCTTTGTAACCGTTGTTGCACGCTGTGCAACCCACGGGCCGATAAGGCTGCCAAGTTCCATCGAGCTCACTGCTGGAATAACCCGCTTCCAGCAAAGTTTCGTTCGGGATATCGGCTGGGGCCTTGCAATTCGGGCAGAGCCGGCGAGCCAAACGCTGAGCCGTAATCAAAATCACGCTGGAGGCAATATTGAAAGGCGCAATACCCATATTACGCATACGCGTCAGTGTGGCTGGGGCGTCATTGGTGTGCAATGTAGAAAGAACAAGGTGACCCGTCTGAGCAGCCTTGATGGAGATGTCAGCGGTCTCAAGATCGCGAATCTCACCCACCATAATGATGTCAGGGTCTTGACGCAAAAATGATTTAAGGGCTGCAGCAAACGTCAAGCCCGCTTTCTCGTTGACATTCACTTGGTTAACACCGGGCAGGTTAATCTCCGATGGATCTTCGGCCGTGGCAATGTTCACCCCTGGTTTATTCAGCAAATTCAAGCAGGTGTAGAGGGACACTGTCTTCCCCGAGCCTGTCGGACCTGTGACCAAAATCATGCCGTAAGGCCGCTCAATAGCTTTGAGTAGACGCTCTTTTTCTTCAGGCTCATAGCCCAGCGCTTCAATGCCCAAGCGCGCACTGCTCGGGTCCAGAATTCGGATCACAATTTTTTCGCCGAACAAGGTGGGTAAGGTGCTTACGCGGAAATCGATCACGCGATCCGCACTGACTTTGAGCTTCATGCGCCCATCTTGCGGAATCCGCTTTTCCGAGATGTCCATGCGCGAAATCACCTTGATGCGTGACGCCAACTTGTCTTTGATTGCAATCGGAGGCGAGGCAATCTCGCGCAGTTCACCGTCTATGCGAAAGCGCACACGGTAATTGTGCTCATAGGGCTCAAAGTGCAAATCCGAAGCCCGCATACCAATGGCATCGAGCAGCATTTTCTGCAAAAACTTGACCACTGGTGCATCATCAACATCAGAGACTTTGTCGTCTTCCTCCTCACCCACGGGTTCAGAGCTAGCCTCATCAAACTCAAAGTCGCCGCCGATGATGGTATCCATCGTCTCGGCCGCGGTTTTGGAATTAACCTCTACAAACTTGAGCAGCTTGTCATATTCAGCAATGATCCAGTCAACCCCCATTTGGCTGGCAAACTTGATTTTCTCTGCCGCCGCCTGATCGGATGGATCGGCGGTGGCCACAGACAGCCTGTTATTACGCCGACTCAAGACGACTACACGGAAATCCTGACAAATCTTGGTATCGAGCAGTCCCTTAGGCAGGCGTTGCGGGTCAACAGCGTCGATGTCCAGCAAGGGCGCGGAAAATGCAATCGACATGGTGTGCGCCAAGTCATAGGGCGAAACGGCACCCGAGCCGGTCAGCTCGGCAATAAAACTGCTGCGCTTGACTTCAGCTCTGCGGTAAATTTCCTCAGCCGATTGTTGTCCCAATTTTCCCGCCAAAATCAACGCTCGACCCAACCCAGGAAGTGCAATCGGTGCAGCTTCTTTTTGAATGACAGATGGAACAGCAGTCATGGACCAGGCTCTTGTTTAGGTTGCTGTAAAAGCGTTGCGGCGATCATCGCCGATTGCCCGATTGATGTAAATCGAAACCAATCACGCCCATTGAAAGCAGACGTTACAGCGCAACAATGGAGGGAAGCAGAAGGGAGTTGACTGGTCGGAATGAGAGGATTCGAACCTCCGACCCCTTCGTCCCGAACGAAGTGCGCTACCAGGCTGCGCCACATTCCGATGTATATTTTTTGCTGGCTTCATCAAGTCTGACGACCCAATGAGAGAGTTGATAATTGTAGCAAACTGTCCGTGTAAGGCCCCGCTGGAAGCCGCCGCGCCTCAGACATGGCGCGCTCTGCCTCAAGCGCTGCCGCTTGACGCGCCACTTCGAGAGATCCGGTATGGCGCACGATGCGAATCACGTCATCGAGTTCCGAGACCGACCCATTTTCAATGGCGTTTCGGATGAGTTCACGCTCAACACCTGTGCCTCGTTGCATGGCTGCAATCAAGGGCAATGTAGCTTTGCCTTCGCGTAGGTCGTCACCCAAACTCTTTCCCATCACGGCTTCATCGCCGTCGTAATCCAGCACATCGTCAATGACTTGGAAAGCCGTGCCCAGGGCATTGCCGTAGTTGGCACAGGCCTCTTCCATCGCAGCGTCTGCGCCCGCCAAAATCGCCCCCACACGGGCACTGGCCTCAAACAGTTTGGCCGTTTTGGAGCGGATGACTTGCAGGTAGCCCGCCTCGTCCAAACTAGCGTTGTGCATGTTCATCAACTGCAACACTTCGCCTTCGGCGATGACGTTGGTGGCGTCGGCCAACACCTGCATGATGCGCATGTTTTGCGCGTCCACCATCATCTGGAAGGCGCGCGAATACAAAAAATCCCCCACCAGCACGCTGGCCGGATTGCCAAAAGTTTCATTGGCCGTCGCGTTGCCCCGGCGCAGGGCTGAATCATCCACCACATCGTCATGCAGCAGGGTCGCGGTGTGAATGAACTCCACCACGGCGGCCAGATTGAAACGCTGCTCACCTTGGTAACCCAGAGCCCCGCAAGTCAGCAGCAGCAAGGCCGGTCGCAGACGCTTGCCGCCGGCCGAGATGATGTAGCGCGACACTTGAGCCACCAGCGGCACGCCTGAATCCAGTCGCTGGGCAATGACGCGATCCACCTCGCGCATGTCATTGGCGATGAGGGCGAGCGGATGAGCGAGTGGGAGAGCGTTCACAGGAGAAAGGCTGAAAGCCGGTAGTAAGTCACGCAATTATAGAAAACCGCGCACTGCTGAAGATCCGTACACCAAGCTTTGTCTAGACAGGATCGCTGCATCGATAATACTCGCGGCTTAACCAACAGTTATGGAGACATTAATCATGGGCATGATGCAAGAATTCAAAGAGTTTGCCGTCAAAGGTAATGTGGTCGATCTCGCCGTGGGCGTGATTATTGGCGGCGCATTTGGCAAGATCGTCGATTCAGTCGTGGGCGACTTGATCATGCCCGTCGTGGGGGCAATCATCGGCAAGCTTGATTTTTCCAACCTGTTTCTGGTGCTGGGCAGTATCCCCCCGGGTACCGGCACCACCCTCGACGCCTTGAAGAAAGCCGGTGTGCCAGTCATGGCCTACGGCAGCTTCATCACCGTGGCGGTCAACTTTGCAATTCTGGCTTTCATCATTTTCCTGATGATCAAGCAAATCAACCGCATGAAATCCTCTGAGGTCGCAGCACCCGCAGCTGCCCCAGTCACCCCAGAAGATGTTGTGCTTCTGCGCGAGATCCGCGACAGCCTGAAAAAGTAAAAATCCCTGTGGTACGACGCGTCAGCCAGCAAGTTGACGCGCCATGCGGATCGCCTCTATCAGGCTGGAGGCATCCGCGACTCCCGTGCCGGCAATATCAAACGCCGTTCCGTGGTCCGGGCTCGTACGCACCAGCGGCAGGCCCAGGGTGACGTTGACCCCTTTCTCGACCCCCAGGTACTTCACCGGAATCAGCCCTTGATCGTGGTACATCGCAACCACCACATCAAACTCGCCCGGCTCCCCCTTCGCAGCGCGTGCCCGCATGAATACCGTGTCGGGTGCCCACGGGCCGCTGGCCGCCATGCCCTCCTGACGTGCCGCCTCAATCGCTGGAGCGATGACCTCAATCTCTTCACGCCCAAACAAACCACCTTCGCCTGCGTGCGGGTTCAAGCCCGCCACGCCGATGCGCGGTGAGCGACCCAGCACGCCCTTGAGCGCGTCGTGGGCGATGCGCAGGGTCTGCAGCACTTGCTCAAACGTCACTGCCTCAATCGCCTGTCGCAACGACATATGAATGCTCACCAACACGGTGCGCAACTCATCATTGGCCAGCATCATGCGCACCGGCAGCTCGGCCACCGGCTGGCCCACATGCTCAGCCGCCAGCGCCTGCAGCAACTCGGTATGGCCGGGAAAGGCGTTGAAGGGCGGCCCCGCCGCTGCCAAAGCCTCTTTGTGCAACGGCGCAGTGACGATGGCGGCCACCTCGCCGCGCAGCGCCGCCTGCGCCGCCCAGACCACGCAGCGTCCGGCCAGTTCACCGGCTTCAGCGCTGATTTTCCCATAGGGTATGGGCACAAGCAGCTCCTGAATCAATAGCACAGGCAAACAATTTGGTGGCAACGTCAAGGCCTCATCGGGTCGTTCAATCAAGACCAGCGGCAGCACCAGCTCACCGTCACGCTGAATCAATTGGGTTGCACGTCGCAGCGTGCCCACCTCCCCCACGACAAAGCAGCCCTGGGTCAGCGCGGGCTCGTCGCGAAAAGCCTTGGCAATGATTTCCGGGCCGATGCCCGCGACGTCGCCCAAAGTGATGGCAATGGGCTTGAGTGGAGTGCTTGGCATGTTGAACTCAGGCCGGGTTGTCGATCTCAATGAACTCATGCGCCAGTCCCAGTTGCGCCGCGACGTGCGCGGCCACCGCCGGTGCGCCATAGCGCTCGCTGGCATGGTGGCCGCAGGCGATGAAGGCCACACCGCACTCGCGCGCCAAGTGCGCCTGCGGCTCGGAGATTTCGCCCGTGATGAAGGCGTCGGCCCCAGCCGCAATGGCTGCTTCAAAATAACTTTGCGCGCCGCCGGTGCACCACGCTATTTTTTTAATAGCTGCCTGTGTTTTATTTACAAGGGTTACAGGTCGATTTAATACTTTTTCCACATGCAGAGCCAAGACGGATGCGCTGGAAAAACTCGCTTCACCCTGGTCACCCGTTCGCGCGCCGATAAAACCCAAGTCCTGTTCGCCAAAGCGAGCACTGGCGCTCAGACCCAGCGCCAAGCCCAGTTGCGCGTTGTTACCCAGCTCGGGGTGCGCGTCCAGCGGCAGATGGTAGGCGAACAGATTGATGTCATGCGCCAACAGCAAAGCCAGCCGCTGCTTCATCCAGCCCGTGACGCGTCCGTCCTGCCCGCGCCAAAATAGACCGTGATGCACAAAAATGGTGTCCGCCTGCACGGCAATCGCCGCTTCGATCAACGCCCGGCTGGCCGTCACACCCGAGACGATTTTGCGCACCTGCGCTGCGCCCTCCACCTGCAAGCCGTTGGGGCCATAGTCACGAAAGCGCTCGGGCTGCAGCAGCGCGTCAAAGGTCTGAAGAAGGTGTTGACGGTCAATCATGGGCTAATTGTCGGTCAGTCCAGTGCCCCTGTGTCTTTGCCGCTCTACAATTTCGGCATGAAACGATTTTGGCTACTTTTCTCCCAATCCGTCACCGTCCTGCTGGCAGCATATTTTGTTGTTGGCACACTCAAACCGGAGTGGCTGGGCAAGACCCCGTCGCTGTCTGGGGCCGTGGCGCTGATCCAGGCGCCGAGTGAGCCCAATGCCCCACCGCCGCCCGGCAGCCTCAGAGTCGCTGCACAAAAAGCATCCTCTGCCGTGGTGAGTATCAACACCAGCAAGGCGGTACGCAAAAACCCCAACGCCAACGACCCCTGGTTTCGCTTCTTTTTTGGCGATCAGAGCAACGAGCCCCAAGTCGGCCTGGGCAGTGGCGTCATCGTCAGTGCCAACGGCTACGTCTTGACCAACAACCATGTGGTGGAGGGTGCTGACGAGATCGAGGTCATCCTCAACGACAGCCGCCATGCCCGCGCCAAGGTGATTGGTACCGACCCTGACAGCGACTTGGCAGTCCTGAAAATCGAGCTCGACAAGCTGCCTGTCATCGTGTTGGGCAACTCCGAGGCGCTGCAGGTAGGCGACCAGGTGCTGGCCATAGGCAACCCCTTTGGCGTCGGACAGACGGTGACCAGCGGCATCGTCAGCGCGCTGGGGCGCAACCAGCTCGGCATCAACACCTTTGAAAACTTCATCCAGACCGACGCCGCCATCAACCCCGGCAACTCGGGCGGAGCACTGGTGGACACCCTGGGCCACCTGCAAGGCATCAACACGGCCATTTACTCCCGCTCCGGGGGCAGCATGGGCATCGGCTTTGCCATCCCCGTTTCCACCGCCAAACAGGTGTTGGAGAGCATCGTGAAGGAGGGGCGCGTTACGCGGGGCTGGATCGGCGTGGAGCCCAATGAACTCACGCCCGAACTGGCGAAAACCTTTGGCGTGAAGCCGGACACGCAGGGCGTCATCATCACCGGTGTGCTGCAAAATGGTCCTGCTGCTGCTGCGGGCATACGCCCCGGGGATGTCGTCACCCAAGTCGCTGGCAAGGCGGTTCACAACATCTCAGAGTTGCTCTCGGGCGTGGCCGCTCTGCCCCCCGGCAGCGCCGCCAAATTCACACTCCAACGTCAAGACACAGCTTTGGCGCTGGACGTCACTCCGGGTCTGCGACCCAAACCGCGTCAAGCACCTAAGTAGCCCTTGACTCTGCCATGCGGTGCACATACACAAGATTCTCAGGAACTGTTTGTTGAAAACCATTGCGCTTGAAAATTTCAATCTGGCAGGTGCCATCCATCACCACGCCCTGCACAGCCCACACACCACAGCAGTTGCAAGCCAGGACCAAACCCTGAGCTACGGTGAGCTCGCTCAGCGCGCCGCACGATTGGCGTCATGCCTGACTGCAAGTCCTGACTGGCAACGCCGAGATGGGCAAGCGCCGCGTGTCGGTATCCTGGCGTCCCGTGGCATCGATGCCTGTGTGGCTTTGCTGGGGGCTTGCTGGGCTGGGGCCACCTATGTGCCTATCGCCCTGAAGCAGCCGCAAGACCGCATACTGACCCTGCTGGCGCAATGCGACCTATCTGCCCTCATCACCGACGATGAAGGCCTGAAATTGCTGACCGGGCGCTTGCGCCAAGCCTGCCCCAAGCTGGTGATTCACGCCGGGCAGCCAACCTTGACGTCTTGGGATAACACCAGCCAGCCCCTGATCCAGCTCACAGCACTGCCCCCAGCGACTCTGTCAGCACCGGCCTTGGTGAAGGCGTCTGACACGGCCTACATCATCTTCACCTCCGGCACCACGGGCACCCCCAAGGGTGTGATGATTTCCGCAGGAGCAGCCCAGCATTACGTGATCATGATTTGCCAGCAACTGGGCTTGCAGGCCAGTGACCGCGCTTTGGAAACCTGCGAACTCAGCTTCGATTTTTCGGTGCACAACATGTTCTCGACCTGGCAGGCCGGGGCGGCCTTGCACATCTTGCCCGCAACCACCGTCATGAATGCCGTCAAATTCGTCAAAATTTCAGGACTCACGGTGTGGAACTCAGTCCCGTCATTGGCAGGGATGTTGCGTCAGATCAAAGCCCTGGCCCCGGGCAGCCTGACGACGCTTCGTCTCACTGTTTTCGGCGGCGAGCAATTGCCCGCGAGCACCGTCACGGCTTGGCAGAGCGCGGCACCCAATAGCCTCATTTTCAACCTGTACGGCCCCACCGAGGCCACCGTCTTCTGTCTGTACCAAGTTGTTTCTAACCCCTTGGCCCTGACGCCGGGACGCGACGCTCTTTCAATTGGCATGCCACTGCCGGGCAATGACGCCAAAGTCGTGGATGAAAACGACCAAGCTGTCGCCCGCAATACGCCCGGTGAACTGCTGATCGCAGGCGCTCAGCTGTCTGACGGCTACCTTGGTGCGCCTGCCTTGACGACAGGGCGCTTCCCCACGCTAGAGGGTCGACGCTGGTACCGGACAGGCGACCTGGCCCTGTGTGATGAGCTCGGCCGCTTTCATTGCTTGGGCCGGATCGACAACCAGGTCAAAGTGATGGGCTATCGCGTTGAGCTGGAGGAAATCGACGCGCACCTGCGCATGGTGTGCGGCTCAGACATCGTCGGCTCGGTGGCTTGGCCTCTGGCCGATGGCATGGCGCGCGGCATCGTCAGCTTTGTCAACGCCTCGTCAATTGATGCGGCGCGCACCCTTGAAGCGCTGAAATCGCGCCTACCTCCCTACATGCTGCCCAGCCGCATCATTGCCCTGGATGCCCTACCCCTCAGTGCCAACGGAAAAGTTGACCGTAAAGCGCTACGGCAGTTGCTCGACACGCAAGCTCCATGAGTGCGATAACACCAAGCACTGTCGGGTCACCCTCAGCGAAGACTTTAGACAGCAGCCCTGCCTCTAGATTTCAGTTGCGAACATTTTTAGCCATTGATGAGCGTGATGCGTTCATTCGCATGGCGCAGACTGCAACCGGCAAGTTCCTGATTTTTGTGGCGGCTGTGCTGGCAACAACCACGCTTCTGCCCTGGTGGGAGTCGGCCTTGGTCGTCAGTGCCGCCATGGCGGCGGCCCAACTGCCGAAGCTTCGTACCCCCATCCTGTTTACGGCGACCTGGGTGGCTGCATTTCTGGAAATGAGCCTGGCTCAAAATCATATCTTGACGGATATCAACGTCGTTCTTCAGCAAGAAAAGGGGCTGACCTGGTCGGCCACCGTGTTGGCCAGTTCGGCCCTGTTGGTTGTCATGTTCGGCTCATGGCTCGCACTCAGTGCGACGCGTCGGCATCCCCAATCCCTCCTCGCCCGGCGACCTCTGGTGACGCTCTTGCTGCTGGAAGTTGTATTGATTGGACTGAGCGCATCCCCTGTGACCCACGGCCTGATGCGCGCCATGCTATGGTCATTATTGGTGGTTTTGACCCCTTACGTCTGGTTCTTGCCGCTCGCCATCATGGATCAGCGCTCGCGAGAACTCAGCCCGCCAGGGCTGCAAATGGCTCTGCTGCGTCCGTTTTGGAGCCCCGCCTATTTACCGTTCGGAAAAGGGGCTGCTCTGCTGCGCAAAACGTTAGCAAAGACGCCCAGGGACTTGAGCATCACCCAACTCAAAGCCCTCAAGCTGCTGGTTTGGTCCAATGTGCTTTTAGGCATGCAAGCGACCATCGAATGGCTTGGCGAGCACCTGCTGAAAATTCCAAGCCTGCAAGAGGCCATCGATGCTTTTTTGAACGGTCACGCGCATCCGATGGCAAGCCGTTGGCTCGCCCTCATTTTGGAAGTCGCGACCTACTCGCTCAATATCGCCCTGTGGGCCGCCCTGTTCATCGGCATTGCCCGGTTAGCCGGTTACCGGCTGCCACGAGGCTCCTGGCGTCCACTTCAATCCCGCACGCTGATGGACTACTTCAACCGTTTTCATTACTACTTCAAAGAGCTTCTGGTTGATTTGTTTTTCATGCCCACATTTTTCACCTTGTTTAAACGCCACCCGCGTTTAAGAATGTTTTTTGCGACCTTCATGGCTGCAGGCGTGGGCAACGCGATTTGGCATTTTTTTTACGACATCCGGCTTGTTGCGACGATGGGGCTGGCCAATGCCCTTGAGACCTATACCAGTTACGCCTTTTATTGCGTGGTATTGGCCACGGGTATTGGCCTGTCTCAGGTGCGGGCCAATAGGGGTATTCGCCCGCCGTCAACGCCGCTTGGGCGCGCATACTCATTTTTATTTGTGTGGTCGTTTGTGGTTTGCCTTCATGTGTTCGGTGACGGGTCACGCAACCACACGCTTAACGAACGAGGCCGATTTTTGGCGAGCCTATTTGGAGTTTTTTGATGGATGAAAATGCGAAACAAAAGCTGCGTGAATTTCTCACTGAAGCGATTCAAAGACAAACCGGGAAAAGCGAGTTTTCGGACGGTGATTCGCTGTTCATCAGTGGCCTACTGGATTCCTTCTCGATGATGAACTTGGTCATGTACATCGAAGAAGCCTTTGGCCTGGATTTTTCAAGTTTGGAGTTTGATGTCAGTCTGATCGATTCGGTCAACGCGATTGAGACCTTGGTTGCCTAGAGCTGGGTTGCCAAGCTTCAATGACTACTCATGTGAATGGCTATGGGAATGGTCGTGATCATGCGAGTGGTCATGATCATGGCTGTGCGGCTTGGCCGTGTGGCTATGGCGGTGCATTTTGCCGCTGCCATGGTCGTGCCACTCGCTCGGATCAGACTTGCCATGGGCCCGTGGGTCTTCGTTAAACACCAATGATTTCACCGTGACCGGCACGGTGAAAGACGGCATTCGAATGCGCCCGAGGTCCACAAAGTCAAAGCCCCACAGCGTGATGCCATCAATCACCAGCACCTCGCCCTTGACCCGCTCGTCCTCTTGCAACAAGTGCCCCAGGTTGTGCGCAATGTCGCCATCGGTCAGCACATACAGCGCGCGTTTGTATGCCAGCGTTTGGGGCAAGCCTTGCAGCAGCCCCCGCGCCAAGGCGGAAAGACGATCAAACGAAGGCGCGCCCAGCCAGCGCAGGGAAATGGCCACGTCTTGCTCTCCCTCTACCAAATCGTGACGCCGGAACGACTGACTCAGCGCTTGGGCAATTTCGTCGGCGTTAATCTGCGGGCCCAAGGCCAGATTGAGCGGAATGACCTGCAGGTTTTTACGCGGCAAGAGCACGACTGGTTCAGAAATAAACGTGGTGTTCCCACTCAGCTGAACGCTGTACTCAGATGCGCCCAGCACTGTTGCGCGAATGCATTCACCGGCTGGCAAGAGCGGCGCGGGCAACAGGCCGTAGTCAATGCGCTGACGTACCGAGTTGCCAAACAGCTTGCCCAAATCACCAAAGTCACGCATCTCGCGCTGGTACACGTACTCACCCACACCGCCCGAGAACATGATGCCGTCGATATGGCCCCAGTCTTCAATCGGGTCGGTCAAAAACAAATGCGTCAAGTCGTCACGGCTGAAGGTTTGCGTCAGCACACGCATCAAGGCGTCGGCCATCCACTTGGCCACCTTGGCCAAATCCGCACGATTGACTTTGTGGCCCACCGCCCATTCAAAACCCGCTTGCCGCGCCAGGTATTGACCTGCGGGCTCCAGTCGCGTCAACACATCGTGGTCGTCCACCACCATTAGACGACCACCCAAGTGCACGGCGGCGGTGGCCACCAGTTCACCGTCTTGGACCAAGCCGAGTTTGGTGGTGCCGCCGCCAATATCGACGTTCAGAATGCGGCTCTTGGCGTCATACGAGCGCTTGGCCGCACCCGAACCGTACACGGCCAGCATGGCTTCCATGTGATGACCCGCAGTGGCGCAAACGAACTCGCCACCTTGTTCTGCTAAAACGGCAGCAATGGCACCGCTATTTTCTCGACGCATGGCTTCACCGGTGAGGATGACCGCGCCGGCGTCCACCTCGTCCGGGTGCAGGCCCGAGGCGCGGTAAGCGCGGTCGATAATGCTGCCCAGGGCCTGCGCATCAATCAACGAGTCACTCAGATACGGCGTGAGGGAAATCGGTGACTGGTAGAGCGGGGTGCGCTCCACCACGGCGTAGCGACTGGACAAGTCTTCAGCTATGCGGCGCAAGTGAATGCGCGAAAACACCACCTGCGTGCCCGAGGAGCCGACGTCGATGCCCACGCTGTGCAAGATGACATTATCTTGCCGCCAAAGCGACTCTTGCTGCGGATCGTCGCCTGAAAAATCACCATCGTGGTCATGGTCATGATCCGCATCGCCGTCGTGGCTGTGGAAGTTGTCCTCACCGAGTTGATGATCCTTGATGGTGTGCAAGGCTTGGTCGTCGCTCTCGTTATTTGTCATGGCAGTCCGTGAAGCCTCAATAAAACTGATCAAAATGCACCTGATCCATAGGCACTTTGCGCGCAATCAAGAGCTTGAGCAGCGACTGCGCCATCAGGGCCGGGCCTGCGAAGTAAATCTCCATGTCAGCCAGCCGGTCGCCGTAGGCCTGATCTACCATGTCGTGAACAAACCCACGCGCCAAACCCTCGGGCAACGGCGCTTCGCGGTCCAGACCCGACACAACGGCGTGGTAACTCCCGCGCTCCCGCCAGCCCGGCAAAACCTGCAGCATGTCTTGCCCACACACGTCGGCGGGCAGGCGGGCTCCGTACACAAAATGCAGTTGACGTGGGGCGAGTGGCGCGCTGGCAAAAGCACCACGTGCCACCGATACCATGGGTGATAAGCCTGAACCACCGGCCACACACAGAATGTCGCGTGCTGCGTGTTCACGCAAATAGGCCATGCCATAAGGCCCGTCGATCTCCACAGCATCACCCACGCGCAATTGCTCAAACAGTGCGGTGCTCCCAGCGCCTTGCGGCAAGCGCCGCACCTGAAACGCCAGTGCCGTGCCGCTCACACCCGCATTGCTCATGGAGTAAGCCCGTGGCCCCGTCACCCCCGCCAGTTGCACCAAGGCGTATTGGCCTGAGGCAAACGTCATCGGCTGTACCAGCTCGAAGCCAAATTCAGAGATGTCATGCGTGATGGTTCTGGATGAAACCAAGCGTGCGCTGGTTCGCACTGGCGTGTGGATCGGTCGGTATTTATCGCCAGTGCGCAGCTTGATTTGCAAATCACCTAGCGCGCGGGTCTGGCAACCCAGCCAGCGATTGCGTTGCTTGTCTTTTTCACTCAACCCTGGCGCTTCGGGCCAAAGGGTGCTGACTTGACCTTCGATCAACTCAAACTTGCAATTGCCGCATGAGCCAACATTGCATTCATAGGGAAAGGCAATACCGTGGCGCAGCGCCGCGCGCAGCACCGTGTCGTCTGCGGCGCAGAAAAAGGACTGATCCGTACCAGCAAGTTGAACAGCGTGCACAGTAGTGTCCATTCAAGAAAAATGTCTTATCAATTCGAGCCAGATCAGGCTCGGTAACCCAACTGGGTAGAGATAGCCTCAGCCGTGCTGAGTAGTACCGGGGTCAGGCTGCGCAGTCGGCGCAAGGTGAGCCGCTGGCTGGGCCCACCAATGCCGATAGAGGCAATCACTTTGCCACTTATGTCCCGCAAGGGAGCGCCAATTCCGCGCATGCCCTCTTCCGACTCTTCGTCATCAATCGCATACCCGACGGCCCGAACATCAGCGAACGCCTTGATCAGCTTGATCGGCTCGATTTTCGTTTGTGGGGTGCGCGCAATCAGCGGTGATTGCAGCACCTGCTTAATCAGGTCGTCCCCGCCAAAGGCAACGAGGGCCCGTCCCTCCGACGTGCAAAAAGCGGGCTTGAGCGTGCCGATGTAACTGCGCATGCGAATCGCCTCTCGGCTTTCCAAATTGAAAAGGTAAAGCACATTGGTTTCATTGAGCACCGCCAAGTGGATGGTCTCACCGGTTCGCTCACGCAAAGCGTGCAAAAAGGGCTGAGACATGTTGGAAACATCCAAGCGCCGACGCACCAGCGCACCCATAACAAACAGATTGATGCCCAAACGATAGCGACCCGTTTGCGGGTTCTGCTCCAACAAACCCTCGCTGGTCAAAGTCACGGCCAACCGATGAACAGTGCTCTTGGCCAGACTCAAGCGCTTGGCCAGACTGCTGATGCCGATCTCGGACTCGACTTCCGAGAAGCACTTGAGTACGCGAACAGCAGCCACCACCGAGGACAAGCGGGAGCCTTTGGGTGACGTAGATTCCATGGTCGGCGTACTTCAAAAAATGAGGTGCTCGAATCCTACTGCATTTTCCTCAATTCAGAACAGCGTTCCGTATAAAAGAAAATCCGAACTTTGCAGCGCCCACGTCCGTGTGTGAGAAAACATCGAGACCTCATAACAACGAGGGTAAACCCGAAGACGCAAGCCTTGACAGCTTGTAGCGATTCCCGCCTAATCTTCTGCGTACCGTTATGCGGATCATTGTTCCACATAAGGGAACAATCTATCGACACACGTTTGGAGATTATTGAGTGGAGATTTCAATTCCGGTCAGCGCTACGTCCTCTCGCTGGGCTCGGTTCGACGCCAAGTGGCTGATCATTGGCCTGTGTTTGCTGGTGGTGGCCGTGCTGGCACTGGTGCCCTTTTCTTTCATGATCTGGCAGAGCTTTCACACGCCTGAAACCTCGTCCACGCCGTCCACACTTACTCTGGGCAACTACGTCACAGCCTACACCAACCCCGAGACGGTGACGATCTTCTGGAACTCGGTCAAGTTCGCCCTGGGCGGCTCGGCACTGGCCTTTGTGATTGGCACAGCCCTGGCCTGGATGAACGAGCGCACCAACACCCCCATGCGGCGGCTGTTTTTCGCCCTCTCCATCGTGCCGCTGATCATCCCAAGCATCTTGTTCACCATCTCGTGGATCATGCTGGCCAGCCCCAAGATTGGGCTACTCAATATGGCGGCACAGTCGCTGTTTGGCCTGGATCAACCACCGTTCAACATCTACTCGATGTGGGGCATGATTTGGGTGGATGGCTTGCACTATTCCCCCATGGCTTTTTTGCTGATGTCATCGGCGTTTCGGGCCATGGACCCGTCACTGGAAGAATCCGCGGTGATGAGCGGCTCCAGCGTGCTCAACACGCTGTACCGCATCACCTTGAAGCTGGTGTTCCCTGCCATCCTGGCAACCGTGCTGACCCTGTTTGTGCGTGCCATTGAGTCGTTTGAAGTGCCCGCGCTGTTGGGCTTGCCAGCCGGCATTCAGGTCTTCACATCGGCCATTTACCAGGCCATTCACCAGTACCCCAGCCAAATCGGTCTGGCCGCCGCTTATTCTGTGATCTTGTTGGTGCTGACGACTGGCGGTATTTACGTACAAGCGCGCATCTCCGCTTCGGGCAACAAATACGCCACCATGACAGGCAAAGGATTTAGACCCCGTACCATTGATCTGGGACGCTGGCGCTATTTCACGATGGGCATCTTCATCATTTACTTTTTGTTGATCGTCGTGCTGCCCTTCTTGGTGCTGCTGTGGTCCTCACTGCAAAAGTTCTACGCGCCACCCTCCATGGCCGCGCTGCAAAACGTCACGCTCGATGGCTACCGCTACATCCTCGGCTCCGACACCATCCGCAAAGCGGCGCTTAACAGCCTGTGGATGTCCATCGCCACCGCCACCATCGTCATGTTGCTGGCCTCGGTAGTGTGCTGGATCGTGGTCAAGACCAAGATCCCCGGCCGCTGGCTGCTGGACAACATCGCCTCGCTGCCCATGGTCTTCCCCGGTCTGGTGCTGGGCGTGTCAATCATGATTTTCTACCTCACCTTTGACATCGGTATTTACGGCACCTTCTGGATCATCCTGCTGGCCTACATCACGCGCTTTTTGCCCTACGGTCTGCGCTACAGCACCACATCGATGATTCAAATCCACAAAGACCTGGAAGAGTCAGCCGGCATGAGTGGTGCGAGCTGGTTCACCGTGTTTCGCCGCATCATCTTGCCGCTCTTGAAGCCGGGCCTGATCGCGGGATGGATTTACGTGATGATCGTGTCCATCCGCGAGTTGTCCACCTCCATCTTGTTGTACAGCCCCGGCAACGAAGTGATCTCCATCGTGATCTGGGAGCTGTGGGAAAACGGCCAGTACGTCGAGTTATCGGCGCTGAGCGTGCTGTTCATCTTCATGCTGCTGATTTTGGTGGGCATTGCCCAGGCGGCGGGTAAGCGGTTTGGCGTTAAAGATGCGTAAATTTCCATAAGGAATCAATGTGTTAACTGTCAGTGGTCTTCATACCGAATATGTGAGCGACAAGGGCGTGGTGGTCAAGGCCGCGCTGGACGTGTCTTTCGAGGTGCCCGAGGGCAAGTTATTCACCTTGCTAGGCCCCAGCGGTTGCGGCAAAACCACCACGCTGCGCTCCATCGCGGGCCTGGAAAAACCCACGCTGGGCGAAATCAAAGTCAATGGTGTGCCTGTCTACAGCTCGCACAACAAAGTCTTCACGCCGCCCAATAAGCGTGGCTTTGGCATGGTGTTTCAGTCTTACGCCATCTGGCCGCACATGACGGTGTTTGCCAACGCCAGCTTCCCGCTGGAAGTGGGGGCCAAGAAGTACAGCCGCGAAGAGATTCGCACCAAGGTGATGCGTGTGTTGGAGTCGGTCGAACTGGCGCAATACCATGACCGCGACGCTACCCGTTTGTCCGGTGGCCAGCAACAGCGCCTGGCACTGGCACGCGCCCTGGTGATGGAGCCGCAACTGCTGTTGCTGGACGAACCGCTGTCGAACCTGGACGCCAAGCTGCGCGAGAAGATGCGCTTCGAGTTGAAGAAGATTCAGCGTGAATTGAACATCACAACCATCTACGTCACGCACGACCAGTCCGAAGCCCTTGCTTTGTCGCACGAGATTGCCGTCATGCGCAACGGCCGCATCATGCAGCGCGGCACGCCGCGCCAAATCTACGAGACACCCACCAGCGAGTTCGTGGCCGATTTTGTGGGGAGCATCAACTTCATTCGCGCCACGGTGCGCGGCATCGACAGCGTGAGCGGGCAGATGGTGTTGGATTCAGAGTTGGGTCTACTGCAAGTGCCTGCAAACACCGAATTCAGCGTGGGTGAATCCGTGCAGGTGTGCATTCGGCCGGAAGACATCGTGCTCAGCGATACCCCGCCCCAAGTCGATCATCGCAACCATTTCCTGGGCAGTGTTCACCTCAAAGTGTTTTTGGGTGAGGTATTTGACTTTCAGGTTCAGGTGGGCGAGAAGATCATCCTGGCCCGCGTTCACCCCAGCCAAAAGTCGCCCGTTGGCGCGCCGATCTATGTGGTGCTCAATCCCGCCAGCTGCATCGTGCTCAAAGCACAACCCCAAGACAAGTCCTGAACACGCGCGCAACAAATCGCTCTCCATTCCAACTCTCCTTCCTTTCAGAAAGTCCACCCCATGAGTGAAACCAAAACCAGCGAACCGTCGGCCAACGCCGTTCCCAACGAGTCGCATTACCACAGCAAAAAAGACCGTACCTTTGTGCGCGCCATTGCCGGCCCTTACAACCTGGGCGATGAGCTCAAACGCCTGCGCGCCATGCCGCGCGTGCGCAAGGGTTCAGACATCAAGTTCAACGACGGCCCCCAGGCCTTTAGCCGTCATTACGTGGAGCCCAAAGACGGCATCACGCAAACCTTTCACATGCACCTGGAAGAGTACGGCCCCGGTGGCCGCTCGCAAAAACACGGCCACGTGAATGAGGCGGCCTTCTACATCCTGGACGGCACGGGCTACGAAATCCACGACGGCATTCGCTACGACTGGCAGGCCGGTGACATCGCCGTGGTGCACAACAACTGTGTGCACCAACACTTCAACGCCAGCGACGAGCGTCCCGCGCGCGCCCTGGTCATCAAGACCAAGCCTATGTACATGTTCATGAACATGCTGTTCCAGCACCAAGTTGAACCCCGCCCGAGTGAGCCCGCACCGGGCGGCGAAGGCTTCAAAGCCCGCAACGACGAACAAGACTTCAACCACCCCGAAGGAGGTTACTGATATGGCATGGGACGAATCCAAAGTATGGGCCGATGGCCACGAACAAGGCAAGTACTACCAAGGCTTGTTGGACGATGCCGAGCAAAAGCCCGCCAGCAACGCCAAGCGCCGCAAAGTCGTGCGCCCCAACGACATGCCCTGGGAAATGGCTCGCCAAGGCCTGCTCAAGCACTTACTCAATGAGCAGATGAACACCCGCATCGAAACGGTGGACGCCTACATGCAGATCATCCCGCCGGGCAGCAAGTCGGGCAAGCACCGGCATCTGGCCGAAGAGTGCGTTTACGTGCTGGAAGGCCGGGGCTACGACCTGCACCAAGACTGTGACGTGGAAATCACCGACACCTACCACTGGACGCCGCAAGACGAGGTCAAGCGCTACGAGTGGGAAGCGGGCGATGTAATCTACATTCCACCGAACACGATTCACCAGCACTTCAACGCCGACCCGGATCGCCCGGTGCGACTGATCTCCTCTATCAACCGCATCTTCAAGTACTGCGGCTTAAACGATCTAGAGCAAATTGAAAACGCGCCCGAGTTCGACCCTTCCATCACCCTGGATGGCGACAAAATTCAGGCTTATCTGCGCAGCAAAAAATGACCAAAAACGCCATCGTTTCCGACGACCTCGCCCAGAAGTTCGCCACCGAAAAAGAAACCCCTTACACCCGCTGGGTCAAGGCCGAAGGCCTGGACATCATTGGCGCGCACTATGTGCCCAGCCTGAACACGGTGGACCTCAAACCTTGGGCGCGCCGGGGCGGCAAGGGCGTGTACATCAACCACGAGGCCTCACGCACCTCCAACGACTGCTATGTGTGCGAGATCGCACCGGGCAAGCAGTTGGAGCCGCAGCGCCAGTTGTTTGAGGAGATGATTTACGTGCTGTCTGGCCGCGGCTCCACCACGGTATGGAACGACCAGGGCCATCGCATCACCTTCGAGTGGCAAGCTGGTGCTTTGTTTGCGATTCCGCTGAACTGCTGGCATCAGCACTTCAACGGCTCGGGCAAAGACGGCGCACGCTTTGTCGCCGTCACCAACGGCCCGCCCGTCATCAACCTGTACGAAGACCTGAAGTTCGTCTTCAACACCTCGCATGACTTTGCCAACCGTTTCAACGGTGAGCCCGATTACTTCAGCGGCAAGGGCGAGCAAAAAGGCCTGCTACTAGAGACCAACTTCGTCGCCGACGCGGTGAACCTACCCCTCATCAGCGCCAAAGAGCGCGGTGCGGGTGGCGGCCACATCCGCTTCAACATGGCGCGCGGCTCCATGAACAGCCACATCTCGCAGTTCCCAGTGGGCACGTATAAAAAGGCGCATTGCCACGGCCCAGGTGCGCACGTCATCATCTTGAGCGGTGAAGGCTATAGCCTGATGTGGCCCGAGGGCGAAGAACCACGTGAATACAAGTGGCAGACGGGCTCCATGATCGTGCCGCCCAATATGTGGATGCACCAGCACTTCAACACCGGCAAAGCCCCGGCGCGCTACCTGGCCTTCAAGCACGAGGTGGTCTCCATCCGCAACGCGCAAGGCGTGCCCAAGGCCTGGATCAGCCGCCGCATTGGCGGCGACCAGATCGACTACGCCGATGAGAGCCAAGGCGTGCGCACCCGATTTGCCGACGCGCTGGCCAAGCACGACCTGACTCCCCGCATGGAAGAAGCGTACGAGACCGAGCTGCCTACCTTGCCACCTAAATCCGTTTGATATTTTTGCGGAACAGACCGCAGCGACACCCTAGCGCGCAAACTCTGTCCTCCACCAATCAGGAATTGCATGAACCGCTCCCACTTTTCGCGTCGACAACTGATTCAAGCTGGTGCCTTGGTGCTGGGCGGGGTAGGCACGGCCGCTCAGGCTCAGACCTCGGCTGCGGCCACCGCGGCCATCGCGGCCTTGTCCGGCCCCGATCGCTTGAAGAAGCTGGCTGAGGGTGCTCGCAAAGAAGGCGCGCTGACGTTTTACTCCTCCATGCCGGTGGACGACATCACCGCGCTGACCTCGGTGTTTGAACAAAAATATGGCGTCAAAACCAAGGTTTGGCGCGCAGGCTCTGAGAAGGTGCTGCAACGCGGCCTGCTCGAAGCCAAAGCCAATCGGCATGACGTGGACATTTTCGAGACCAATGGCCCCGAGATGGAAGTGTTGTCGCGAGAGAAGATTTTGCAAGCCTGCAACTCGCCTTACCTAGCGGACTTGATTCCCCAAGCGGTGCGCCCGCACCGAGAGTGGATCGCCACCCGTCTGAACATCTTTACCTGCGCCTACAACACCAAAGCGGTACGCAAAGAAGACTTGCCCAAAACTTACCGCGACCTGCTCGACCCCAAGTGGAAAGGCAAACTCGCGGTAGAGGCTGACGACAGCGACTGGCTGGCCGGCATAGCGCTCAGCATGGGCGAGAGCAAAGGCATTGCCTTGTTCAAAGAAATCGTCGCCAAGAATGGCATCTCGGTGCGCAAGGGCCACACCCTGCTGGCCAATCTGGTGGCCTCGGGCGAAGTGCCCATGGCGCTGACCCTGTACAACTACAAGGTCGAGCAGATGAAGAACGCCGGTGCCCCGATGGACTGGTTGGCGCTGGATCCCACGGTGGCTCGGCCCAACGGTGTCGGCGTGGCACGCAACGCCCCGCACCCGCACGCGGCCGTGTTGTTCCAAGACTTTGAGCTGTCGGAAGGTCAAGCGATTTTGGGCAAACGGGATTTCATCCCCACCAGCACCAAAGTACCCTCTACGTTGAACAAAATGCCGCTGGTGTTTGTCGATCCCAAAGTCACCATTGACGACGGCCCCAAGTGGAACCGCTTGTACGAGGAAGTTTTCAGCCGCAAAGGGGCTTGAGCATGGCCAATTTATTAGTGTCCAGCTTGCACGTGTGCTTGCTGGCCATTGCGCCGCTTTGCTTGCTGGCCCAACCCACCGACCCCAACCTGCTGCGCAGCACCGCACCCGACCGCGCGGCCAAACTCATCGTCGCCGCCAAAGCCGAGGGCTCGCTCACGCTCTACACCTCGATTGCCGAGAAAGACCTGAAGCCGCTGATTGAGCCGTTCGAAAAGAAATACGGCATCAAGGTCAACACTTGGCGCGCCAGCGGCGACAGCGTGATGAACCGCACCATCAGCGAGACCCGGGCCAAGCGCTACAACGTCGATGTGGTGCACGCCGGGGCGGTGGAGCTGGAAGTGTTGTCGCGCGAAAAAATGCTCCAACCCACCGCCTCTCCGCACTTCGCAGAGCTGATGCCCGGCAGCGTGCCCACCCACAAAGAGTGGGCCGCCACCATTTACTCGCTCTGGGTGCAGGCCTACAACACTGGTTCGGTGAAGAAGGCTGAGCTGCCCAGCAGCTATGCCGACTTGCTCAACCCGCGCTGGAAGGGTCGCCTGGGCTACGAGGTGGAAAACATCGACTGGTTCGTCACCGTGGTGCAGTCCATGGGCGAGGCCAAGGGTTTGCAGTTCTTTCGTGACTTGGCAGCCAGCAACGGCGTGTCGGTGCGCAAGGGCCACACCAACTTGACCAATATGGTGGCCGCTGGCGAGGTGCCCATGGCCCTCACGGTTTACAACTACATGCCCGAGCAGTTGAAGAAAAAAGGCGCGCCGATTGACGCCGTCGTGATTCAACCTGCCGTGGCTCGCGCTAACGCGGTGGGCGTCACTCGCAATGCCCAGCGTCCCGCCGCTGCTGCGCTGTTCATGGACTACCTGCTGGGCGAGGGCCAGCCCACCTATGCCGAGCTGGAGTACCTGCCCGCCAACACCAAAGTACCCTCCGCGCTGCGCAATTACAAAATCATTTTGGTCGATCCGGCTGAAAGTCTGGACCGGCGCGAGAAATGGCGCAAGTTGTACGACGAGATCATCATCCGAGGAGCCAAGTCATGAACGCACCTGCCATCACAGCACCCGACTTACCCGGCGCACCCGAGCCCAGCCGCCTGGACTACCGCAACATGGCCCTGATCATCACCGGCCACGCCCTCACCCACTGGTATCCCGCCACCTTCTACATGCTCTTGCCGTTGATTGGCGCAGAGATGGGTTTGAGCTACAGCCAAATCGGCTTTGTCATGACCTGCCAGTTCGCGGCGGGCGCACTGTCCAATGTGCCCGGCGGCATGTTGGTGGACATGTGGGGGCGCAAGGGCCAATTGATGGCGCTTGCGTTGTTCTGGGTCGGCTTTCCTTACCTGCTGATGGGCTTTAGCACCCAGTACTGGATGCTGTTGGTGTGCGTGATGTTGGTGGGTGTGGGCAACAACCTGTGGCACCCCACCGCCATCCCGCTCTTGGGCCGCATGTTCCCCTCGCGCAAGGGCATGGCGCTGTCGCTGCACGGTATGGGCGGCAACGTGGGTGACGCGCTGGCGCCGCTGGCCGTGGGCGCGCTGCTCACCACGCTGTCGTGGCGTGAAATTGTGGTGTTGAACGTGATCCCCGGCGCGGCCATGGCCGTGTTCTTGCTCTACTTTTTAGGGGCCTTGAGCTTTGCGCCCAAGCACGCAAAATCATCCCCGAAAACCGCAGTGTCAGAGCACCAAGGCGGTGGCCAAAGCCTGGATAGTTACAAACAAGGTCTGCGTGCCCTGCTTCGCACGCCAGGCCTGTTCATGCTCACGCTCAGCTCCTCGTTTCGCTCCATGACCCAGGGCACACTGCTCACCTTCTTGCCCCTGTACTTGGCCAAGGAAATGCATTACGAACTGGTATGGGTAGGCGCGGTGATGGCGTTACTACAACTGGCCGGCTTCATCGCTGCACCCATTGCAGGCCACCTGTCAGACACCATGGGGCGTCGCACAATTTTGATCTCTTGCTTTGGTGTTAGCGGTGTCGTACTGCTGCTGATGACCTTTGCCGGTGGTTCAACCTTCTTTGTATTTTTAATCGCAGTACTGGGCTTCTTTTTGTATGCTGCACGCCCCATCATGCAGGCTTGGATGCTGGAAGCCACACCGCGCAACATGGGCGGCACGGCCATTGGCCTGATGTTTGGCATGCAGTCGGCTGGACAAGCTGTAGCACCGATTTTGGCTGGCATGATTGCTGACCGTTACGGTCTGATGGCAGCATTTTATTTGCTGGCCTTTACCATCATTTTGGCAAATTTGATGGTGCTGGGCATCCCTGCGACTGAGGGGCAAACCAAGCACGACTGATGACGTGACAGGCTGCGCGCCCGCATCATTGCGCCTCCCGAATCGCTCTGGCGTTGACAGATTGCACCGGACGCGCATTGTTGGGGAACAACTGACCAAAGAGTTTGAGCTGGTCGCGGCTCAGCGTCACGGCTTGTTTGAGCACCATCCACAGCACGCCCTCGGTGCAAGGAGGAGTGGTCAAAGACCCCATAAACTGGTAATACCGTTGATCTTTGGGCAGGAGTTCATTGAGGTCCACCAGCCCCAAAGGCATGCGCACGCTGTCACCCGCATCCAGCGGCATGTAGGTCCAAACGCTGTTGATCAAGCTGTTGGCCACGCCCGGGTCTAGCAGCACGCCTACCACGGCAAGCTGGCCTTCCCGATTGCGGTGCACCAAGTGCGCCACCATCGAATACGACTTGTGGTTGACGCGCTCTTCCGAAGGGTGGTGAAAGTGAAACTGCAACAACTTGTAGGTGGAGCCGCGCACGGTGATGCTGTTGTCGCCACTCACATCCACCTGGATGGTGTGGCCGTTGTTCACCACCACGCCGTTGCTGGGCTGGTAATTGATCTGGATCGCCTCGGCCGGGCCTTGCAGCGTGAGGGCGTCTTCGATGTGGATGGGGGACTGCCGCTTGCCCGTGGCGCAGGTGTTGAACTCCGGTTTGAGCTTGCCCCAGGCCTGCGGGCCTCCGTCACCCTCATAACTCCAGTGCGGCGCATGGCCGTGCTCATCACTGGCGATCTCGGGTGCGGTGTAGCCGGTCAACACCGCCGCTTTGGCGCGGATGTAGTTGCGGCTGGTTTGCGGGTTCACCGTGGCAGCGGCGAGCAGGTTGGGGGGCGCTGAGTGGGCGTCATTGGTTCCGGATTTTTTATCCATACCGGTATTGACCAACGTCAAACGCTTCTTGCGCAGATCGCCATTCTCAACAGCTGCACTCAGTTGATCGGCAATGTCTTTTCCCGGAGATTGTGTGGATTTTTTGGCGGATACCGAATAGCTATCGGCAGGATCCGCCCCATGCGAATCCGCTGCAAAAGCAGACGACGTAAGTGCCAGGCCGAGCAGACTGACTAAGAAAGTAACTTGAAAAATAGGACGCATGATGGGTGTACCTCGGGTCAAAAAAGAGGGTGTTCTGCACAAGGTATCGACATTTCGTTGGCGCACTTGAGAGGGCTCACTGCGGCTATAGTCATACGTCACACACCGTCTCCACCTACCCTTATCTCAGAGGCTCCCATGCAACTCTTCAAACTCTGCACCGCGCTCATGTTGCCCGTGGTCGCGGGCTGTTCGTCCATGTCGGGCACACCATCCGCCGCAGTGCGCGATGAGCTGGCGCCCACCGGTAAGTTGCGTGTGGGCTTGGCCTTTGCACCGAGCAAGACGGCGCTGTTTGTGTTGAAAGACGCCAATGGTCAGCCCAGCGGCGTCACGGTGGAACTGGGCCACGCAATGGGTCGTCAACTGGGTGTGCCGGTCGACTTTATTTTGGCGCCCAACACGGGCGAGCTGACCAATGGGGTCAACTCGGGCGCGATTGATGTGTCCTTCATGCCGGTGGATGACGAGCGCAAGACCAAGGTCGATTTTGGCCCGGCTTACTTCATGATCGAGAGCACTTACCTCGTGCGGCCGGGTCTGGACATCAAGACCCTGGCCGAGGTGGACAAGCCCAGCGTGCGCGTCATTGGCGTGGCCAACACGGCCACCATTCGTGCTGCCGCGCAATCTCTCAAGAACACTCCGATCAAACCTGTGAAGTCGGTGGAAGACTCCATCGCCCAATTGCGAGCAGGCCAAGCCGACGCCTTCGCCCTGACCCATGATGCCCTGCCGCCCTTTGCGCAGCAACTGCCGGGTTCGCGCATTCTGGACGGCTATTTTTTACAAACTGGCGTGGCCATTGCCGTGCCTAAAAATCGCCCCCAAGCGCTGGCCTATGTCACCACTTTTCTGGAAGAAGCCAAAGCCAATGGTCTGGTGCGCCGCGCGCTGGACGATGCGGGCATGCAGGCTTTTCCCGTCGCGCCAACGGCAGCCAGGTAAACCATCTTGAGCATTCAAACCGACGACTTCGCCCCCGCGCCGCCCAAACGGGTGGTGTCTGCGGCCCCCGTGTCCCCGCAAGAGGAGGCGATTGAGCGCGCCCTGCGGCCCAAGCTGCTCGACGAGTACGTGGGGCAGGCCAAGGTGCGGGAGCAGTTGGAGATCTTCATTGGCGCAGCCAAAATGCGCGGCGAAGCGCTGGACCATGTGCTGCTGTTTGGCCCGCCCGGCCTGGGTAAAACCACGCTATCGCACATCATCGCGCACGAGTTGGGCGTGAACCTGCGCCAGACCAGCGGGCCGGTGCTGGAAAAACCCAAAGACCTGGCCGCGCTGCTGACCAACCTCGAAAAAAACGACGTCCTGTTCATCGACGAAATCCACCGGCTGTCCCCTGTGGTGGAAGAAATTCTCTACCCCGCGCTAGAGGACTACCAGATCGACATCATGATCGGCGAAGGCCCGGCGGCGCGCTCCATCAAGCTGGACTTGCAGCCCTTCACCCTGGTGGGGGCCACCACCCGTGCGGGTATGTTGACCAACCCGCTGCGCGACCGCTTTGGCATTGTGTCGCGGTTGGAGTTTTATACGGCTGAAGAGCTGGCGCGCATCGTCAAGCGCAGCGCAGGCCTGCTCAAGGTCGGCATGGACACAGACGGTGGCTTTGAGATTGCCCGCCGATCACGCGGCACGCCGCGCATTGCCAACCGCCTGTTACGCCGCGTACGTGACTATGCCGATGTCAAAGGCAGCGGCCACATCACGCTCGACATCGCCAACAAGGCTCTAGTCATGCTGGACGTAGACCCGCAAGGCTTTGACGTGATGGACCGCAAGCTGCTGGAGGCGGTGATCCACCGCTTTGACGGTGGCCCCGTCGGTCTGGACAACATCGCCGCCAGCATTGGTGAAGAGCGCGAAACGATTGAAGACGTGATCGAGCCCTATTTGATCCAACAAGGCTATTTGCAGCGCACACCGCGCGGGCGCATTGCCACCGCCGCCGCCTACCTGCATTTGGGGGTGGCTCCGAAAATCACAGGCGATGGTTTATTTGGAGGGGTCTGAATGAGAAGCAAAAAGGGCGGCTGATTAGCCGCCCTTTTGATGCGGTACCGAAATTATTGAAGAAGACCCATAAACTCCGGAGATCGAACAATTTTCTCGATCAAGTTCTGAACCATGGGCATATAAGCCTCCGCCGTCTGTTTGCACGCGGTATCACCAATAAAACCACTTTCAAACTCATAGTGTTCGGCGGCCACCATGCTTTTGCCTGTGGATGAATTCAGCGTCACATCGATGTCCCATGATCCACCCATGATCCCGCGTGACGAAGAAAACTCCAGTCGGTTTACAACCCCGCTCAGAATGATCTTGGGTGTCGAAGCTGCATGGGCGCCGACTACCTTCAGTTCAGACTCAATCGCCTTTTTTAGATACGCAGTGTGGGTCATGCCGTCCGGGGGTGCAAGTGGACCTACAGCACGACAACTATTGTCGAAGGAGACTGGGCCAGAAAACGACCCAACGGCAATGTTGCTTGCGCCTATAGCCTTCAAGGCCACATTTGTGTCCGCGTTAATGGCATATCTCGGGGTTGTATAGGTGGAGCAGGCACCCATCAGTACCAGCAGCGGCAGTAGCGTCGCCAGTTTTTTGTTCATGGCCGTGCCTTAGAAATTAAAACCAAGCCCTAATGTGACACCATTCACGGTAGTTCCATTTTTATTGTAGTAGGACATGTAGTCCAGGTTCAGTGACATATCTTTGGACACTTTGACGTTGCCGCCTATGCCATAAGAAAAATCGTCACCTGATCTAGACACTGAAAGAGGCGTACCGGGTACCCAAACCGTCATATTCGCATTGAAATAACCAAGTCGCCCAAAAACCTCAATCGACTCGGAGAGTTTCGCCTTGGGCTTCAGGTAGATGCCATAGCCACTGTCAATGCGTCCTTTTATGGTCACCCCAGAAATCGTGGTGCTGCCATCGCTTGCCCCGAAGGCGACCATGCCATCCATCGCCAAGTTTTCCATCAAGTTGTAGCCAAGAATAACGCGTGCTGCACCCATAGTCGACAGTGAAGCTGCTGTTTCTTTGTAGTTAAGGCTCGCGTAGCCAATTTCCCCATAGAGACCTTTGCCCCCAGTGGTACCCGACTGAGCCTGAGCGGAGATTGATACGGCGGCAATAGCTGCTGCGATAGCGAATTTAGAGAGTTTCATGTTTGCCCTGTTCCTGAATTTTGATTGGTCTTAGTTGTAGGCACTGGCCCTTTACCAGCACCTTCGTCAATTGTACATAAATAGTCTTAATTGGACTATTTTGATTTGAACTAGAGCATCGGTAGGTGTCCATCTCGATTCATGACTCACGCTACCAAGTGCTGCAAACGCAATTGACCCAATTGCGACAGGCGGCGGGCTTGACCCAGGTACAGCTTGCAAGGCGCTTGAAACTCGGCCAGTCCTTTGTGTCAAAAATCGAACGCGGTGAAGCGTATGTGGAGGTTTTGTTGCTCATTGAATGGTGTGCAGCCTGCGGCGGACAAGCAACGGACATCATTAAGCAACTGACAAAACAAAGCAGCAAAGTAAAAGTCATGGCCTCAAAAAATTGAAGACTAGACTTTGATGCGCCCAGACGCATGTGAACGCGTCTGTTTTACAAATTTTCAGGACTCTCCCGACACCCGCCCGCGCAGCCGCTTCACATCGCCCCGGGTCGACTTGCTGTCCATGCGTTTGCGCTGCGAGCTTTTCGTCGGCTTGGTCGCCTTACGCGGCTTGGGTGGCGTGGCAACGCTGTCCACCAGGGCTTGTAAGCGCTCGATAGATTCCACGCGGTTTTGCTCTTGGCTGCGCGTAGTTTGTGCCTTGATGACCACCACGCCCTCGTTTGTGATGCGCTGGTCACTCAAGGCCAGCAGGCGCTCCTTGATGGCGTCAGGCAGGGATGAGGCGGGGATATCGTAGCGCAGGTGAATGGCGCTGGACACCTTGTTGTCGTTTTGCCCACCCGCGCCTTGCGCACGGATGGCGGTGAACTCGATCTCGTCTTCTAAAACCTGATGTGCAGTTGGCGCTGTCATGGTTTTCAATACGGGATTTCAATATTGATTTTTCGCCCACCCAGCGGGGGGTTGGGGAAGTCTGTCAACGCCGCTTGAAACATCACCGGCAAGATGTTGAGCGTATCGGACCATGGCCCGAAATGCACGGCACGGGTTTCATAAACCACTTGGCCATTGCGCAAGTCACGCAGCAAAAGGCTCACCTCGTACCGGTAGCTAGTGGAGGGTGAGAAGCCCATGCTCATGCCAAAACCCATCCCAGGCCGCCTCATGCCACTGCCCCACATGATGCTGCCATAGCCCCCCGGTCGGGCCGTACCACGCCAAGGCTGAGATAGCGGATAGCCCCCGGCATCGCCCAGATAAGGCTGCACCCCCAGGCCCAACAGCACGCTGTAATTTGTTGCGGCGTCATCACGCTCCAAGCCCACCTGAGCCAGCGCCGCTTGGGCCAACGCCTCAACCTGCTCCGCACCCGCTTGCAGGGCCTGTGACGGCAGGCGCTCAAAGCGGTAGTGCACCCCGGTCATAGGCGGCGCGTTGGCAGGCAGCGTGGAGATGGCCAGCACCTGCGAATCAATCACCCGCATGCCGCTACAACCGGTGAGAAATACCAGCAGCGAGAAGGCTGCAAGCAGGCGTTTCATGAGGACAACTCGCCGATGTTGAGTGTGGTGGCGATGGGACTTAAAGTGCAACCACTTGCAAGCCAGGCATCGTGTTGGATGCAAAGGACTCATCATCAAACGCCTTGTCGCCGTCTTCACTGGCAATGCCGGTGGTAGCCAAGCTTTTGAAGTCATGCCGGGCACCATCCATCAGGTGCGAAGGCACCACGTTATGCAGCGCGCTGAACATACTCTCAATTCTTCCAGGGAATTTTTTATCCCAGTCCCGCAGCATGTTACCGACTTGCTTGCGTTGAAGGTTCTCTTGGCTGCCGCACAGCGTGCAGGGGATGATGGGAAAGGCCCGGTGTTCGGCCCAGCGGGTGAGGTCTTTCTCGGCCACATTGGCCAGCGGACGGATCACCATGTGGCGGCCATCGTCGCTCACCAGTTTGGGGGGCATGCTTTTAAGTTTTCCGCCAAAGAACATGTTTAGAAAGAAGGTTTGCAACATGTCGTCACGGTGGTGGCCCAGTGCAATCTTGGTGGCCCCCAGCTCGTCGGCCACGCGGTACAAAATGCCCCGGCGCAAGCGGCTGCACAGGCTGCACATGGTCTTGCCCTCGGGGATGACACGCTTGACGATGGAGTAAGTGTCCTGGTTCTCGATGTGGAAGGGCACGCCCAGTTGTTCGAGATAAGCAGGCAAAATGTCCTCAGGGAAACCGGGCTGTTTCTGATCCAAATTCACAGCGATCAAATCGAAATGAATCGGCGCACGGGCTTTGAGTTTGAGCAAGATGTCCAGCAGCGCATAGCTATCCTTGCCACCCGACACGCACACCATCACCTTGTCGCCCTCTTCAATCATGTTGAAGTCCACAATCGCCTTGCCAACTTGACGACACAGGCGCTTTTCGAGCTTGTGGGTTTCACGCTCGATTTTGAATTCCTTGTCGAGGGGGACGACTTCGTCTTCAATCCACACAGCACTCATGATGTTCACCAAGCTCCAGTTTCAGCGCGAATAGCAACTTCGCAATCATCAAAAATTTCCAGCTTCACAATCTTCACCCGCACCCCCAGCACGCCCGGCAATTGCAGCAGGCGGTTGGCCAGTTTGCCAATCAAGGTCTCCAGCAGGTTGACGTGCACCGCCGTGCATTCGTCAATGATGATCTCGCGCACCTTGCGGTAGTCCAGCACATGGTCGATGTCGTCGTCATGCGGCAGCAGCGGCTGCGGGCCGAGGTTGAGCTCGGCATCCACCAAGATGGGCTGCGGCGCGTTTCTCTCGTGGTCGAGAATGCCCAGATTGGCTGAGAAGCGCAGGCCGGTTAGGGTTAGAGACTGGTTTCCTAAGGCGGGTTTCATTGGCTTGAATCTTTCATGCGAAACACTTCCACGCCCACGCCTTCGCAGTCGGGGTAAACATCGGGTTTGCAGCTTGACAGGCGCACGGCCTGCACCTCGGGATGCGCGAGCAATTGGCTCACCAAGTCATCGCACAAGGTCTCTTGCAACTCGACATGACCTTGTTGCACACGCTGGGCAATCACCTCGCGCACAAAATCGTAATCAACCACTTCCACCAATCGATCTGTAGCGGAGGTGGAGTGGGCATAGGGCACAAACAGCTCGACGTTGAAAATCACTCGCTGGGCTTGAGTTTTTTCAAAATCATGCGCACCAATTTGCGCGACAACAACATGGTTACGCAGAAAAATCCGGCGGCAGTGCAGTGCCAGTTGGGTGAGAGGGTCAAGTGTCATGAGGCGATTTCAGGAGGTCATCCACCACAAACATCACGTCGCGTGGCAAGGGCAGAAGGTGCTGGCCATTATCAACCGTCAACGTCACACCGGTGATGCACGGGTTCTCAGCTAGAAACAGACAAGTCGCTGCCACCTGAGCCGGGTCGGTGGCTTTGCGCATCAGGTTGATGCGGCTGGCTTGGTCGAAGTTGGCCTGGGTTTGGGGGCCGCTCGGGTACATCAGCCCAGGTGCCACGCCACACACCCGCAACGAGGGGGCCAGCGCCTGCGCCTGGAGTTCAACCGTGCGCTCAAGCGCGAGTTTGGAGACGGTGTAGGAAAAATAATCCGGGTTCAGGTTGAACACCTTTTGATCCAGCACGTGAATGATGCTGCGGTCTGCGGCTGGCTGGTCCGCCAGAATGCTCTGGCTCATGAGGCTGGACAGTGCAATTGGTGCAATCAAGTTGACTTCCAGCAACTCTCGTGTGGCGTTCAGATTCAGTTGCCCCGCACTGTCAGGCTCGAAGCGGGCCGCATTGTTAACCAGGCAGTGCAGCGCCCCCCCTTGGGTGCTGATCGTTTGCATCATGCGCTGGCGCTGTGCTTCATCGGCCATGTCGGCTTGAATTGCATGCGCCTGCGCGCCCTGCTCTTTGAGTTCATCGCACAGGGCCTGGGCCGCTTCGGCTGAATGCTGGTAGTGACACCAAACGTCCCAACCCGCGTTCGCAAACTGCCGACAAATGAGCGCGCCGAGGCGATGCGCACCGCCAGTGACCAGTACCCGTCGCGTCATGAGTGACCTCGAATCCGCCACATAATTGCCGCTTGTCTGATTGATTTTTTGCCCATTAACTTATGTCCCGTGTGCCTGCCGAAGATATTTCGGCTCAACTTGCCCAAATTATCGTAGATGCAACCCAATCGGCGGGGGGGTGGCTCGGCTTTGATGAATTCATGGCCAAAGCCCTCTACACCCCCGGTCTGGGTTACTACGCCAACGACTCGCGCAAGATCGGCACTATGCCCGCTTCGGGCAGTGATTTTGTGACTGCACCTGAGATGACGCCCTTGTTTGGCC
>JANXSU010000169.1 GCA_025356545.1 Comamonadaceae bacterium
TACAAAGGCTGGCTAGACACCCTCCCACCGCATGACGCGCTGGACGCCATCTACCAGCACGGCGACGTGCTGGCCCGCTTTGCGGCGGCTGCCCCCGATGCCCTGCGTGAGAGTGTGCTGGCCAATCTGCAAGCGCTGTTAACAGCCGTGTTGCAGTTGGACGGTGGGCGTTACGCCACGCCCTATGCCCTGGTGCGCACGCTCAAGGCCGGTGGCGTCAAAGCACCGGAGTGGGCCAACGCCGAAGCCGTGCGCCTGCTCACTGTACACGGGGCCAAGGGCTTGGAAGCCTCGCTGGTGCTGCTGCTCGACACCGACGCGCCCAGTCCGAAGGCCCAGACCATGGGCGTGCTAGTGGATTGGCCGGGGGAGGCCGCAGCGCCCCACAGCTTCATGTTCCTGGCCAGTGAAACCCGCGCCCCTGCCAGCGCCGAATTGGCCCTGACCACTGAGGGCCAGGCCCGCCAGCGCGAGGAGCTCAACGGCCTGTACGTAGCCATGACGCGCGCGCGCCAGCGTCTGGTGTTGTCATCGGTACAGCCGCACCGTGCCAATGAGACGAGTTGGTGGCAGCGCTTGCAGGGCGGGTGTGAAGCCATCCCGGCTGGCCAGGTAGCCACCTCCTTGGGAGCAGAGCCCCCCCCCGTTCGCACTGAGCCTATCGAAGGGTCACCTCTCACCCCAAAAATCACCTCATTTTTATTGCCAATTCTTCCTGTAGTCCAATATCCAATAGCGCAATCAGCTATTAAATCAATAGCAATTGAAACACCCCAATCCCTCATCGGCCAAGCCATGCACCGCCTGCTGGAGTGGGCCCCCCTGGGTGCGCGCATCTGCCCGGATGCCCAGGTACACCAAGTCGCCCGCGAGTTCGCGCTGGACGCCCAGCAGGCCAACCAAGCCGCTGCCATGGCGCAAAAAATCCTCACCGGTGAGGGGGCTTGGGCTTGGGACGCAGCGCAGATTGACTGGCATGGCAATGAGCTGGCCCTCACGGTTGCGGGCAGCACGAGGCGGATTGATCGCCTTGTGCACCGCAAACCCATGGTGCAGGGCGACACGAATCAAGGCGGGAAGATCGGGGCGGGCGGCACCTGGTGGGTGCTGGACTACAAATCAGCAACGCATACGCTGGATCAGCCCACACTGGTCGCGCAGCTCACTCACTACCGCGACGCCGTGCAGGCGATTTACCCCGGCCAGACGGTGAAGGCCGCGTTTCTCAGTGCACAAGGCACACTCGACCAACTGAGTCACTGAAAAACCAAAAGGAATCGAATGAAAAGAGTAGCAATCATCGGCGGCGGGCCTGCGGGTTTGATGGCGGCGCAGGTGCTGGTGGATGCGGGTGTGGCAGTGCATCTGTATGACGCCATGCCCTCGGTCGGACGCAAGTTTTTGCTGGCAGGCAAGGGGGGCTTGAACCTCACGCACTCAGAGGATGCTGATCGTTTTGCCTCTCGCTTCGGGGCGCGCCGTCCGCAGATCGAGCGGCTGCTCCAGGGCTTTGGTCCTGAGCCACTGCGCGCCTGGGCCAAGGGTCTGGGCATCGACACCTTCATCG
This sequence comes from Comamonadaceae bacterium, assembly GCA_025356545.1. Classification (GTDB taxonomy): domain Bacteria; phylum Pseudomonadota; class Gammaproteobacteria; order Burkholderiales; family Burkholderiaceae_C; genus CANCDA01. Next base: position 1,568 of record JANXSU010000169.1, read on the forward strand.
GCACGTCAGGCCGGGTCTTCCCAACTGATATGAAGGCCGCACCGCTGCTGCGGGCCTGGTTGCATCGCTTGCGTCACCCCGTTGAGCCACAGGCGTCAACGCAGGCAGAGGAGGGCGGCGTGCGCTTTCACATGCGCCATCGTTGGCTGGGCTGGGACGCAGACGGCCACACGTTGCGCTTTGAGACACCGCAGGGCGAAGTAGAGGTGACCGCCGACGCCGTGGTGCTGGCACTGGGCGGCGGTAGCTGGGCGCGGCTGGGCTCCAACGGGGCGTGGGTGCCGCTGCTGACGGAGCGCGGCGTTCAGGTTTCGCCGCTATTGCCAGCGAACTGCGGTTTTGATGTGGCTTCATCCGCCAGATCGACCATGACAAACACCGTGGGCTGGAGCGAACATTTCACCAGCCGCTTTGCAGGTCAGCCCCTCAAGTCGGTGGCCATTGCCTACACAGCCTCTACCGGACAAGCCTTTAAGCGCAAGGGCGAGTTTGTGGCAACGCAGACGGGTGTGGAGGGCAGCCTGATCTACGCCGCGTCCAGCCTCCTGCGTGACGACATCTTGGCCCACGGACAAGCGACCCTTTTGCTGGACTTATTGCCCGACCACTCCCCCGAGCGCGTGCTGGCCGAGGTGTCGCACCCACGCGGCTCACGTTCGCTCTCCAGCCACCTGAAAAGTCGCCTGGGTCTGGAGGGCATCAAGATGGCTTTGCTGCATGAGATTCTGAGCAAAGACGACTTGAACCAACCCGCCAAACTGGCCGCAGCCATCAAAGCCTTGCCCTTGCACCTGGTGGTCACGCGCCCATTAGTCGAGGCCATCAGCAGTGCCGGTGGCGTGCCGTTTGAGCTGCTAAATGACGCATTGATGTTGCAGGCACTGCCCGGCGTGTTCTGCGCGGGCGAAATGCTGGACTGGGAAGCCCCAACGGGCGGCTATTTGCTGACCGCGTGTTTTGCCAGCGGCAAGGCGGCGGGGGAGGGGGTTGTGCGTTATCTACAAGTCCCCGCCCGGGTCTGAAAAATCAACGTGCCGGGGTGTGCTTTTCGTCGAGGAATAACTGCACTTCACGGAACAGATTCATGCGATTTTTTTCCATGATGATGGTGTGGGTGCCTTCGCCCAGCTCCACATAGCGCTTGTAGGGCGCGCCGGTGAGCAGGGGCAGCAGAGTTTGCGCCATGTAGGCGGGCGTGTCTTGATCCCACTGGGCTTTGATGAGCAGCACAGGCACTTTTATGTCAGCAGCCTTCCAGGGAATCACACCACCGCCCCAGTACTTCAGGCCATCGGCCACCACCCCATTGGGCGCGCGCAGCACGGGTGGGGTTTGGCTGGCACCCACGGGGTCAGTGGCTGCCGTGGCGCTGGCCCAGGTTTCAAACCAACCGGCGGGAATCAGGTCGGCCTTTTTGTCCTCGGGCACGCCGGTTAACCAACGTGCCTTGGCCTGCGCCATGCTCACCGAGCGATAGGCCGGAATAGGGCCAGGGCCGACCTGTACCAGAGAGGCCGTCTGGCGAATCCATACCGGCGCGTACAGCACCAATTTTTCGACCTTGTGGCTGTTTAGGCTGGTGTACCACTGCATGATGGCCGTTCCCCAGGACCACGCCAACAGGTTGACCTTTTCGATAGCACGGCGCTTCTTGACGAATTCGACCACCGCATCCACATCGCGCATGGCTTCCTCCGTGCCGGCGAAGGGCGCGTTCTCAGCGGCGGGGCGATCCATTTGCGCTGGGCGAGTGGAGCCACCGTAGCCGCGCACGTCCAGCAAGTACACGTCGTAGCCCTGTTTGGCGATGTAGTCCATCCATGAGATTCCGTCCAGCGGCAAATCAAACGCCGTCTCTGAGGGGTAGGTGGCGCCGTGGATGTAGATCACCGTTTTGTCGGCGGAGAACTTCGTCATACCTGCTGGGCGCTTGTTGCGCACATAGACCTGGATGCCGGGGTCGCTGGTGACGCGGAACTCTTCGGTGGTGAGTGGGGTGCTGGCGCTGCTCGCGGCGCTACTGATAGTGCCTGAGGTGGCTGCGCAGCCCGACAAGCCTGTGGCGCTGGCCAAAATGCCGCAGATCAGCAAAATATTCTTGAACATGATGAACTTCTCAATTGTGATTTTTGAGGCTTCATTATGCGCAAGCCGAGGTGGCAAAAAAGAGAAGTTGACGGACCTTGACCCCGGCACTGGCTCGACAGTTAGAGCTGCTTGGTTCCCCACCTGACTCGGTTGGCCGCTTCACCATGCGGGAAGGCCCGTCGCTGACTATTGTAAAGGCTCTTGAGGGCTTTAATTTTGTGCCTTAAGTTGGCTCGGGCGACTCGGGGTGTGATTTACGCCAAATCACTCTTTCACCCGCCAAGATCTGCTCAACCAATGCATTTTTTTCAAGCACTTCAAGCGCTTGCTGTGTGACCAATACGGGCGGAACGGGCTCGCTCCAATCGATCCAGTAGTTGTGAATGCCTTGAACCGTGTCAGCCGAGTTGGGGCTTTGCGTTAAACGGGATTGGATAGCACGGAGAGCGAAATTTAAGGTTTGATTGTTCATTTTGCGCTGAGCCTTGAAATGCTTACTCCTACGGGAGTGCCATACTTATCCATCATTGTTGAGAAGCCATGACTCGTTTTCTCTCATTTTAATTCTCTGTTTATACTTTATACGATGTATATTATGTTAAGTAATGTGGGCTAAAAAAGCGGGTTTATCGCCCGCTCTTTGAATTACTCAACCTTAATATTAAGTTCTTTGACCAAGTTACCCCAGTAGGCATAGTCGGTCGCAACGTCGGCTGTCAATGTCGATCCAGGCATGCCCGTCGGCGTCAAGCCAAGATCACGCAGGCGAGTTTGAATTTCAGGAAGCTTCACAATTCTGATGATCTCGGCACTGAGTTTGGCCACGATGGCGTCAGGTGTTCCGGCCGGGGTGAAAATGCCATGCCAAGAGTTGCCAATCACCCCATTCGTGTCCAGCGTGGCGCCAAACTCTGTCATGGTGGGCAAATCAGGCAGCGCAGGAATACGCTCCGCACCGGAGATGGCCAGTGCTTTAATTTTTCCAGCCTTGATCAGGGGAATAGCGGTGGTTGAGGCTTCAACCGACAGACTCACCACACCGCTCATGACGTCTGGTGATGGGTTGGTTTTGTAAGGCACGTGGTTGAGTTTGATCCCCAGACGGGAGGCCCAAGCCTCCAAAGCAACATGCGGTTGCGAGCCCACGCCCAACGAGGCAAAGTCAATTTTTCCAGGGTTTTTCTTGGCGTACTCAACGAATTCTTTCATCGTGTTGTACGGCGCATTGGGCGTCGCGGTCAGGATGTGCGGCACGAGCAGAATTTGCGCAACGCCTTTGAAATCCTTCATCGGGTTGTACTTGACGTTGGGGTACACATTGGGCGCAATCGCCATGACTGCTTTGACGCTAAAAAACAGGTTGTAGCCATCAGCAGGCGCCAGTGCGGCGGCCTCGGCACCAATCATGCCGCCTGCGCCAGGACGGTTATCGATCACCACAGGCTGACCCAGTGCCTGCCCTAGCCTGTCACCTATCAAACGGGCGACCACATCGGGCGAAATCCCCGAAGCGAAAGGGACGATCATTTTGATTGGTCGATTAGGGTAGGCAGCCGTCTGGGACCAGGCGCTTGGCAAAGTCAATGCGGTGGCGAGCCCGGTGGCGGTGCTCAGTAGGTGTCTGCGTTTCATTTCTATTGTCTCCAGGTGTTATTCAATGCCTGAAAGATCGTAAATGAAGACAGCAGATTTTCTAATCGCGTAAACCCTAGCGAAAGAAAGCCGCAAGACTAATCCGCGTGACCCCAAACCAAAAGTGCATCACGCCCTTGCGCCACCAAATCGACTTTGGCACCTACAGGGAGTAGAACTTTTGTCGGTACATGTCCAAAGGGTAGATTGGTCAACACCGGGGCCTTAATTTGACTGCGTAGCCAATGAACCACGCTTTGGAGTTTGAATCCCTTGTCGTGGGGGCTCAGTTTGTAGTCCGTGAATTGGCCCAGTACAACGGCTTTTTGCTGCGCCAAAATACCGGCGTTCAGGAGTTGCGTGAGCATGCGCTCCACGCGGTAAGGGTGCTCGGCCACATCCTCCAAAAACAGAACACCGCCTTGAACCGGCGGGCAATAAGGTGTGCCTACCAGCGAACATAAAACTGATAAATTACCACCCCAAAGCACCGCATTTTTAATATGAAAAGAGGCTGTATTGCCCATTTTACGTGCGTGAGAAGCTCCTAAATTAATAGCAGACTCAGTCGACTCGCGGTTCTGTCGCCAGCCTGCCCCCTCCCCTTGGCCGAGCAGCATGTCGTCAAAGCAGGCTTCCATGATGTCGTCCGGCAGCTCGGACTTGGCTGATGACCCGCCCACGCCAAAGCCTTCGCACAAAGACGGCCCCGCCCAAGTGGTGCGACCGGTTTGGGTCAAAACGGCGCTCTGAAAGGCGGTGAAGTCACTCATACCGACAAACTGCGTGCCTTTGTCGATGGCCTTGGCCACCGCCTTGTAGCGGATACGACCTAGCAAACGCGTCAAACCGTAGCCGCCCCGGGAGATCATGGCGACGTCCGCGCCACTGGCAGCAGCACGATGGATGGCTGCTAGGCGGGTGTCGTCATCGCCTGCAAATCGAAGATGACTGGCCAGTGCTGACTCGTCCACCTCAACCTGATGCCCCAGAGTCTCCAGTCGCTTGACGCCGCGTTTGAAGGCGGCTTTGTCGCGCACCGCGCCTGAGGGGGAAAAAATGTAGATGTGCTTGCTCATGTCGCCCAATTATCAGGGCTTAAATGATGCAAAGGCGCGCAAGGCGGCTTGGTGTCCGCGATCAGGGAAAGGGGCTTCGTCAGCGGTGTGCGTCTCTTTGTCTGCTTTGAGTGAGAGGGGGTTCACGACCCATAAGCCGGCATAGCGTTGCGGCAGCACCTTGGGCAAGCTTAGGCCCAAGTGATCGCCCTTGTCTTGCAGCACGAGAACGATGTGGTGCAACTCAAGTTGATCCATCAATTCAAGCAAAACCTGGTGATGCCAACTCAAGCTGTGGGCGCTTTCCTTTTTAGGCTTGTCGCTTTTGCCGAACCCGATCAGGTCCGGGGCGACCACACGATGGCCTGCCTGCAGCCACACCGGAATCATCGTGCGGTAGGCATAGCTCCAGGTGGTGTGGTTGTGCAAACACAGCCAGGTCAGGGGCGCGTCTTTGGGGCCTTCGTCAAGGTAATGCAGGCGCAGACCCTGAAGCGAGGGCAGATCACTCACATAGTTAGCTTGCCAGGGGTAGTCGCTCAGTTCGAAGAAACGGGACTCGGGGGTGCGCAAGGCATCGTCGCGCACGGGCTGGCTGTCGCGTTTGGTGGATTGCCGTTTTTCGCGAAAGAAGTCCTGCAACACGGCCGCGCATTCAGCCGCCATGACACCGCCCTGAATCTGCGTCTGGTGGTTCAAGGCCGTGATGGCAAACAGATCCACCACCGAGCCTGCTGCACCGGTTTTGGGTTCAAGCGCCCCAAACACTACGCGCTTGAGGCGGGCATGCAGCATGGCACCGGCGCACATGGCGCAGGGCTCTAGCGTTACAAACAACTCGCAGTCGTCCAGGCGGTAGTTTTCTAAAGCCGTCGCGGCTTCGCACAGCGCCATGATTTCGGCATGCGCGCAGGGGTCGTGGCTGGAGATGGGGGCATTGTGGCCGCGGCCAATGACCTTGCCCTGGTGAACCACAACGGCCCCCACGGGCACTTCTCCCAGATCGGCGGCGCAGCGAGCCTGCGCCAAGGCCAGCGCCATGAAGTCAGCGTCACTCACCCTTGAGGTTCCATGCCCAGCCGTTCCATCCAGCGGGCCAGGGCTTGTTCGTTTTCATTGCCTGCTTGGTAGATCGCCTTCATCGCAGCATGGGCCTCGGGCCGGTGTTGATTGAGTTTGAGCTTGCATTGCAGATCGGTCACTTTCAACTCAAAGCCAACGATACCGGCCAGCATTTTGTGTTGAAACTCCTCACCCAGTCCACGCCACTGTGCGGCGTAAGCAGGCTCATGGTCACCAATCAGCGTTTTAAGCAGCGCGTCCTTCGCGGCGGCATCCTCAATCAAGGTGGCTTGCACGGTGCAATGCACGGTCAGGTAGTTCCAGGTCGGCACGCGGGCCAAGTCCGGGTACACCTGCGGCGACATGTAGGCGTGTGGCCCCATGAAAGTCACCACCGCTTGGGACCGAGCCTGCAAATAACGCCAGTGCGGATTGGGCTTGGCCACATGACCCAGCAGAATCAGTGGTTGCTCCCCCACCCCACTGCCCTCTTGCACATGCAGCGGCAGGTTCGTCACATAGGGCAGCCCGTTATCGTCAATGCTGATCAGGCTGGCAAAAGCATGCTCACGCATCAGCGTTAAGGCATGCGCGAGGTCTTTGGGGTTGAATTGAGGGGGCAAGTACATGGCGTTCGTTCAGCGCTTTTTACCGACAGCCACGTAAAGATCATCTAGGGGCACCACGCGGCCGTGCAGCGGCAAGATGCGATCGACTGACAGTTTCAGGCGCTCAATGTTGTCCACCAAATTGACGTTGTTCGCATTGGGCGTGGCGGGTGCAGGTGTGTTGGGGGGCGGTGGGGTGAAGGCATCGGCCTCGATCAAGAGTTTTTCTTTGGGCAGATAGACCATCTGGAAGGTGTTGTTGTGCACGCTGTCTTGCATGCGGTGCAGCTCGATGGTGCGCACGCCGTCGGTCATGACATGCTTGTCGCCCACAGCCACGATCTTGGCCTTTTTGCCTGATTGGGCCAGCAGGTCGGGGCTGATTTTATTGGGGTTGGCGAGGATTTTTTCAAAGTAAGCCTTGTTGCCCGCTTGGGTCACGATGGTGGCTCCTTCGGCCACAGCAGTACGCACGCCACCGCTGTGATCAAAGTGGTTGTGTGAGTTGATCATGAAGCGAATCGGTTTGCCCGCAGCCAACTGCTTGACTTGCGCCATCACCGCCCCGCTGCGGCCATCGTTGAGGGGGGTCTCGACCAGCACCATGTGATCCTTCATCTCAATCGCCACGCTGTTGTGTGAGCCGCCTGCGAGGAACCAAACGCCCTCCGCCACCTTCTCAACAGCCACCCGCTCCGTGGCTTTGACCACGGCCTCAGGCACTTGAATGTCTACCGGCACGTTGGCTTTCACCTCTTTGACGGTGACATCCAGCGTGGGATGCCCGCCCTGTGATTGTTGAATGCGACTCGGGAATTGAATACCCCCTTGCTCGCGGTAGTCGGCATAGTTCGTCACAGCCGCTACATCACCCAGCACCGGGTCAGGTAGGCGTGATTCGACGCGCTCCACCAAGTAGTTGTCGTTGATGAAGGCCGTGGCCTGAAAGCGTCCGGGTTCTGTGAAGGTGACCGCCGCCATAGATTTACCGCCCACAGTTTGAAATTCCACCGTGGCGTTGTTGCGTTGCGCCGCCTTGATCACCCCGTGCGGCGTGACCCAGAGCTGATGCAAACGATCCACCACAAAACGAGGGCCCGGTTGCGCATTGGTTCCCGCCATGTTCCACGCCGAGATACCGCTCACGAACTGGTCGTTACGCTGCTGACCCGCCAGCGGGTAGCCGCCACCGCCTTTGGGTTCGGCACGGCTGAGGGTGATTTCCTCGCGCATAGAACCCGTGTCAAAGTTGATGCTGCGAATCTGGCTGTGCACCGTGATCTTGGGCCAGGCCATGCCCGGCGTGAACGCTTGACCAAAGGTATAGCCCGTGCCCTCTGTGACATAGCGCAGCGTTTTGGGCTCACCCATCGCGACTGCGGCTCGCTTGAGCACGGCACTGGCGTCGCTGGCCATGACCTGAGCGGGGAGTACCCCTAATGCGGCGTAAAGCCCAATCAGAGAAAGCATGGATTTGGCCTGCATGATTTGTTCCTTTTTAGAAGATTGAAGTGCTCAGAGGATCCAACTTAGCCTTGAGCAGCTAGAGCGTCAAGTCAAAGTCATGCCGCATTTTTAGGTCTACGGCCCGTACTACGACAAGAATCATAAAATAAAGTTTCAAACCTTATTTCTTATCAGTAGTGTCCGGTTAAAAAGTGAACAAATTCAACTGGTTAGCGCTGGGCGGTATTTCTGTTGTGCGGGTGCCGGGCTGCAAGGCGCATGAAATCAGGGTTTTCTCGAAAACCGACACCGACAAAATCTGTAGCAA
>JANXSU010000214.1 GCA_025356545.1 Comamonadaceae bacterium
TGTAGCCGTGTTCCAGCAACAGCTCTCGCGTGTGCTGGCCCAGCAAAGGGGCAGGGCGTGTGACCTGCGTCGGTGTGGCCGAGAAATGAATCGGGCAACCGATGGCACGCGTTGGGCCAGCCTGCGGGTGGTTCAGCTCCACCACCATGCCGCGCGCCAGCGTTTGCGGATGGCTAAGCGCCTCGCCTACGGTGTGTACTGGCCCTGCGGGCACACCGGCGGTATCAAACGCGGCTTGCCATTCGGCGCGGGTGCGTGTGCGCAACACGGTGTTCATCAGCATCACCAATTCATCGCGGTGCGCCATGCGGTCGCTGTTGCTGGCAAAGCGCGCATCGTTGCACCACTCGGGGTGGCCCAGCACGTCGGCAGCGCGCTCCCAGTTGGCCTGGTTGGCCCCACCAATATTGATCCAACCGTCGCTGGCTTCAAAGGCTTGGTAGGGCGCGGTCAGGATGTGCGCCGAGCCGGTGGGCTCAGCCGAGCGGCCTGTGGCAAAGAAGATGGCGGCGTGCCAGTAGAGTTGCTGTAGCGCAGCGTCTGACAGCGAGGTATCGACGATCTGGCCTTGGCCGGTTTTGAGTTTGTGCACGTAGGCTGAGACGATTCCGAGGGCCGCGAGAATGCCCGCGTTCATGTCAGACACGGCATTGCCACTTTTGGCCGGTGGGCGGCCCGGTTCGCCGGTCACGGACATCAGCCCCGCAAAGCCCTGCGCGATCAAATCAAAACCACCCTTGTCGGCATACGGCCCGGTGCGGCCATAGCCCGTGATGGCGCAGTAGATCAGGCCGGGGTTGATCTTGGCGAGTACGTCATAGCCCAGGCCCAGCTTGTCCATGGTGCCGCCGCGAAAGTTCTCCACCAACACGTCGGCGTCTTTGACCATGCGCAGCAGTAGGGTGCGACCTCGCTCGTGTTTGAGGTTGACGGCGAGCCCGCGTTTGTTGCGGTTCATCATCATGAAGGGCGCGGACACGCCGCCCACCAGCGGGTCGCGGTAACCGCGCGCGTCGTCGCCACCGGGCAGTTTTTCAACCTTGATAACGTCAGCCCCCATGTCGGCCAGCAGCATGCCGCAGGTGGGGCCGGACATGATTTGCGTGAGTTCGAGGACGCGCAGGCCTGTGAGGGGGCCGGTGGGTGTCTTTGTTGTGTTGGGTGTGGTCATGGTCGCGGATGCTTGAAGTCGGGACACCGTTGTTCTTGGTTTGTGTACGCCTCGGCACTTGGTGTAAGTGGCTCCGCGAATGTCCCCCGCCCTACGGCCTCCTCCTTAATTTCGCTACGCCACTCACCCCAAGTATCGAGGCAGCGAACAGGGTGGGAGTTCGACGGTCGAACCACCACCATGCTCGTCGGATCAGGTCGGTGGTGCGCTCTGCGTAGCGAAATCAAGGGGGAGCCCGTAGGGCGGAGGACATTCGCGGAGCAGAGTGCGCCGCCGGCGTGACCCCGCAAAGCAGACGTCAGACACATGGCGATCCCCCGAGCCATCAACGTCCCTTCCATTCAGGCGCACGCTTAGAAACAAACGCACTGATCCCTTCACGGAAATCCTCGCTGCCATAAGCCCGGCGAATCAAATCATCACCGCTTTGTTCCGACTCAGACAATTCGTGGGCTGCCACACGGCGCAAACCCTCTTTGCTCACGCTCTGCGTCACTGGGGCCAATGCGGCCAGCCGGGTGCACAAACGCTGCGCTGCCGCGTCGATGTCAGCCGGTGCGCAGACCTCGTGCACATAGCCACAAACCAGCGCCTCGTCCGCGTTCAAAATTTCAGCCAACATCAAGATGCGCTTGACGCGCTGATGTCCCCAAGCCGCTGTCAAACGCGCCAAATTGCCCAGCGACAGGCAATTGCCCAGCGTCTTGGCTATTGGCACACCAAAGCGTGCCGAGAGGGTGGCGATGCGAAAATCGCAACCCGTGGCAATGGCCAAGCCACCACCCACGCACCAGCCTTCAACAATGGCCAGCGTGGGCTGGGGCAGGGCTTCTAGCAGGGCCATGCAGGCGTCGATTTGGCGTTCGTAATTCACGCCGTCTTCGCCGCCTTGTGCGCCACTGCCAAAGGCCTGGAACTGCGCGATGTCGGTGCCGACAATAAAGGCTTCTCCACCCGCGCCACGAAAGGTGACGACGCGCACATCGCTGCGCGTGGGCAGCTCGCGGCAAATCGCCATGAGCTGCTCGTACATGGCCCAGGTCATTGCGTTGCGCGCCTGGGGGCGATCAAACAATACCGATGCCACACCGGCCTCAACGCTGAGGTGGACGACGCCTTCACTCATGGCGCGCGGCTCAGCCTTCGGCCTTGACGCCGGCCTCTTTCACCACCTTGGCCCACTTCACGCTTTCGGTCTGAATAAAGCTGGCAAATTTTTCGGGCGTGCCGCCGCCGTCTTCAGCGCCGTACTGCTCAAACTTCTCCATCACGTCGGGCATGAGCAAGACCTTGTTGATGTCCTCGTTCATGCGCTTGACCATGGCCGTCGGCATTTTGGCGGGGCCGACCAGACCGTACCAGGTGGTGGCTTCAAAGCCGGGGAAGCCCGACTCAATCATGGTGGGCACGTTAGGGTAGCTCTTGGCACGTTTGGCACGGGTTTGGGCCACGGCAATGGCTTTGCCGCTCTTTACATGTGGCGTGGCCGCCGTCATGGTGTCAAAACTGTAATTGATCTGGCCACCGATCAAGTCGGTCAGCATGGGGCCGGAGCCTTTGTAGGGCACGTGCAGGGCGTCAATGCCCGCAGCCAGCTTGAACATCTCCAACGCCAGGTGCTGGGCCGAGCCATTACCGGCTGAGCCAAAGCTGATTTGGCCGGGATTCTTTTTGCACAACTCCACCAAATCTTTGACGGTGCGCGCGGGCTGCTTCTCATTGCAGATCAGCAGGTTGGGGGTGATGCCCACCATGGAGATGGGGGAGAAATCCGTCACCGCGTTGTAGTTCATCTTGGCGATGAGGGCCGGTGCGATGGCGTGGCTGTTGATGTGGGCCATCAAGAGCGTGTTGCCGTCGGCGGGCTGCTTGGCAACGTAGTCGGCGGCAATCACACCGGAGGCCCCGGCCTTGTTCTCCACCAGTACGGTCACGTTCCACATCGTGGCCAGCTTTTGGCCCACCACGCGTGCCAGGATGTCCGTGCCGCCGCCGGGGGCAAAACCGACCACGATGCGCACTGGGCCTGTCGGCACGGCTTGTACGTTTTGTGCGCGCAGCAGGGGCGAGGCCAAGGTGGCTGCGGTGGCCACAGTTGCGGCGGTGAAGGTTCTGCGTTGCATGCTCAATGTCCTTGGTGGCTGGAGAAATAATCCATCGCAGACTGTACGCCAGAACCGGCCAGTTTCACACCCGCCAGCTTCAAGCCCATCTCACAGGCGCTGATGGCGGCGATCAGGGTCAAGTCATTGCAGTCACCCAAGTGGCCGATGCGGAACATGCGGCCCTTGACCTTGCCCAGGCCCGTGCCCAGCGAGCAATCAAAACGCTCATAGATGATCTTGCGCACTGCGTCGGCGTCCACCCCATCGGGCGTCATCACGCCGGTGAGGATGGGTGAGTACACGGCGGGCTCCGCGCACTGAATCTGCAAGCCCCAGGTGTTGACGGCAGCACGTGTGCCCTCGGCCCAGCGCAGGTGGCGCGCAAAGGTGGCGGGGAGGCCGCCGTGTGCGGGGTTGAATATCATGTCGCAGGCCTCGGACAGGCCGTAGAGCAGATTGGTATTGGGCGTGGAAGGCCAATAACCGTTCTTGTTCATCTCAATCATCTCGTCCCAAGCCCAGAAGGCTTTCGAGAGCTTGGCCGTTTTGCTGGCTTCAATGGCTTTGGGCGAGAGCGCGTTAAAGCTGATCCCCGGCGGCAGCATCAGGCCTTTTTGCGAGCCGCTGATGGACACGTCCACACCCCAGTCGTCATGGCGGTAATCGGCCGAGGCCAGACCCGAGATGGTGTCCACCAAGAGCAGGGCCGGATGCTTGGCCGCGTCAATGGCTTGGCGCACGGCAGCGATGTTACTGGTGGCGCCGGTGGAGGTTTCGTTGTGCACCACGCACACGGCGCGGATCGAGTGGCCGGTGTCGGCTTTCAGGCGCTCTTCAATCAAATGCGCCTGCACACCGCGACGCCAACTGGCGGGCACACCGTTGTCGGTGCCGGGGACGGCAATGGTCTCGGCTTTAAGGCCCAGACGTGTGGCCAGCTTGTTCCAGAGAAAGGCGAAGTGGCCGCTCTCGTACATGAGCACATGGTCGCCGGGGGAGAGGGTGTTGACCAGCGCGGCTTCCCACGCACCCGTGCCTGAGGCGGCATAAATCATGACGGGGTGTTTCGTCTGAAAAACCTTTTGCATGTCGGCCAGTACTTTGAGGCCGAGTTGCGCAAACTCTGGGCCACGGTGGTCAATGGTGGGCAGGCTCATGGCGCGCAGCACGCGGTCGGGCACGGGTGAGGGGCCGGGGATTTGCAGGTAGTGGCGGCCCGTGGGGTGGAAGTTGGTGGTGAGCATGAGGCGTCTTTCGTCGTTGGCGTTGAGGTGGCGAATTTTTGCATACAAAACTGCTTTGTGAAACCTATTTGCCCTAAAATTGCGAAAATTTTGCATACAAAACTAAATCCATGAGCGCTCAAATCATCGCCATCGCGTCCACCACCTTGCATGAGCAGGTGGCGCAGCGCTTGCGCCAAATGCTGGTGGAGGGCCATATCGCGCCGGGGGCCAAGCTCAATGAACGCGAGCTGTGCGAGGTGCTCAAGGTGTCGCGCACGCCCTTGCGTGAAGCCATCAAGATGCTGGCTGCCGAAGGTCTGGTGGAGTTGCTGCCCAACCGCGGGGCCATTGCCCTGGCCTTGTCCGAGGCCGACGTGCTCCACACGTTTGAGGTCATGGCCGGGCTAGAGGGCCAGTCCGGCGAGTTGGCAGCGCAGCGCATCACCGTCGCAGAATTGGCTGAGATCCAGGCCATGCATTACGAGATGATGGCGGCCTACACTCGGCGCGATCTGTCCGCCTATTACCGGCTCAACGCCGCGATTCACCGCGCTATCAACGCCGCCGCCAAAAACCCGGTGCTCACTGCGACCTACAACCAAGTCAATGCGCGTTTACAAGCCTGGCGTTTTCGCTCGAACCAGGACGGCGAGAAGTGGGCGCGTGCGGTGCAAGAGCATGCGCAGATGGTGGCTGCACTCGAAGCCCGTGACCCTGTTGCTATGCGCGCCGTGTTGCTCAAGCATTTGGCGCATAAGCGGGATGTGGTGACTGAGTTGTTGCGTGCGCCGAACGCGTCTGCTTCTGCGCAAGTTTGATGTTTTCCTCAATGATGGCTCACTCGCTCACCTTGACACTGGCGACTGTTTCGCGGGATCAGGTCGCCGTCGCCGCCACTTACGCCAAGTGCGCCGGGTCGTACAAGACCTCAAGCGCAACGCAATCCTGAATTTCGAATTTTTCCACTCACTCAATAGGCAAACATGAACGCACCTCTGCCCCTGAACGTGACCCAAGCATCTGCCAATGACGCCTACGACACCGTCGCCCGCCTCAGCAACGAGGTCGCAGGCCGCTTGGCCGCACGGCTCACCGCCGAGACGCAGGGCGAAGTGCTCTTCTCCCCCGCTGACCGAGGCCGCTACGCCACTGATGCCTCTATTTACCAAGCCATGCCGGTCGGCGTGTTTGTGCCACGAAACACCCAAGACGTCACGCTGGCGCTGGACATTTGCCGCGACTTGAATGTGCCCATCGTGCCGCGCGGCGGTGGCACTAGCCAGTGTGGCCAAACGGTGGGCGCGGGGCTGGTGATTGACCACTCCAAGCACTTGCGCAACATCCTCAACGTCGATGTGGAAAACCGCAGCGCCAAGGTCGAACCCGGTCTGGTGCTAGACCACCTCAACCTCGCGCTCAAGAAGCACGGCCTGTGGTACCCGGTGGACGTGTCCACCAGCGCGCAGGCCACGCTGGGCGGCATGGCGGGCAACAACTCTTGCGGCAGCCGATCCATCGCCTACGGCAATATGGTGCACAACGTGCTGGGCGCGCAAGCCATGCTGTCTGACGGCAGCTTGTTGGACTTCGGCCGTTTTGATTCGGCCACGGGTCGCGTGAAAGAAATTGGTGACTATGTGCGCGCGCTCGCGGCACAACATCAGGCCGAGATCGAAGCGCGCTGGCCCAAGGTGCTGCGCCGTGTGGCGGGCTACAACCTGGACATCTTCAACAACCAGAGCGAAAAGCCCTATACCTCTGATGGTTCGGTCAATCTCGCGCACCTGTTGGTGGGCAGCGAAGGCACACTGGCGCTGACCCAATCCCTCACCCTGCGCCTCTCGGAACTGCCCCGTGCCAAGGTGCTGGGCGTGGTGAACTTCCCCACGTTTCATTCCGCCATGGACGCGGCGCAGCACATCGTCAAGCTGGGCCACCGCATGCAGGGCGGCGCGCTCACCGCGGTCGAGCTGGTGGACCGCACCATGATCGAGCTGTCACTGCTCAACCCGGCCTTCGCGCCCACCATCCTCACCGCGCTCTCGCCGCATATCAACGGCGGCAAGCCCGCAGCCGTGCTGCTGGTGGAGTTCTCCGGCGCCAACAAAGCCGACCTCACACCCAAGATCAAGCAACTCGTCGAACTGATGGGTGACTTGGGCCTGCCCGGCAGCGTGGTGGAGATGATCGACGACGCGCCGCAAAAGAACCTGTGGGAGGTGCGCAAAGCGGGCCTCAACATCATGATGAGCTTGAAGGGCGATGGCAAACCGGTGAGCTTTATCGAAGACTGCGCCGTGCCGCTGCAACACTTGGCCGAGTACACCGATGGCCTGACCGAAGTGTTTGCCAAGTACGGCAGCAAAGGCACTTGGTACGCCCATGCCTCGGTGGGCACGCTGCATGTGCGGCCCATTTTGGACATGCGTAAAGGTGAGGCCACCAAGATGCGCGCGATTGCTGAAGAAGCATCGGCGCTGGTGCGTAAATTCAAAGGCGCGTACAGCGGCGAGCATGGTGACGGCTTGTGCCGGGGCGAGTGGATCGAGTGGCAGTTTGGCCCCCAGATCACGCAGGCCTTTGGGCAAATCAAACAGCACCTCGACCCGCTGGATTTGCTCAGCCCGCGCCGCATGGTCAACCCGCCCAAGATGGACGACACCAGCCTCATGCGCTTCCCGCCCAGCTACAAAGTCATTCCGCTCACCCCGGTGCTGGACTGGAGCGCGTGGAACGTGCAGAACAACCCGGTCACCGAAGAAACCTCCGCCCCCGGCACCGGCGGCGACCCGGCACAGGGCCTGGCCAAGGCGGTGGAGATGTGCAACAACAACGGCCACTGCCGCAAGTTTGACGCGGGCACCATGTGCCCGAGCTACCGCGTCACGCGCGATGAGCAGCACTCCACACGCGGGCGGGCCAATACCTTGCGCTTGGCGTTGAGTGGGCAGTTATCCACCGTTCACCCTGTGCTTGTCGAAGGAGCGCAAGGACTTCGACAAGCTCAGTCCGAACGGGATCGAATTGACGCCTTCACCAGCGAAGCCGTGAAAGAAGCCCTGGACTTGTGCGTGGGTTGCAAGGGTTGCAAGCGCGACTGCCCGACCGGCGTGGATATGGCCAAGATGAAGGTGGAGTTTTTGCAGCACTACAAGGCCAAGCATGGCCACACGCTCAAAGACAAACTCATCGCGCATCTGCCCGACTACGCTGCGCTGGCCAGCCGCTTCGCGCCGCTTCTCAATCTGCGCGACCGCTTGCCCCTGCTGGCAGGTTTGAGCGAAAAGCTCCTGGGCTTGTCGGCAAAACGCAGTTTGCCGCATTGGCAACGGCAGCATTTCTTTAACTCGCTCAACACCGTTCGGGCTGAGCCTGTCGAAGCCCTTCGACAAGCTCGGGGCGAACGAGCGTTTGGCGCAACTCGTGAAGAAGTGCTGGCCGCCACCAAACCCGTGGTGCTGTTCGTGGACACCTTCAACGGTTTCTTCGAATCCGGCAATGCATTTGCAGCCTTAAAAGTGCTTAAAGAAGGCGGATACACAGCATACGTAGCTACCAAAAATATAGCAGATGGCAAGCACCTGTGCTGTGGCCGAACGCTACTCGCCAACGGCATGGTGGACCAAGCCAAGGTCAAAGCGCAGGAGCTGGTGGACGCGCTGTTGCCCTTTGCTGAAAAAGGCATTGCCATCGTCGGTCTGGAGCCATCTTGCCTACTCACCATGCGTGACGAGATGCTCGTCATGGGTCTGGGCCAAGCCGCGCAGACCATCGCGGGTCAAGCGTTGTTGTTTGAAGAGTTCCTGGCGCGCGAGGCCACAGCGGGCCAGCTCGAAGGGCTGAAATCAAAACTCAAACCCGCATCGCAGCCCATTCTCTTGCACGGTCACTGTCACCAAAAAGCCTTTGACGCGGTCACGCCCATCCTGCAAGTGCTGCAACTCATCCCCGGCGCCAAGCCCGAGCTGATCGAGAGCAGTTGCTGCGGCATGGCGGGCAGCTTCGGTTACGAGGCCAGCCACTATGAGGTGTCCATGCAGATGGCCGAGCTCAGCCTGCTACCGGCCGTGCGTCAAAAACCCGACGCCATTGTGGTGGCCGACGGCACCAGTTGCCGCCACCAGATTCATGACGGCACGCAGCGCGAGGCAGTGCATGTGGCCAAGCTGATGGCGGGTTTGTTGGACTGAGGGAAATCAACCCCGGTCTCAACCAAGGCGTTGAAGGCCGTCAGCGGCAAGGGGCGGCTGATCAGGTAGCCCTGGCAGTTGTGGCAGCCCAATTGGGCGAGGAAGCTGCGTTGCTCTTCGGTCTCTACCCCCTCGGCAATGACGGACAGGCCCAGGCGCTTGGCCAGTACCACCACCATTTCTGCAATGGCGGCGTCGTTGGGGTCGATCAGGATGTCTCTGACAAAACCCTGGTCAATCTTCAGTTGGTCCAGCGGCAGGCGTTTCAGGTACGACAGCGAGGAATAACCGGTGCCGAAATCATCCAGCGAGAAGCCCACGCCTTTGGCCTTCAGTGCGAACATTTTTTCGATAATCTCCTGCACGTTGTGCACCAGCAGGCTTTCGGTCAGTTCCAGCTTCAGTCGCTGTGG
>JANXSU010000231.1 GCA_025356545.1 Comamonadaceae bacterium
GTGGCGAATCGCACCGCCGGTGAAGATGGCCACGTCGGTCGTGCCCGCGCCAATGTCCACCAGGGCCACGCCGAGCTCACGCTCGTCTTCGGTCAGCACCGACAGGCTGGAGGCCAGCGGGTTGAGCATGAGGTGTTCCACCTCCAAACCACAACGTCGCACGCATTTCAAAATGTTTTCAGCCGCGCTCTGTGAGCCGGTGACGATGTGCACCTTGGCCTCTAGGCGCATGCCACTCATGCCGATGGGGATGCGCACGTCTTGCCCGTCGATCACAAATTCCTGCGGCTCCACCAGCAGCAGGCGCTGATCGGCCGAGATGTGGATGGCCTTGGCG
The DNA here is from genome assembly GCA_025356545.1 of Comamonadaceae bacterium. GTDB lineage: Bacteria > Pseudomonadota > Gammaproteobacteria > Burkholderiales > Burkholderiaceae_C > CANCDA01. The sequence continues at coordinate 338 of JANXSU010000231.1, forward strand.
GTTTCCACCACGCGCGACACATCAGCGGCTGTCACCTCGCGGTCTTTCACCGCCACCATGCCGCTGGAGTTCATGCCCCGGATGTGGCTGCCGGTGATGCCGGTATAGACCCGCGTGATCTTGCAATCGGCCATCAACTCGGCTTCTTTGAGGGCCTGCTGAATGCTCTGCACTGTGGCGTCAATATTGACCACCACACCGCGCTTGAGGCCGTTGCTCGGGGCCACGCCCAGGCCAACCAACCGCAACTCGCCGCTGGGCAAGACTTCGGCCACCACCGCCATAACTTTGGCGGTGCCGATGTCCAATCCGACAACCAGGTCTTTGTATTCTTTTGACATAGGGTAAATCCTGCTTTTCCTGTGTTCTGTTCGTTCTATTTTTTGAGGGCTTGCGCCCCCGCCACCACGGTACTCACACCGCGCAACCGAAGGGCATAGCCCTGCTCATGCCGCAAATCTGCCGACTGCAATGCCGCCGCCGTGCGGCTATAGCGGGAGGTGACTTGCGTCAGCGTATTCAGGAAGGGCTGCACACGGGCCACCACCTCGTCTTCACTGCCACGCCCGAGTTCCACCACGGCACCGCTGTCCAGCTCTGCACGCCAACTGCCCCGCCCCGTCAGTTCCAGTTGGTCAACGTTCAAATCCAGGTGCTCAAACAAGGGCTGCACCGCGCGGTACATGGCCAGCACCTGTGCGGCCTGCTCGGGTGACCCGCTCAGGCGTGGCAAGCTGTCCTGCTCGACTTCACCCGTGTTGGCCTCGAACACTTCGCCAAAACTGTTGACCAGGGTGGAGTCACCCTCTGCCCCCCAATAGGCCACCGCCTGATGCTCTTGCAACGTGACCTGAAGTCGATTGGGAAACTCACGCCGCACCAGGGCGCTTCGCACCCAAGGCACGGACTCAAACGCCCGACGCGCCGCTGCCATATCCAGCGAGAGAAAAGTGCCACTCAAACGCGGCGCCACAATGGCGCGCAGCGTGAGCGCGTTGTTGTGACTCACGTCACCGCTGACCGTGATGCCGCGCAGGGCAAACACCGGGTTTTGAAAAACCCATGCGGCCAGCGCCCCCAGCGACAGCAAACCAAACACGAGCAGCAGCACGCTGGCCGTGATGTTCATGAGTTTGATGTCGAGGCTGGTTGTCATGCGCTTGCCCCTGCGTAATCCCGCGTGGCCGATGCCAGCAACAGCACGCACAAGTCTTCATAGCTGATGCCTGCCGCCCGCGCCGACATGGGCACCAGCGAGTGGCCGGTCATGCCGGGCGAGGTGTTGATCTCCAGCAAATAGGGCTTGCGTGTGCGCGCGTCGATCATCACATCGGCCCGCGCCCAGCCCCGGCAACCCAGCACCGCGTAGGCCTTGAGCACCAGGGCCTGAATGGCGGCCTCTTCACCTGCGGGCAGACCACAGGGCACCAAGTACTGGGTGTCGTTGGTGAAGTACTTGTTGTTGTAGTCGTAGTTGCCCTCGGGGGCTTTGATGCGAATCACCGGCAGGACGCGGGCTGTAGCCCCGACACCCAACACCGCCACGGTCACCTCGTCGCCGCTGATGAACTGCTCACACAGCACCAGTGTGTCGTCTTGCTCGGCCAAGGTAAATGCGGCGGCGCACTCTTCCAGTCGCATCACCTTGGTCAGGCCGATGGACGAGCCCTCGCGCGCGGGCTTGACGATCATGGGCGCGCCCAGGTGCGCAAAAGCCACTTCACAATCGGCCACGCTGCTGACCTGTTGCCAACCCGGTGTGGGCAAGCCTTCAGACAGCCAAATGCGCTTAGTCATGACTTTGTCGATGGCA
>JANXSU010000280.1 GCA_025356545.1 Comamonadaceae bacterium
CGAAAAGGCACGGAAAAGAGCTCAGTTGCGCCTAAAGATCGCCCCAAAACCCGAAGAAACCGGGCCAAAACCAAAAAAATGGAACTTGGACGATTCAGAAGCAATTCGTCAGCTTCATCGCTGATTTATAGAAGTGCCCTAAAGTGCTCGAGAACTGACATGCCCTTCAGCGCCGCATCCGCCTACGCCATTGAAGACCTGCGCCTTGCGGCCCAGCGCCATTTGCCGCGCGCGATTTTTGATTTTTTTGACGGCGGTGCCGAAGATGAGCTGACGCTGCGTGACAATCGCGCCGCCTTTGCCCGCCTGCGTTTGTTGCCCCGCGTGTTGCGCGATGTCTCGGCCATCCACACCGGCATTGATTTGCTCGGCCAGCCTGCAGCCCTGCCCATGGCCATAGCGCCCACTGGTGCTGTGGGCTATGGCCAGCCGGGGGGTGACATCGCCATTGCGCGGGCGGCGGCGGCGGCGGGCATTCCCTACACGCTGTCCAGCTCCGCCACGGCGTCTATTGAGCAGATTGCCGATGCCGCACCGGGGCGCTTGTGGTTTCAGTCTTACATTTTCAAAAACAAGACTTTCCAGGCCGGACTGATCGAGCGCGCCAGGGTGGCCGGCTACGAGGCGCTGATGATCACCGTGGACTTGCCCGTGGGCGGCAAGCGCGAGCGGGATCAGCGCAATGATTTCTCCGTGCCCTTCAAGTTGACCGCAAAAAACACGCTGGACTTTGCCCTGCACCCCGCTTGGGTGTTGAACGTGTTGCGACGCGGCCTGCCGGTGATGGAAAACCTGCGCGGGCTGGAGCAGGCCAACAAACAACCCTCCGCCTCTGCCATTGCCACATCGGTCGGCAAAAATTACGACACCGCCTTCGACTGGGAGGCGCTGCAAAAGCTACGCGACCAGTGGCCGCGCAAGCTCATCGTCAAAGGCGTACTGCACCCCGCCGATGCGCAACGCCTGGCCGACATGGGCTGCGACGCAGTGGTGGTATCCAACCACGGTGGCCGTCAACTGGACGGTACGGTGGCCACGCTGGACGCCTTGCCAGGCATTGTTCAAGCTATCGGTGGGCGCATGCCCGTCCTGCTGGACGGTGGCATTCGCCGAGGCAGCGACATCGTCAAAGCCTTGGCCTGTGGGGCTCAAGGTGTGCTGCTGGGGCGGGCCACGCTGTTTGGGGCGGTAGCTGGTGGTCAAGCTGGAGCCGAGCGGGCAATTGCCATCCTCAAAGACGAGTTAACCCGCACCATGCAGCTGTGCGGTATGCGCACGATTCAGGAGATTGAGGCGGAGCTGCTCTTTGAGCCGAAGAGATAAGCGTTCACTCTGAGCCTGACCTGTCCTGAGCTTGTCGAAAGGCTTCGACAAGCTCAGCCCGAACGATGGTTATTTCATTTCGCCTTTATTCCCGCCGCGTTTGCCACGTCTCGCCATTGGGTGAGTTCATGACCCAAGGTGCGTTGAAAATCAGCCGGTGAACCGCTGATGGCCTCGGCTCCCTCAAGCACTAGTCGTGAACGCACTGGGTCGCGAGCAGCAGCTTCATTGATGGCCTGATTGAGCTTGTCAACAATCGCCTTGGGCGTGTTTGCCGGGGCCAATACACCCCACCAGGTGGTGATGTCCACATTGCCCAAGCCCGACTCCGCCAAAGTGGGTATGGTCGGGAACAAGGCAGAACGTTTGGCCCCTGTCACCGCCAGCAGCTCAACCCGGTGGTCCTGCACATACGGCAAGATGGTGGGCACGGTGGCAAAGAACAATTGCACGCGCCCCGCCAGCAAATCCAGCGTAGCCGGACCGCTGCCTTTGTAGGGCACATGGGTCATGTCCAGCCTGGTCTTCTGCCGGAACAACTCGCCCGCCAAATGGTTAATGCTGCCGTTACCAGCGGAGCAAAAGTTGATGCCTTGCGGGCGTGCTGCCGCCGCTGTTCGCAGTTGCGCCAGGGTTTTGACGCCCATCTCCTTGTTCGCCACCACCAACAAAGGGCCACGCCCAATGAGGGCCACCGGCGCAAAGTCTTTGTCCACCTGGTAAGGCGCGGTGCCCTCAGTCACCGCATTGGTGACGAAGGTGGAGGTGGCAAACAGCAAGGTGTAGCCGTCCGCCTGCGCCTTGGCCACCATATTGGCCCCGATAGAGCCACCACCGCCACCCTTGTTGTCCACCACTACGGGCTGGCCCAGCTTGTCTGCCAACGATTTGGCAATGTCGCGCGCGATGCTGTCCGTGCCGCCACCCGCCGCGAAAGGCACGATCAGGGTGATGGGGCGTGAGGGGTAGGCTTGCTGCGCGCTGGCCTGCGTTGGCACGCAGGCGGCGAGCGTCAACAAGGACAAAAACTGACGACGATCGTGGGTGAAAATTTTCATTTCTTTGAAGTCTAAAAACTCAAAAATCGTAAAGTGCTTGTGGATTAGCCACCAAGATTTTGTGCAGCGTGGCCGCATCGCCCACCCATTCGTTCAGGCGGTTCAGCGCCCGGCCATCGTTGATGGGGTTAAAGGTTTCAATCTCATCCAAGCGGCGCGGCTTGCCTGGTTTGGCACCGGGGTGCGGCCAATCACTGCCCCACAGCATGCGGTCCGGGTTGGCCGCGATCAGCGCTTGCACCAAGGGCCGCACATCGTCGCAATCTGGCAGCTCAGAGATACGGTGCGGTGCCGACAGCTTGACCCACACCTTGCCTGCACGCACGAGGTTCAGCAAAACATCAAAACCTGGCTGCTCCACACCTAAATCTGCCGATGCGCGGCAAAAATGGTCCACTACCAAGGGAATGGGCAAGGCCGAAATCTGGTCCTGCAGCGACACCACCACGCTCAGTTGCGTGTACATCTGCATATGCCAGCCCAGCGGAGCCACCCGCGCACTGGCCCAGCGCAGTTGCTCTGCGGCCAATAGCGGGTCACTAACACCCGTGGTCTCCAGGTTCAAGCGGACACCACGCACACCGGCGTCATGCATGTCGCGCAGTTCCGCATCCGTAGTGGCCGTATCAATCACCGCCACACCGCGTGCGCGGTTGCCCAATTGGCGCAGCGCATCCACCGTGCAGGCGTTGTCAGCCCCGTAAGGACTGGGGTGGACGATAACCACGCGCTCCAAGCCCAAATGCGCCTGCAAGGCCAG
>JANXSU010000051.1 GCA_025356545.1 Comamonadaceae bacterium
GAAAGCTACATCGCCTATCAATCACGCGGCCTTCCCATCACCCCGCCCAGCGACGCGCGCTTGAGGCCTTTTATTGAGCAAGGTCAACAGCGCTACAACCAACGCATGGGGCAGCTCAACCTCTCTTGCGCCCAGTGCCATGACGAGCGCGCAGGCCTGCGCCTGGGCGGCAACCTCATTCCGCAGGCCCACCCCACCGCCTACCCCGTGTACCGATTGGAATGGCAAGGTGTCGGCTCGCTCCAGCGCCGCCTGCGCAACTGCATGAGCGGCGTGCGTTCTCAGCCCTATGCCTTCGGCGCGCAAGAGTTGGTGGAATTGGAGCTGTACCTGGCCGTGCAAGCCAAGGGCATGGCGCTGGAGTCGCCGGGGGTGCGGCCTTGAACCGATCGTCTTAACCCCACGGCATTGAACTTTCCAGCCCCGGCCTTATAATTAATCCATGCGCCGTCTGGTTCTCATCCTTATGCTGGTCTTGCTGCCCTTGCGCGGTTGGACGTTAGATGCGATGGGCAGCGCCATGATGATGCCTGTGAACCCCATGCCGGTTACATCTGTGTTTGCTTCACAGATACCGGCTCCAGCTGAAGCCACTGCTCACACTGACTGCATAGGTCACGAAGCGAGTGAAGAAGTCGCCACGCAGGGCGATAACACCTGCCCCACCTGCACCCTGTGCCAGCTCTGTCACACCGTGGCACTGTCAGCGCCCATCGTTAACGTGGCGAGTGCATCACTTCCCTTTGCCTTGCCACAAACCACCCTGCCCCGTTACGCCAGTGCCGATGCGGCATTGCGCATCAAACCACCGATTTTCTGAACTCCCCAGCCTTAGTTCGTCCGCCATTTGCCGCTTGAAGGCCTTGCATTGCGGACGCCCTTGACCTTCGGGTCACCTGTCTTGCTGACGAGGAGTCACATCTTGAATCCCCCCTTACCAGCGCGCCTGTTGCCAGGCCCGCTCAAACGATCCGCACTCACGTTGGGTATCGGCTTGCTCGCCGGTTTTCTGTCCGGCTGCGCCTCACTCACACCCGACGGTGGCCTGAGCGATGTGCAGCAACTCACCCAGGGCCGCACGGCGGGCATGACTGTAGCGCTACAGCGCCACAACAGCGACACAGCCAACGCCGTCGCCAAATTACTCGAAGCGCCACTCAGCGCCGAAACCGCCGTGCGCATCGCCGTGCTCAACAACCCGGCCTTGCAAGGCGCGTTCGCCGTCCTGGACATCAGCGACGCGACCCGCACGCAAGCCGGGCAGTTGCCTAACCCGCACCTGACGCTGGGCCGCTTCACCGACGGCGACGTGCAAGAGATAGAACGCGTGCTGCGTTTTGACGTGGTGGGCCTGCTGTTTTTGCCCTGGCGGGCCAAGTGGCAGGGTCAGCAACATGAGTTGGCCAAACTGCAAGCCGCGCAAGAGGTGATTCGGCTAGCCAGCGACACCCGCAAGGCCTGGATTTTGGCGGTGACGGCGCAGCAGACCGTGCGCTACCTGGAAGATGTCAAAGCGGCCGCCGAAGCAGGGGCCGAGCTAGCCCAGCGCATGGCCCGTGTGGGCAACTGGAGCCGCTTGCAGCAGGCCCGGGAGCAGTTGTTTTTGACCGATGCCAGCACGCAACTGGCCCGTGCCCGACAAGCCGCCTTAGCTGCACGTGAAAAACTCACCCGCTTGATGGGCCTGGGTGACCGCAGTGACACCCCGGTGGCCTACACCCTGGTGCCGCGCCTGCCCGATTTGCCCGCGCAGGCCGATGACATGCGCGACGTGGAGCAACACGCCCTGCGCGAGCGGTTGGACGTGCGCTCGGCCGTGGCGGAGTCGGGCTATGTGGCCGATTCGCTGGGCTTGCAAAAAGCCACGGGCTACCTGGACGGCCTGACTTTAGGCATCACCCGCAACACGACGGTGGACAACGCCACCGGTGCTCAAGGCGGCAAGCGCGGCCTGGATGTGGAATTGCCCCTGCCCCTCTTCGACTGGGGCACGGCACGCAACGCCCGTGCGCAGGCGCTCTACCTGCAGTCCGCCGCACGGGTGCGCGACATGGCGGTGAAAGCTCGCAGTGAGGCGCGCGAGGCCTACCAGGGCTACACCACTGCGTTCGAGCTGGCACGCCACTACCGCGATGAGGTGGTGCCACTGCGCAAGCTCATCAGCGAAGAAGTTTTGCTGCGCTACAACGGCATGCTGCTCAGCGTGTGGGACTTGCTGGGCGACATGCGCCAACAGGTGATGAGCGTGAACAGCGCCATCGAAGCCCAGCGCGATTTCTGGCTGGCCGAGACCGACTTGCAAACCACGCTCACCGGCACCTCGCCCGGCGGATTGGCCCGCCTGGGTAGCAGTACCACGCCCATGACCACCCCATCCCAAGGACATTGACCATGAACCGCAGAAATTTTTTCGCTGGCGCAGGCCTCGGCGCCATCGCCGCCACCAGCGTGAGCAGGGTCGCACTGGCCGCCTTGCCTGAGCCAGTATTGATGGACAAACCCGACACCGCCCCCCCTTTGCACCCCGCTACCGGCCGCCCCTACAACCCGGTGGTCACGCTCAACGGCTGGACACTGCCCTGGCGCATGAACAACGGCGTCAAAGAGTTCCACCTGGTGGCCGAGCCCGTGGTGCGCGAGATTGCACCCGGCATGCGCGCCACGCTGTGGGGCTATAACGGCCAAAGCCCCGGCCCCACCATCGAGGTGGTGGAGGGCGACCGCCTGCGCATCTTCGTCACCAACAAGCTGCCCGAGCACACCACCATGCACTGGCACGGCCAACGCCTGCCCAATGGCATGGACGGCGTGGGCGGCCTGACGCAGCCGCAGATTCCTGTGGGCAAGACCTTTGTCTATGAATTCACTGCGCGCCGCCCCGGCACCTTCATGTACCACCCGCACGCCGACGAAATGACGCAAATGGCCATGGGCATGATGGGCTTTTGGGTCACGCACCCCAAGACCAAGCACCCGCTCATCAATGAGGTACAGCGCGACTTCTGCTTCTTGCTCAATGCCTTTGACATCGACCCCGGCAGCAGCACGCCCAAGATCAACACCATGCTGGACTTCAACCTGTGGACCTGGAACAGCCGCGCTTTCCCCGCCATTGATTCGCTCAACGTGCGGCTGGGCGACAAAGTGCGCATTCGCGTGGGCAACCTGACCATGACGAACCACCCGATTCACCTGCACGGCCACGAGTTTGCGGTGACCGGTAGCGATGGTGGTCCCTGGCCGCTGGCGGCACGTTGCCCCGAGGTCACCACCGATGTCGCCGTGGGCCAGATGCGGCAGGTGGAGTTGGTGGCGGACGAGGAAGGCGACTGGGCATTTCATTGCCACAAAAGCCACCACACCATGAACCCCATGGGCCACAACGTGCCCACCATGATCGGTGTGGCGCATGGCGATCTGGTCAAGAAAATCCAGAAACTAGTGCCCGACTACATGGCCATGGGCGACAAAGGCATGGCCGACATGGGCGCGATGGAAATGCCCCTGCCCGACAACACCCTGCCCATGATGACCGGCACCGGCCCCTACGGCCCCCTAGAGATGGGCGGCATGTTCACCACCATGAAGGTGCGCAAACACCAGAAGGCGGGTGACTACAGCGACCCCGGTTGGTTCGCGCAGCCCGCAGGTACACAGGCCTTTGAGTGGGCCGGTGCCTTACCCGCGCCCACCAGTGCCGCCAGTGCAGACCAAGCCAGCCCGCCCCCCGCGCTCAAAGCGCGCAAACCCAGCGGCCATGCTGGGCATTGATTGCCACTCGCTTCAAACATTCCACTTCATTTTTATACTTTCAGGAAATCTATGACCTCCACATTTGCTATTAAATTACTAGCTGCTTACGCAACCATCTATTGGTCTACAGCCGTTTTTTCACATGAAAATCATGTTGAAAAAAAGCCCGCAGCCACTGCCATGACCGCAGAACAAAAAGACTGGGGCATCGCCGGTGATGTCAAAGCCGTGAATCGCACCATCACCCTCCACATGAGTGACGACATGCGCTTCACGCCGGCGCACCTTGAAGTCAAACAAGGTGATACGCTGCGCTTGATCGTCAAAAACAACGGCAATTTACTGCACGAACTGGTGATCGGCAGCAAGGACGCCCTGAATGAACACGCCGCGCAGATGCTCAAATTCCCCACTATGGAACACGACTCGCCCGACATGGCCCATGTGGCCGCAGGCAAAACCCGCGAAGTCATCTGGCACTTCAACCGCTCAGGCGACTTCGCCTTTGCCTGCTTGATCCCCGGCCACTACCAAGCGGGCATGGTGGGCACGATTCGTGTCAGTAGCGCGTTGGCACAGACAGCGAACGATGACCACGCAGCGCATCACCCCGCACCCGCTGCACCAGCAGACCTGGCAGCCAACAGCGACATGACCGAGGGCGAGGTGCGCAAAGTGGACTTGGTGACGAAGAAAATAATGCTCAAGCACGGCGAGATCAAAAACCTAGGTATGGGGGCGATGACCATGGTGTTTCAGGTGAATGACCCGGCGTTTCTGAGCCAAGTGCAGGCAGGCGACAAGGTGCGTTTCCGGGCAGAACAAATCAAAGGGGCGTTTGTGGTGATGTCAATGGAGAAGCACACGCCCTGAGCCACAACACATGAAGTTATAAAATGAATCCAGTCTCTTGGTCGTCTTTTACGACACTGCGCGGGACCAATTTTCATCAACCTTCAAGGAAAAAACATGGGTTTATTTGACGCTATCGCAGGACAAGTCAGCAACGCGCTAGGAGACACCGGGACCGGTGGTGGACAAGGCGGTTTGATGGACATCGTGTCGGGCCTGATCAACAACCCGCAAACGGGTGGCATTCAGGGTTTGATTAAAAGCTTTCATGACAAAGGGCTGGGTGACACCATGTCTTCATGGATTGGCACTGGGGTAAACCAAGCCATTTCTAGCGACCAAATTCAGCATGTACTGGGCAGCGAACAGGTGCAAGCCTTGGCTCAAAAATTTGGCCTGTCAACGGGCGACCTATCGGGCAGCTTGGCCAGTCTGCTGCCTCAAGTGATCGACAGCCTCACACCCGGTGGCCAAGTGCCTGAGGGCGGCTTACTGGAGCAGGGTTTGTCCATGCTCAAAGGTTTTTCAAAATAAACGCGGGTACAACTTGAGCATGTACCCCGGCACCCTCACCGACGTGGCGGGCCTGGAGGTCGGCCACTTCACCGACGCACGCCGCCCCACCGGCTGCAGCGCGGTGATTGCGCGCGAGGGGGCGGTGGCGGGTGTCGATGTGCGCGGCGCCGCGCCGGGCACACGCGAGACGGACTTGCTGCAACCGTCCAACTTGGTAGAAAAAGTACATGCGGTACTGCTTTCAGGCGGCAGCGCTTGGGGGCTGGACGCGGCCAGTGGCGTGATGCACTGGCTGGAAGAGCACGACATTGGTTTGAAGACCGGCTACGGCCTGGTGCCCATCGTCCCGGCGGCGGTGGTGTTTGACTTGGGCGTGGGCGACGCACGCATCCGCCCTGACGCGCAAGCTGGTTATCAGGCCTGCGTGGCGGCCAGTCGCCAGCCCACCGCCCAGGGCAATGTGGGCGCGGGTGCAGGCGCGTTGGTGGGCAAGCTGTTTGGCATCAAGCGTGCCATGAAAGGCGGCGTGGGCAGCGCATCGCTCACAGTGGACGGCATCACCGTGGCCGCATTGGTGGTGTGCAATGCCATGGGCGATGTGTTTGACCCGGTCAACGGGCAACTGCTGGCCGGTGCACGCACGGCGGATGGGGCCGCGCTGCTGGGTGCACGCGACGCCCTGCTGGCCGGGCAAATGGCCGGAGAAACACCGCACGCGCTGCTAGCAGGCACCAACACCACAATCGGTGTGGTCGCCACCGACGCCGTACTGACCAAGCCCCAGGCCCAACGCCTGGCACAAGTGGCGCACGACGGCCTGGCACGCAGCATCAACCCGGTGCACACCCAGCTCGACGGCGACACCCTGTTCGCCCTGGGCACAGGCCACAGCGGAAAACCCGCCAACATGCTACTGCTGGCGACACTGGCTGCGGAGGTGACGGCGCGGGCGGTGGTGAATGCGGTACTGGCTGCACAGGGACTGAGTGTGAGCGGGCAGCGCTGGCCTGCAGCAGGTGAGATTGCAAACCTCTCCATCTGACCCCATGACCAAAGCCATCCGCTACAGCCTCCTCTCCCTACGCGACCTGCTGGTCTCGGGCGGACCTTTTGTTTTGCTCACGCTGGTGTTACTGGGGCTAGCCTACTGGTGGCTGGACCCGACGCCTCCCAAGCAGGTGACGCTGGCCACCGGCCCGGCGCAAAGTGCTTATGCCGAGTTTGGCAAGCGCTATGCCGCCGAGCTGGCGCGCCACGGCATTGAGGTTGAACTCATCACCACCGAGGGCTCGTCGCAAAACCTGGCGATGCTGCGCGATGGCAGCGTCGATCTGGCCTTTGTCAAAGGCGGCAGCAATGAACTGGCGATTGACCACGAGAACGAACTCGAATCCTTGGGCAGTCTGTTTCTGGAGCCGGTGTGGTTGTTTTACCGTGAACCCGTGGCGCGCAAGGTGTCAGCCCGTGGTGTGCTCAGTTCGTTGGCTGATTTGAGGGGGCTGCGCGTTAACGTGGGGGCCGAGGGCAGTGGCATTCCGGGTTTGATGGACAAGCTGTTTGAGGCCAACCGCATCGACACCCAGGGCCTGAAGCTCTCTCGACTGGGGCAGACAGAGTCCACCGTGGCTTTTCTGAATGGTGAGCTGGATGCACTGGTGTTTGCCTCGGCCCCCGAGTCCTTGATGGTGCAGATGCTGCTGCAAACGCCGGGTGTGAAGCTGATGAACTTTGCCCAAAATGAGGCCTACGCGCGGCGCTTTTCTTTCCTGAGCCCGGTGACGCTGCCGCAAGGCGTGGTTGATCTTTCTGCCAATGTACCGGTGCAGGACGTGCGCCTGATTGCCACCACCGCCACGCTGCTGGCGCGCGAAGACGTGCACCCGGCGCTGATGCAACTGTTCTCACAAGCCTCGCTCAAGCTGCATGACAAAGCGGGCTGGTTCAACCGGGCGCATGAGTACCCCAACTTGGCCAACAATGAGTTCCCGCTGGCCAAGGAAGCCGAGCGCACCGTGCGCCAGGGCGTGCCGCTGCTGCAACGCTACCTGCCGTTTTTGGTGGCCAATCTGCTGGAGCGCATGTGGCTGGCATTGGGCATCATCGTGGCGATTTTATTGCCACTGAGCCGCATCGTGCCACCGCTGTATGAGTTCAGAATTCGCTCGCGGGTGTTCCGCTGGTACGGGCAGTTGCGTGAGATTGAAGACCGGATTGAGAGTGAACCACCCGAGCCCAGCCAGGACTTGCTGGATGCGCTGAACCGGCTGGAGTCACGGGTAGAGAAGGTCACCGTACCGTTGTCTTACGCGGACGAGCTGTATTCATTGCGCAACCACATTGAGATGGTGCGGCAAAAAATAAAGCGGACCTGAGCCCGCTTTATTTTTTACTTCAGCGCTTTAAAACGCATGCGGTGCGGCTTGGCACCCTCTTCACCCAGGCGCTTCTTCTTGTCGGCTTCGTACTCTTGGTAGTTGCCGTTGAAGAAGGTCC
>JANXSU010000067.1 GCA_025356545.1 Comamonadaceae bacterium
TTTGCTCAGGCTGGCGTAACGGTTCGCAAGATCAAAGAGGCTGTTTTGCATTGGCGCGGCGCTGTTTTTGGTTCAGCTTCTATAACGTTTTAGGGTGGCAAATTGAGGACAAAGATTCAGAGGGATTTATAGAAGTGCCCATAAATCAATAACTTAATGGGTTTTCATTGTGAACTCTCACCGCTCAAGTGTTGATTTTTATGCGCCAAAATAGTGCATTACGGCAGGTATAGCGCAGGTATGGCGGTTCCGTGGCGGCACAGCGCAGGTATGGGGCGGTACGGATTGATCAACTTTTAGGGGCTCAAAATGGCAAGACCAAAGAAGGATTCAGTGGTTGATTTGTCAACCACGCACGAACTCAGCGCCGGGCTCATTGAGCGCCTGACCTGTCCGCCAGATGCCCCAAAGGCTTTTCTGCGCGACAAGGATGTGACGGGCTTGAAGGTTCGCGTAACCACCAATGGGGTCAAGTCGTTTGTGTATGAAGCCAAGCTCAACGGCAAGGCCATCAGCCGCACGCTGGGTGGTTTTCCATTGATGTCGATTGACGACGCCAAGGACAAGGCCCGTGAACTGGCCAAGACAGTCAAGACCGACAAGCAAGACCCCCGCGAACTGGAGCGTCAGCAAAGAGAAGCTGCCGCAGTTGCCAAGGCGCAGCAAGATGCGGAAGCCCTCGCCGCCGTCAAAGCTGCGAGCGTCGCCGCGCTGACCGTGGGCGAGGTCTGGCAGGTCTATATCCAAGAGCGCAAACCACACTGGGGCGACCTGCATTACCGCGACCATATCGACAAGGCCAAGGCCGGGGGCTTGCCGTCTGGCCGTCGCGGTGGTGGCAAGAAGCTCACCCAGCCGGGGCCGCTGGCCGCTTTGATGCCGCTGGCTTTGCGTGATCTTGACCAGCCCACGATTGAGGCATGGGCCACCAAGGAGGGCTTGACCCGCCCTTCGTCTGCCCGCCTTGCGTGGCGGCTGCTCACTGTGTTTTTGACCTGGTGCGCAGAACAGCCCGCCTATGCCAGCCTTTTGCCTGCCAAAAACCCCGCCAAGACCAAGAAAGCCCGCGAAGCCTTGGGCAAGCCCGGCACGAAGTCCGACGTATTGCAGCGCGAGCAGTTGGCCGTGTGGTTTGCCGCCGTGCAACAGCTTCAAAACCCGGTCATTGCGGCTTGCATTCAAATGATGCTGCTGACCGGTGCCAGGCCCGGCGAAGTGCTGGCGCTGCGCTGGGAGGATGTGAACACGCAATGGAAGGGCATCAGCATCCGCGACAAGGTGGAAGGCACCCGCGAGATTCCGGCAACGCCCTACATGCTGCACCTGCTGGCCGCTCTGCCCCGCCGCAATGAATGGGTGTTTTTCAGCCCCACTAGCGCGACCGGCTGCCTGACCGAGCCCAACAACCCACACACCCGCGCATGCAAGGCCGCTGGCCTGGAAGGGTTGACCTTGCACGGCCTGCGCCGGTCATTCAAGAGCCTGACCGAGTGGCTGGAAGTACCCGTCGGCGTGGTGGCGCAGATTCAAGGGCACAAGCCCAGCGCCACGGCTGAAAAGCATTACACGGTGCGTCCATTGGAGCTGCTGCGGCTGCACCATGAGCGCATCGAGGCGTGGATTTTGGAGCAGGCGGGGATTGTGTTTGATGCCAAGGCAGCGCCGGGTGTACTGCGCGTTGTGGCTGGTTAATTTGCAAAGTGTAACGCTACGGGATACAATCAATCATGATTAAGTCATTCGGACATAAGGGGCTGCAAGCGTTCTTTGAGCGTGGCACCAAAGCAGGCATCCGGCCTGACCATGCCTCCAAGTTAGGCCGTTTGCTGGCGCGACTAGATGCGGCAACGTCTGACCGGGATATGAACATTCCGGGCTGGGGCTTGCATCCTTTGTCGGACGATTTGAAGGGCCATTGGGCCGTATCGGTCAATGGCAATTGGCGAATGACATTTACCTTTGAGGGCACAGACGCTGTGCTGGTTGATTACATGGATTACCACTAGGAGTACGCAATGACCCGTATGTTTAACCCACCACACCCCGGCTTGACGCTGCGTGATGACGTGCTGCCTGCATTGGGGCTGGGTGTGACCCAAGCTGCCGAACAGTTGGGCGTTTCGCGTGTCGCGTTGTCACGCATGTTGAATGGCCGAGCTGCTATTTCGCCTGATATGGCCCTGCGTATTGAGGCATGGCTGGGCGTGGAGCGTGGCGGTGATGCCCGCGTGTGGCTGGCAGAACAAAGTGCCTATGACGTGTGGCAGGCACAGCTTCGATTCAAAGCCAAACCGATGCGCGTCCAACCCGCTCCAGCCATGGCGGCGTAGTCAATGCACTGGCGATTTTTCGCTATGCCGAGAGCCAGTTTCGCCAGGCGGGTGACGATACCAGCCGCGCAGCGGCGACAGCCTTTAATGGTTGCCTGCTGTTAGAAGCGCCGACCGGATCAGGCAAGACCCTGATGGCCGGAATGATTGCCGAGACATTTGCCGCACCGGACCGCGATAGCAACGCGCAAATAGTCTGGTTCTGGTTTACGCCCTTCGCCACTTTGGTGGAGCAGGCTAAAGGGGCGATCAAGTCCACTTTTGTGGGCTTGCGCGTGCGTGACCTACAGGGTGACCGCAAGACGCGCGGCACCAAGAGTGGCGACGTGTATGTGACCACCTGGGCGTCGGTGGCGGCATCTAACGCGGCCACGCGCAAGGTGCGCAGCGGTGGCGAGTTTGTGTTGTCCTTGGACGATTTGATTGACGAGCTGCGTGCGGACGGTTTCCGCATTGGTGCGGTGGTGGACGAGGCGCACCACGGCTTTGCCACTGCAAAAGAGGCCGTGCGCTTTTAGCGTGTTGTCGATGCACCTCGTGCCGAGTTGCTGTATAGTATTATTTAAGATACCATTATGGAAATACGATATTACAAAGACCTGCAAGACCAAGCACCGCTGACCCAATGGATTGACGACTTGAAGGACGCTAGGGCACGTGCGCAAATTAAGGTGCGGCTGAT
>JANXSU010000077.1 GCA_025356545.1 Comamonadaceae bacterium
TTATGCTTACTGCGACAGAACCCCAACTCCCACCAACGGGTCGTTTGCGCCGACGAAAGACTACAGCCATGAGCGGCAATATCTTGATTGCCCAGCGATGTACGGTGGAGTGGTCAACAAAAACACCAAGCGCCTGCATCATTTCCTCCACATGTCGCAGGCTCAAAGGATAGGCAATGTACCAGCGCACGCAGGTCAGCATGACTTCCAGCGGGTAGTGCAGCCGCTGGAGAACCTTGTTCAAGGTGCTGTTGATCAGGCTTTTGCGGAAATCAAACATGGGTCGGATTGTCGGTTACGCTTACTGCGACAGAACCGGTTATATACAGTTTATTGCAGCCGAAACCAAGACGGCTTAATCTATCGCTTTCTTAACCCCAGCCCCATCACCGCCCCCACCACCAGCAGCGCCCCAACGATTTGAACCAGTGCAATGGTCTGACCCAGGACAAGCCAGGCCAGCACCAGTGCGAAGACGGGCTCCACATTCATGATGGCCGAGTTGCCTGCTACGCCCAGCTTGGGCAGCACGGTGAACATCAGGGTGAAGCCGGTGCCGTAGAGCAGGGTCAGCGCGATCAGCCCACCCCAGCCCGCCATCACCTGCGGCAGGTGAAAGCCGCCTTGGCTCGCCCCGCTGACGAGCGCCACCAGCGCGGCCAGCCCCAAGGTGCAGGCGGTGCGCACGCGACCATCCAGGTCGGTGGTTTCGTGTTGCGTCAACACCAGGGCCAGACCAAACGAGGCCGCTGCCGCCAGGGCAAAGGCCACGCCTGCACCGATGCTTTGCCACTGGCCCGTCGTGCCCAGACCTGAGCTTGCGCCCAGTACATCCAGCGCCATTGCCAAGCCGAGCAGAATCACCGGCATCGCCAGCAACATGGCGCGCTCAGGGTGCTGGCGGTACAGCAGCCGGTTCCACAGCGCCGTCCACAGAGGGTAGGTGTTAAAGGCGAGCAGCGCCAGCGCCACGGGCAGGCGCGCCACCGCCGAGTACAGGCACAGGCTTTGCACGCCGATCAGCAGGCCGATGAAGGGCAGAGCGCGTTTGTGGCGGGCTTTGAAAGCCAGTGGCACGCCTTGTAAAAGAATCAAGACGCCAACGATCAACACCGTGACGGTGCTGCGAAACAGCACCGCTGTGGCCACGTCCACGCCGTTATTGAACGCAATGCGCGCGGCCACATGGTTGGCCCCCATCAGGCAGGCGATGAGCAACAGGGTGGCAAAGGCAGCACCGCTGATGGCGCGCGTGTTTGGGTTAGTGGTCAATAGAGCCTCCAGGCCAATGAATTAATGCGTAAGTAGCTATGAAATAAATAGCAAAACGTGATCCATCAGTACAAACCCCGCACCTGCGCCATCAGCCTTGTCAGGCCCAGCAGGGCATCGGTCTGCGGTGTGGACACACCGGTGAGTTGGCCCAGTTCGCGCACGGTCCCAACCAGCGCGTCCAGTTCGATCGGCTTGGCGTTCTCCACGTCTTGCAGCATCGAGGTTTTGAAGGCCCCGAGCTTGAGCGTCACGGCGTGGCGGTCGTCCGGGTTTTGGTCGATGGGGATGCCCAAACGCGCGCCAATCTCACGCGCCTCCAACATCACCGCCGAGCAAAACGCGCGCACCAGCGGGTCGGCCAGGGTTTGTGCGATATTGGCCCCGGTCAGCGCGCCCACCGGGTTCATCGTCAGGTTGCCCCAGAGCTTGAACCACACGTCGCGCTGAATTTGGGGCGACACGCTGGCGTCGAACCCGGCCTCTTTCAACACGTGGGCCAAGGCCTGAACGCGCGCTGATTCGCCGCCAGCAGGTTCACCCACGATCAGACCCTGGCCAAAGCCATGCACCACCCGACCCGGCTCGGGTGAGGTGCAAGACGCATGCACCACGCCGCCCAGCACCTGATGTGCCGGTATCAGGCGCGCGATCTCGCCCCCCGCGTCCACCGCCTGCAGCACCGTGCCGCTGTACGTGCCGCCAAAGCCCTGAAAGAACCACCAAGGCACACCGTTCATGGCGCTCAGCACCTGGGTGTCGGGGCCGAGCAGGGGCGTGATCTGCCGCGCCACGCCCAGCAGTGACGGCGCTTTGACGGCGATGATGACCAGGTCTTGCGCGCCGAGTTCTTCTGCCCGCTCACTGGCCTGTACCGACACGTCATGGGTGTGCCCATCCGCTTGCAGCCGCAAGCCTTGCGCCCGAATCGCCGTCAATGTCGTCCCGCGTGCCAACACACTCACCGTATGCCCAGCCAACGCCAGTCGCACCCCCAACCAGCCGCCAATGGCACCGGCACCGACGATACAGATTTTTAGGGTCATTCAGGCCTCTAAGCCATTAGACAGTAGCGTAAGCAGCTACTAAAACAATAGCGACTCATAGCCGATACGACGAGTCGACCTTGTCCACCCGCCGTATCAGCGCGTCCAGCACATCCTGGCCTGCGCCGAACTGGGCGTCGAACTGGAAGGACTCATGGGTGGTTTTGGCGGCGACTGCGGGTGACAGCGTGATGGCCCGCCCTAACGCGGCTTGCGCCACCTGAATGTCACAAGCACGCTGCAAAGTCCACAGCCGCACAAAGGTCAGCGCCAGCGTGGGGCCGTGGGCCAGCAGGCCGTGGTTGCGCAAGATGAGCAGCGGTTTGTTGCCCATGTTGTTCAGCAGGCGCGGCGCTTCTTCGGCGTGCACGGTGATGCCTTCAAAGTCATGGTAGGCCACCATGTCGTGCAGCTGGGCCGAGTAGAAATTGTTTTGCGCCAACCCGCTCTCGGTGCAGGCCACGGCCAGGCCGGTGGTGGTGTGGGTGTGCATGACGCAGTGCGCATCGGGCACGGCGTTGTGGATGGCCGCGTGCACGGTGAAGCCGGCCGGGTTCACCGGGTGCTTGGAGCCGTCCAGCACCTCGCCCTGGAGGTTGATCTTGACCAGATTGCTCGCCGTGACCTCGCTGTAGTGCAGGCCAAAGGGGTTGATGAGGAACTCTTTGCGCTCACCACTCACGCTCGCGGGTAAGCGCAGCGTGATGTGGTTGTAGATCATCTCGGTCCAGCCCAGCAGGTCGAAGACGCGGTAGAGGGCGGCGAGCTGGACGCGGGCGGCGTGTTCGTCGGTGAGAAGCATGGTCTGTCCCGCAAGTTTTCAGTAGGTCTTGTCCGTCGGTGTCGCCACCTTCAAATCGGTCTTGTACAGTTTGGCCAGGGCGCTGCTTTGGCGCACCAGGATGTTGATGTCCAGCCCTACGGCCACAAAGGTCGCGCCCAGGGCCAGGTAGTGGCGGGCCAGGGCTTCGTCGCTGGTCAAGATGCCTGCGGCTTTGCCGGTTTTGACAATGCGGCGAATCGCTTCGTCAATCGTGGCCTGCGCCTCGGGGTGGTTGGGGTTGCCGGGGTGGCCGATGGCGGCGGACAGGTCGGCCGGGCCGATGAAAACGCCGTCCACACCGGGGGTGTTGGCGATGGCCTCCAGGTGATCCAGGCCGCTTTGCGTCTCCACCTGCACCAGCAGGCAAATGCTGTCGTTGGCCTCCCTAGCGTAGTTGGGGGTGCGGCCCCAGCGCGAGGCGCGTGTGCCCGCCATGCCGCGCAGGCCACTCTTGTCGTCGGCCTGCGGGTAGCGTGTGGCGCGCACCAGTTGTTGGGCCTGCTCAGGGGTATCGACCATGGGCACCAACAGGGTTTGAAAACCCAAGTCCAGGTACTGCTTGATGTTGGCCACCCCGGCCTCGCCATGGCCCAGGGGAATGCGGCCAATGGGGTGCGAAGCCGGGAAGGGTGCGATGGCTTGCAACTGGGCCAGCATGCTGCGCAAGTCATTGGGCGCATGTTCGCCGTCAAGCAGCAGCCAGTCGAAACCGGCCTCGGCGCAAATCTCGCTCGTGTAAGCGTTGGCCAGGCTCAGCCACAGGCCGATTTGGGCTTGTTTATTGGCGAGGGCTTGTTTGAAGGGGTTGGTGAGGGTGGTCATGGTCATGCGGTGGGTGCTTGGGGGTTGAACAATGGGTGGAGGTTGCTGTGGCGCCCGTCATAGACCTCGGCGCCCTCGTCAATCTGGAGCGTGATGCCGATGTGGCGGGATGAAAACACAGGCGCAAAGTGCGTCTTGACCTGCATCAGCAACTGGTCGCCTGCGTGTTTTTTGACGGCGGCAGAACGGCCCGCCGCCATGCGCAGATTGAGATAAACAAATGCGTAATCGCCTTGGCCATCCGCAATGGCCGAGTGCGGCGCCGGGTAGGCCAGCACGCGCGTGCCGCCGGTGGGAAAGACTGGCTTGCCCGCCTCGTCTTTTTGCTCCAACATGACATCGGCCAAACTGCGGCACAGCGCGGTCATGTCAGTTTCGGCGTCGAGCTTGGCGGTGTAGAGGATGACGAGGTGTGGCATGGTGAGAGGGTGATGAATGAAAGGTGCGAAATACTGTTGATTTTGTCATCAGTTAAACTGTTGTTTTGTA
>JANXSU010000089.1 GCA_025356545.1 Comamonadaceae bacterium
CCCTGCCACTGGCTGGACGCCACGCTTCATCACCCTGTGGCAGGGCGACGCCCTGGTAGCCGCCTGCCCGCTCTACCTCAAAACCCACTCCCACGGCGAGTATGTATTTGACTGGGCTTGGGCCAACGCCTATGCCGAGCACGGCCTGGCCTACTACCCCAAAGCCTTGGTGGCCGTGCCCTTCACACCCGTGCCGGGCACGCGGTTGATGGCAGTTGGTACCGCAGCGCGTACGGCGTTGTTACAAGCCCTGCTGGATTGGAGTCGCCAAGAAAATCTCTCGTCTCTGCACCTGCTATTTAACAGCGATGACGATTTGTACACTTGTGAAGACGCTGGATTAATGCTGCGCCACACCGTCCAATTCCATTGGACAAACAAAAAAACTCCCGTTCAGGCTGAGCCAGTCGAAGCCATGGCACACCCTTCGGCCAGCTCAGGGCGAACGGTCGTGCATGAAGGCTACGGCAGCTTCGACGATTTCCTCGCCTCCCTCAGCCAAGATAAGCGCAAGAAAATCAAACAAGAACGCCGCAAAGTCGAGCAAGCTGGCGTCAGCTTTCGCCACGTGCAAGGCGCAGACATCACCCCCGCAGACTGGACCTTCTTCTACCGCTGCTACGAGCGCACCTACCTCGAACACGGCAATCCACCCTACCTCAGCCCCGACTTCTTTGCGGCCATGGCCCACGACATGCCCGAGAACTGGCTGCTCTTCATCGCCGAGCAAGACAGCCAGCCCATCGCCAGCAGCCTCGTCGCACTGGGTGCAGACGCCAACGGCTACAAAGTAGCCTGCGGCCGCTACTGGGGCGCGCTAGAACGTGTGGACTGCCTGCACTTTGAAGCCTGCTACTACCAACCCCTGGCCTGGTGCATCGCGCACGGCTACCTGCGGTTTGAAGGCGGCGCCCAGGGCGAACACAAAATGGCCCGCGCCCTGCTCCCCGTGCGCAGCAGCAGCGCCCACTGGCTGGCCCACCCCGCCTTTGCCAAAGCGGTTGAAAACTTCTTACTCCGTGAAAGTCAGGGAGTAGAAAACTACCTGGCTGATCTGTCGAGCCGAAGCCCGTTGCGACAAACAGATTAAGAAATTTGCCCCTGTGCCAAGCTCATTCTGGGCTGCCCAAGGGTCATCGTCCTATGATCTAATTGATTAACTGAGAGTAGGTAAATTCCCATACTCTAGGAATAGGGATATTGGGCTGCATCACGAATGGACTACAAAGCGATCAACTACAAGGGTATTCCGGTCCAAGCCGACATCATTTCCGGGATCATCCGGCTGGAGGTCGATGCGATCAGTTGTTTTCGTGAGTTAGATCGCCTTGTTCGATCCGACCAAGGAGTTGCGTCGCTGGTACTCATGGTTGTGAACTCATCCTTATACAGCCGCGGTCGAATGATCACCACGATCCCGCTTGCAATCAGCATTCTCGGTTTCAACATCGTTCGCTCGCTCGCCATGCTGGCGTTTGCGCGATCATTATTTTCGCAAACCAAGAATCCGCTATTCCGCCAACATATATGGCAGCACTCTCTGCTCACTGCGATTGCAAGCCATAACGTTTGCCAGGCGCTCGGTAATGAAGCCGCAAAAGACGACGCATTCATCGCAGGCCTCATGCACGACACCGGCAAAGTGCTTCTGTTTACGCACGCCAAGGATCTCTATCTCCAGGCATTGAGCTTGTGCCTACAAAGCGGCTGCTCCAGCATGCAGGCCGAGCAAAAATTTCTCGGCACCGATCATCTCCAAGTCGGGCGGGAGGCCGTCGTGCAATGGAAATTGCCGGGGCGCTTCATCGACTATATGGCGACCGACCTGAGTATGCCCAAGCCGCAAGGCAATACGGACACCGTGCGACTAAGCTTGGCGGCAGCCAATTACCTGATCAAAGCGATGGGCATCGGGTCAAGCCCGATAGATGACTGTACCGTCAAAAAAGCGGGGCTGATATCGCTTGGTCTGGGCGAAACATTGGCCGAGACGCTGGTACAGGACGCGTTCACCGATACGCTGCTCGAAAGTGACATTTACAAACTCTGCGCCGACTTTTAACCCGCCCTCACCCATGGATTTCCCCCAGCCCGAGCCCGTACACATCCACTCTCTCGAGCATGAACTGTGGCAGCGACTCCAGTCTGATTTGGTGCATGCCCTACAACGGCGTAATCTCGCCCACATTGCCTCACCTTGCATTCTTGTTTTGCATGACTTGATCGATTCAGCTCTGAATGCCATGCATCACCGGGTATTTCGCCAGATAGTTGAGTCAGACTTTGGACTCAACCGAGGCACCAACGACGACTACCCGGAAGAACTCTACAAGACTGAAATCAAAGAACACGGCTCGGAGAACATCGCGCGCTATTGCAAGCAAAACGGCTGGCAAATAGGAGTTAGCTTTCCAGACCGCGACAACGAACTCATCAGGTTGGAGGCCCCGGTCGCGTGGGATAGCTCGGCTTGCAGTACCGCAAGGCTGATCGACGCTCTGGGCTACCGCTTGGAGGTCGAATCGCTCGCCAACGTACCCAATGGCCAGCGCCTGATATTGATGACGCAACCCGACTTGAAGACTGTCGTCCGCTCACCCGAACTGCTCGGTGATATGGCACAAGCGGCAAGCCTCTCGGGCATTTTCAATAGACTGAGTTACGGGTTGATCCAGTTCTCCGGTAACGGGGAACTCGTTACGGCTTCACCTTCCATGCTTGCTCTCCTCCAACTCAATGTAAGGGCCACTGCGCTCAATGCATTAAAGGTCGCAATCCCACTGAATTTCTACAACGACATCATCTGGGGCGCGGCGCTGTCTGAAGAAAACGGTATCTTTGAAAACTACCGGATTCGCGTGAAATTGACGGGCACCGACAACGCCTTCATCCTGTTCAATGTCAGCGGCTTCCGCGACGAGCATGCGATCATCCATTCACTCTGGCAAGCCGTATCTCAGGACGAAGGAGGCGCGCTACTCTCGGAAGGCTCCATGCTTAGCGAAGTCCGAATTCACAACATCACCCGTAGTTATGTGCCTCAACTCGTGGAAGAAAAAGCGCGTGATGCCATACGACTGGGTAAGAACAAGCTGACCAATGAAGTTCGCAACGTTGCCGTCCTGTTTTGCGACATCGACGGCTTCACGTCCTATGTTGAGACGAACGCAAGCAGCGAATCAATCATCGACACATTGAATTTAATTCTTCTCCGAGTGGCCAGTTGCGTGAAGCGCAACCACGGCTCGATCGACAAGTTCATGGGCGATTGCATGATGGCGCTTTTCGACCGCCCGGACGATGCCCTGCTGGCGGCGTGCGATATGCAAGGCCATGCCGAAGACATCAACACACTCAGGCTTCGCGCCGGTCAGAAAACCTTACAGTTACGCATCGGCGTTCATTGGGGCGAGGTCGTCATCGGCAACGTCGGCACGGTAGAGCGACTCGATTGGACCGCCATTGGAGACGTCGTCAACACCGCGTCACGCATTGAAAAAAACTGTCATCCCGGCGCCATACTGATCAGCGAGACCATACGCAATGCGGTCCCGCCGGCCGAGGCTCACCGCTTTGCTTTCGGCGATACCTTCCATCTACAGGTGAAGGGAAAAGGAGAAGAACTCGCTGTCTGCCAAGTGACGCAGGCCGTCGAGCGCTCGGCTACTTCACGTCACTAGTGACCAGGACTCGCGCGAGCGGTTTAGTCCCCAGGCTTTTTCCGGAAGCGGACTCTCACCATCTTGTGGTGTCTAAGGTCAGATCGCAATAGGCATATTCATTGTTTTGTTTTACCGTACCAGGGCAAGTCCAGGTATCGACCTTGAAGCCCTTTGAAGGTTGCGCATAGGGTGCTTTAGACGGTGCCCATTTCCAAGCCAATGATGCCGCCGCCCAGGATGGGCATGCGCTTGGAGACTTCTTCTAGGATGCGATGCTATTTGTTTTTAGCCTTGTAATCGGCAATTGATTTGGCAAGGTCCTGATATTCCTCGCATGTTGTATTGCCGCAAATGCTTTTGAGTTTGGCCAAATGCTCTTCGGCTTTAGCAGGTTTTTTATCCATCAGGTAGGCCTCACCGATGTACTCGTTGGCCCCCCGATGCTCAGAGTCGAATTTGAGCGCGAGCCGATATTGCTCAAAGGAGCGTGGCAAGTCAGGTGTCGCCTGCTTGCGGTAAGAGTAACCCAGCAGGTTGTGCAGCTCGGCATTGCCGGGATGCTCTTGCACTGCCAGCGTGAGCTCAGCGATGGATTTCTTGAAGTCTTTGGCCTTGATGGCTTCGCGCGCCACAGTGATACGTTCTTTGTTGCCACCTGTTCTGCTCGGCTGGCTGGCTGGTTCCGGCGTGGTTAAGGTGTCGGCTGCGAAGGCCGAACCACCTTGCAGTGCCATGACGGTTAACGCAATGGATGCAACTGAAACTACGGACACCCGGTTAAACAAATACATGAAACGCTCCTTGATGTGTTTGCTGGTTGATGAGGCCGCGCCAGAAACTCCAGCTCTTCATCGCTACCCATGATTGTGACCGCTTGGCCTACGTCTATCACCCCCACAAAACAAAAAGCCCGAGCCGGTGAGGGCTCGGGCTTTGCTGGGTGGCTTGAATGCTTGGTTTACTTCCGCGCAGGCGGCAAATCCGTACAACTCCCATGCGCCACTTCTGCCGCCATGCCAATGCTCTCGCCCAGCGTGGGGTGGGGGTGGATGGTCTTGCCGATGTCGATGGCGTCGGCACCCATCTCAATGGCCAGGGCCACTTCGCCAATCATGTCGCCCGCATGCGTGCCGACCATGCCGCCGCCCAGGATCTTGCCGTGGCCGTGGGCCTCGGGGCTGTCATCAAACAGCAGCTTGGTGACGCCTTCGTCGCGGCCGTTGGCGATGGCGCGGCCAGATGCACTCCAGGGGAACAGGCCTTTTTTGACCTTGATGCCTTGGGCTTTGGCCTGGTCTTCGGTGAGACCGACCCATGCCACTTCGGGGTCAGTGTAGGCCACGCTTGGGATGACGCGGGCGTTGAAGGCGGCTGCGGCCAGCTCCTTGTTGCCTTGCAGTTCACCGGCAATCACTTCTGCCGCCACATGCGCCTCATGTACCGCCTTGTGCGCCAGCATGGGCTGGCCAACAATGTCGCCGATGGCAAAGATATGCGGCACGTTGGTGCGCATCTGGATGTCGACGTTGATAAAGCCGCGGTCTGTGACGGCCACGCCGGCCTTGTCAGCGGCAATTTTCTTGCCGTTGGGCGTGCGGCCTACGGCTTGCAACACCAAGTCGTACACCTGCGGGGCGGGGGCCGTGCCACCCTCCTCCGCTGGCGCGAACGTCACCTCGATGCCTTCGGGCAAGGCACGTGCGCCTACCGTCTTGGTCTTGAGCATGATGTTGTCAAAGCGCGGGGCGTTCATCTTCTGCCAGATTTTGACCAGATCGCGGTCAGCGCCTTGCATCAGGCCGTCCATCATCTCAACCACGTCCAGGCGTGCGCCCAGGGTGCTGTACACCGTGCCCATTTCCAGGCCGATGATGCCGCCGCCCAGGATGAGCATGCGCTTGGGGACTTCTTTGAGCTCCAAGGCGCCGGTGCTGTCCACCACGCGGGGATCGTTGGGCATGAAGGGCAGGCGCACGGCTTGACTGCCTGCGGCGATGATGGCTTTCTTGAACGCGATGGTTTTTTTGCTGCCGGTTTTCTCTTGCGCTGTGCCGCTGGTTTCTTCCACCTCGACGTGGTTAGCACCGACGAAGTTGCCGTAGCCGCGTACGATGGTGACCTTGCGCATCTTGGCCATGGCGGCCAAACCGCCGGTGAGCTTGCCAATGACTTTTTCTTTGTGGCCGCGCAGCGTATCCACATTGACCTTGGGCGCGCCGAATTCAATGCCCAGCGCGCCAAGGTGGCTGACTTCGTCCATCACGGCAGCCACATGCAGCAGCGCTTTGGACGGGATGCAACCCACGTTCAAACACACGCCGCCGATGGTGGCGTAGCGCTCGACCAGGATGACTTTGAGGCCTAGATCGGCGGCGCGGAAGGCGGCCGAGTAGCCACCGGGGCCTGCGCCGAGGACCAGCAGATCGCAGTCCAGATCAACTGTGCCTGCAAAGCTGGCGGCTGCGGGGGCAGCTATGGCCGCCACGGGGGCTGGAGTTGCTACGGTATTAGTAGCTGCTTGTTCAGGTGCAGCGGGCGTTGCCGCCGGTTTTGACTCTGCACTTTGAGCCGCATCGGCAGATTCGAGCAGCAAAACGACCGAGCCCTGCTTGACCTTGTCGCCCATCTTGACCTTGAGCTCTTTCACCACGCCGCCATGGCTGGCCGGGATTTCCATGGAGGCCTTGTCAGACTCCACGGTGATCAGGCTTTGCTCGGGCTTGATGGTGTCGCCGGGTTTGACCAGCATCTCAATGACGGTGACTTCGTCGAAGTCGCCAATGTCGGGGACTTTTATTTCAATGGTTGCCATGGTGACCTCTTACAGTAAAACGCGACGCAAATCAGCCAACACCTGACCCAGGTAGGCATTGAAACGTGCGCCGGATGCGCCGTCGATCACGCGGTGGTCATACGACAGCGAGAGTGGCAGGGTCAGACGCGGCTGGAACACTTTGCCGTCCCAGACCGGCTTCATCGTGTTCTTCGACAAACCCAGGATCGCCACCTCCGGCGCGTTAATCAGCGGCGTGAAGTAGGTGGTACCAATGCCCCCGAGCGATGAGACGGAGAACGTGCCGCCTTGCATGTCAGCCGGAGCCAACTTGCCGTCACGCGCCTTTTTGGAGAGCTCGGCCATCTCGGCAGAAATCTCCAGCAGCCCTTTTTTGTCGGCGTTTTTGAGCACGGGCACCACCAAGCCATTGGGTGTATCGGCGGCGAAGCCGATGTTCCAGTAGTTCTTCAAGACCAGTTGTTCACCGTCGAGGCTGGAGTTGAACTCGGGGAATTTTTTGAGCGCCGCCACAGCCGCCTTGATGACAAAAGCCAGCATCGTGATTTTGACGCCCGACTTTTCGTTCTCCTTGTTAATCTGCACACGCAGGGCTTCCAGCTCGGTGATGTCAGCATCTTCATAGCTGGTGACGTGCGGAATCATGACCCAGTTGCGGTGCAGATTGGCGCCGCTGATCTTCTTGATGCGTGAGCGGTCTTTGTACTCCACCGGGCCGAACTTGGCGAAGTCCACCTTGGGCCAGGGCAGCAGGTTCAAGCCCGCGCCATCGCCACTACCACCCGCTGGGGCCTTGGCCGCCTGGGCCTTGGTCTGGGCACTGCCCGCCATGACGGCTTTGGTGAAGTCTTGCACGTCGTCTTGGGTGATGCGGCCTTTGGGGCCCTTGCCTTTGACTTCATCCAGCGGCACGCCCAGTTCACGGGCGAACTTGCGCACGGAAGGGGATGCATGGGGTAGCTCGCCGGTGGGGGCGATGGTGGGGTTGTGGGCTTCCACCGTTCGGGCTGAGCTGGTCGAAGCCTGCCCTTCGACCAGCTCAGGGCGCACGGGGGCTGGCGCAGGGGCCGCCATGGGTGCCGGTGCAGGTGCGCTAGTCGCTACAGAAGCAGGAGCAGCCTGTGCAGGCGCTGCGGGGGCTGCAGGCGCATTGGCTGCTGAACTGGCGCTCGAATCCGACGCCTCCAGCACCAAC
This sequence comes from Comamonadaceae bacterium, assembly GCA_025356545.1. Taxonomy (GTDB): domain Bacteria; phylum Pseudomonadota; class Gammaproteobacteria; order Burkholderiales; family Burkholderiaceae_C; genus CANCDA01. The sequence continues at coordinate 7,652 of JANXSU010000089.1, forward strand.
ACCACCGAGCCCTGCTTGACCTTGTCACCCATCTTGATGCGCAGCTCTTTCACCACGCCTGCGGCCGACGATGGAATTTCCATCGACGCCTTGTCCGACTCGACCGTGATCAGGCTTTGTTCGGCCTTCACTGTATCGCCAGGTTTGACCATCAACTCGATCACTGTCACTTCATCAAAGTCACCAATGTCCGGGACTTGTACTTCTATCAATGCCATGTTGTGTCTCCGAAAAAGGGTTATGCGTACAGCGGGTTGATCTTCTCGGTTTTGATACCGTACTTCAGAAGAGCCTCTGCCACTTTGGCCACCGGCACGGTGCCGTCGTCGGCCAGCGCGCGCAGGGCGGCGACCACGATGTAGTGACGGTTCACCTCAAAATGCTCACGCAGTTTAGAGCGGAAGTCGCTGCGGCCAAAGCCGTCGGTGCCCAGCACTTTGTAGGTGCGTCCCTTGGGGATGAAGGGACGAATCTGCTCGGCATAGGCCTTCATGTAGTCGGTCGATGCCACCACGGGGCCACCGTGTTTGTCCAACTGCTCGGTGACGAAAGGTACGCGTGGCGTCTCCATCGGGTGCAGCAGGTTGTAGCGCTCCACGTTCTGGCCATCACGCGTCAGCTCGTTAAAGCTTGGGCAGCTCCAAACATTGGCGGCCACGCCCCAGTCGTCTTCCAGCAACTGCTTGGCAAACTGCGACTCGCGCAGGATGGTGCCCGAGCCCAGCAGGTTGACGCGTGGCGTCTTCTTGGAGCCCTCTTCTAGCAAGTACATGCCCTTGATGATTTCGGCCTCGGTGCCAGGCTTGAGGCCGGGCATGGGGTAGTTTTCATTCAGCAGGGAGATGTAATAAAACACATTCTCCTGGTGCTCCACCATGCGCTTCATGCCGTCTTGCATGATCACGGCCACTTCGTGTGCGAAGGTGGGGTCGTAGCTCACGCAGTTCGGAATTGTGCCGGCCAGGATGTGGCTGTGGCCGTCTTCGTGCTGCAAGCCCTCGCCATTGAGCGTGGTGCGCCCCGAGGTACCGCCCAGCAAGAAGCCGCGCGCTTGCATGTCACCCGCCGCCCAGGCCAGGTCGCCAATGCGCTGGAAGCCGAACATCGAGTAGTACACGTAGAACGGCACCATGATGCGGTTGCTGGTGGAGTAGCTGGTGGCCGCAGCGATCCAGCTACTCATACCGCCGGCTTCGTTGATGCCCTCTTGCAGGATTTGACCTTTGACGTCTTCCTTGTAGTACATCACCTGGTCTTTATCGACCGGGGTGTACTGTTGGCCCGCCGGGTTGTAAATGCCAACTTGACGAAACAGGCCTTCCATACCAAAGGTACGGGCTTCGTCCACCAAAATCGGCACGACACGCGGGCCAATGGCTTGGTCGCGCAGCAACTGGGTTAAGAAGCGCACATAGGCTTGCGTGGTGCTGATCTCTCGCCCCTCGACCGTCGGATCGGTGATGGTTTTAAAAGTCTCCAGCGCAGGCACAGTGAAGCTCTCATCGGCCTTGGTGCGGCGGTGCGGCAGGTAGCCGCCAAGTGCTTTACGGCGCTCGTGCAGGTACTTCATCTCAGGCGTGTCGTCGGCTGGTTTGTAGAACGGCAGCTCGGCAATCTGGCTGTCGGGGATCGGAATGTTGAAGCGGTCGCGGAAAGCCTTGATGTCTTCATCGCCGAGCTTCTTGGTCTGGTGCACGGTGTTCTTGCCCTCGCCGATCTTGCCCATGCCAAAACCTTTGACGGTCTTGATGAGCAGCACGGTCGGCTGGCCTTTGTGTTTGATGGCGCGGTCGTATGCGGCATAGACCTTTTGCGGGTCATGGCCGCCGCGGAGTAGGCCCCAAATTTCAGCGTCGCTCATGTGCGCCACCATCTCCAGCGTGCGCGGGTCACGGCCAAAGAAATTCTTGCGCACATAGGCGCCGTCGTTGGCCTTGAAGGCTTGGTAGTCGCCGTCCAGCGTGTCCATCATCAGCTTCTTCAAAGCGCCGTCTTTGTCACGCGCCAACAGCGGATCCCAGTTGCTGCCCCAGATCAGCTTGATGACGTTCCAGCCTGCGCCACGAAACTCGCCTTCCAGCTCTTGAATGATTTTGCCGTTGCCGCGCACCGGGCCGTCCAAACGCTGCAAATTGCAGTTGATGACGAAGATCAGGTTGTCCAGGTTCTCACGCGCTGCCAAACCAATGGCACCGAGCGATTCCACCTCGTCCATCTCGCCGTCGCCGCAGAACACCCAGACCTTGCGGTTTTCGGTATTGGCAATGCCACGGGCATGCAGGTACTTCAAGAAACGCGCCTGGTAGATCGCCATCAACGGGCCCAGGCCCATCGAAACAGTGGGGAACTGCCAGAACTCAGGCATCAGCTTGGGATGCGGGTAGCTGGACAGGCCCTTGCCATCCACCTCTTGGCGGAAATTGAGCAGCTGCTCTTCGGTCAAGCGGCCTTCAAGGTAGGCACGGGCATAGACACCGGGAGACACATGGCCTTGGATGTAGATGCAGTCACCGCCGTGCTCTTTGCCAGGTTCATTGCATTCGGCATGCCAGAATTGGTTAAAACCTGCGCCAAACATATTGGCCAGCGAGGCGAAGGAGCCAATGTGCCCACCCAGATCGCCGCCGTCCGCCGGGTTGTGACGATTGGCCTTGACCACCATGGCCATGGCGTTCCAGCGCATGTAGGCGCGCAGGCGCTCTTCCATCTCGGTGTTGCCGGGGTTGCGCGCCTCTTGGTCAGGGGCGATGGTGTTGATGTAGGCGGTGGTGGCAGAAAACGGCATGTCGATGCTGTTCTCACGCGCGTGGCCGAGCAGTTGCTCCAAAAGGAAGTGCGCCCGCTCGGGGCCTTCTTTTTGAATAACGGATGCCAGCGCGTCCATCCACTCACGGGTTTCTTGGCTGTCTGCGTCGCTCGCAGGTACACCCGCTAACGGGTTCTGTTCTACTGACATGACTCTCTCCTCGTCGGTTTGTTGGAATTAAAACTGGCCGGAGTGTCTCATAGTTCTTGAAATATTTCAAATAATGATTATTTATTTCACAATGCAATAAATATTAGATTTTCTTGTTCAAGAATTCTTGAGAGCTATGACCAATAAAGATCCCCGCCCCAAGGGGCGGGGTATTCAGAACAGCCCTGGCTGAAAGTCCGAATGTAGTTGCTGATATTCTTGTCCCTTGGGGCGGGGATCTTTATTGGTCATAGCTCTCAAGAATTCTTGAACAAGAAAATCTAATATTTATTGCATTGTGA
>JANXSU010000115.1 GCA_025356545.1 Comamonadaceae bacterium
CCCTGCATTCTCGAAAAATACTGTTCGAAGATTGGCGCGACAACCTGTGTCGCATATTTCATGAACTCCTGGTTTTCTTCTATCGTGAAGTCGTTGTCCTCGGTAACGGTGCGGCCGGCGAAATCCTGACGATCTCTCCAAGCATTGCTGAACACGATGTTGCTGATTTCCTGGAGGTCAAAATATTCAACGTAACCGGCCTTCAATAAGTAGAACTCTATCGCGAACCCGCCGCACGCCACGCCCCGTTCCATGTCAGGCATGATTTCGCAACAGTGTGCAACTGCGAAGCCACGCGAATCTCCATCAAGAAATTCAATCCCATCCAGGTCACCGCCCAAGCACAAAGAAACAGTAGCGTGGCCAACCTCATGCCAAGCTCTGAACTCGTCGCTGTTTACGCTGATTTTCATAGGAACTGAATTGTGAACAATTCAGAAGGCCACTATCAGGGGTTCCACGCCCAAACCCTCGGAATTTCCCGCTGACCTAAATCAGTCTGTCGCCTCCCAATCAATCCCCGCCACAACAGCTTCCAAATCAATCGGATTGCGCTTGTCTCTGAAAGCATAGTGCCCCAGGAAATGCAGGTGCTGCCACGCTCGCAGCAGGTGAGATTCGCCTGAGTGACCCCTTCTACAGCGACAAAGCAACGGTATTTCGAAACAACAATAAAGGCGCAAAGGGTGGCGACGGCTACACACAGTTCGGCTGCGCCATGTTTAATCTCAACATCGAGAGCATTTGTGCCAACAGTAGCCAGGCCAAGGGGCGCGTAGAACGTGCCAATTTGACTTTGCAAGATCGTCTGGGTGAAGGAAATCCGGCGGCCATTACACTCCTGTGCATGGATAGAACCTGGCCGCGTTGTTAAACGGTGCGTCCAACAGGGAAAGTTCACCGCCGCTCAACAGTGGGTTGTGGAAAGTTAAAAACAAAAGGACAGCCACCATGCATAGCAACGGATCAATGAATCGCGTCTACCGTCTGATCTGGAGCGAGGTATTGAACGGCTGGGTTGCGGTCGCAGAAACGTCTCGAGGACGGGGCAAGGGAGCTAGCCGCAAGCTCCTCGCGGCCGCGCTGTCACTCTCCGCCGTCTTCGCGCAGGCGGCACCGGCCGGCGGACAGGTCGTTTCAGGTACGGGCAGCGTCACCCAGTCGGGTGCGACCACCACCATCACGCAAGCCAGCCAGAACCTGTCGCTCAACTGGCAAAGCTTCAACATTGCGACTAGCGAGACGGTCAACTTCCTGCAGCCCTCGGCCAGCGCCATTGCGGTCAACCGCATTTTTGATACCAGCGGCACAAAAATTCTCGGGCAGCTCAACGCCAACGGGCAGGTGTACCTGATCAACCCCAACGGCATCCTGTTCGGGCAGGGCGCGCAAGTCAATGTCGGCGGACTGGTCGCCTCGACCCTGGACTTCAACGACGCCGGCCTGAATGGCAGCAGCAGAACTTTCAGCGCTAATGGGAGTAGTGGCACGGGCAGTATCGTGAACCAGGGCACGATCAATGCCACAGGCTCGGGTGGCACGGGCGGCTATGTGGCACTGCTCGGCAACACCGTCAGCAACCAGGGCACCATCACCGCGCCGCTGGGCACGGTAGCGCTGGGCGCAGGCAGTGCCGTCACCCTCAACTTCAATGGCAACAGCCTGGTCAATATGCAGATTGACCAGAGCGTACTCAACACACTTGCTGAAAACGGCGGCCTGATCAAGGCTGACGGTGGGCGGGTACTCATGAGCGCCGGCGCCAAAGATGCGCTGCTTGCCAGCGTGGTAAACAACACCGGCGTGATCGAAGCGCGCACGGTGGAGAACCTGAACGGCAGCATCATCCTGCTGGGTGGTGACATTCGGCTGCAAGGCGACGCCGTGTTCCAGTCCGGCACTATTGATGCTTCCAGCACCAGCGGGCGCGGCGGCAACATCGCCATCACCGCCAGCCGGGTGGTCCTGCTCGACGGCGCCCTGCATGCCGACGGCGTGCAAGGCGGCCAGGTCAGCGTGAGCGCCCCGCATATCGGGCAAAGCGCCGCCATCACCGCCCAGGGCAGCAGCGCCGCGGGCGGTCTCATCACACTGGCCGGTGAGGAAATTGTGCAAAGTGCAGGCGCGCAACTGCGCGCTGGCAGCGCCCAGGGCGACGGTGGTCGCATCGAGGTGCGCGCACTTGGTGCGGGTGCCAGCGGCCAGCTGTTCAGCTCGGGCCAGATCGACGCCAGCGGTCAACACGGCGGCAGCGTGCTGCTGACCGGCGACACAGTGGATTTGTATGCTGCCAGCATTAGCGCCAACGGCGCGCAAGGCGGCGGGCAGGTGCTGATCGGCGGCGACTACCAGGGCCGCAACGTCGACGTGCCCAACGCACAGCGCACCACGCTCAACGCCTACACGCGCATAGCAGCCGATGCCACGCAAAGCGGCAATGGCGGCAAGGTCATCGTCTGGTCCGACCAGCACACCAGCTTTGCCGGCAACATCTCGGCGCAAGGCGGGCCCGCCGGTGGCAACGGCGGCTTCATCGAAGTGTCGGGCAAAGACACGCTGGCCTTCAGCGGCACGGCCAGTGCCGCAGCACCCCTGGGCCAGCGCGGCACCTTGTTGCTGGACCCCAAGAACATCGTCATTGCAAGCGCCAGCGCGTTCACCTCGATCGCGCTGGCCAACCCCGACCCGCTAGC
>JANXSU010000147.1 GCA_025356545.1 Comamonadaceae bacterium
CAACGATTGGCAAGTACGTAAAGAATCAGGGACAAGAATATCAGCAACTACATTCGGACTTTCAGCCAGGGCTGTTCTGAATACCCCGCCCCTTGGGGCGGGGATCTTTATTGACTTTGTATCGTGACAGAAAAATGGCGAAAAAAATGAACGCCTCGTTTCGTCACATAGATGTCACAATAAATCCATACAGTCCACTCATCTTTTAACCAACCTAAGAGGTTTCTGATGAATACGTCCTTCAATCGTGCGGTACTTGGTGTGTTGACCGTCACCGCCATTGCCTTTGCCAGCGCGTCATCCGCCCAAGACGTTACCGGCGCGGGTGCAAGTTTCCCGGCACCCCTGTATTCCAAATGGGCGTCCGATTACAACAAGGCCACAGGCGTCAAGATCAATTACCAGTCGGTGGGCTCTGGCGCTGGCATTCGCCAGATCGATGCCAAGACGGTTGACTTTGGGGCGTCTGATATGCCGCTCAAAGACGATGAGCTGGCCAAGAAAGGGCAGTTGCAATTCCCCACTGTGATTGGAGGCGTGGTGCCTGTGGTCAATATCCAGGGCATTGCACCCGGACAACTCAAGCTGACAGGCCAAGTGCTGGGCGACATCTTTTTAGGCAAGATTGCGAAGTGGAGCGATCCGGCCATCAAGGCGCTCAATCCCTCTCTGGCCCTGCCGGACGCGGCGATCACCCCCGTGCGCCGTGCCGATGGCTCTGGCACTACCTTCATCTTCACCAACTACCTGAGCAAGGTCAATTCCGAATGGCAGGCCAAAGTGGGTGAGGGCACGGCGGTGAACTGGCCTGTGGGTGCGGGTGGAAAGGGTAACGAGGGTGTGGCCGCCTTCGTGGGCCGTTTACCCAACTCCATTGGTTATGTGGAGTACGCCTATGTGAAGCAGAACAAAATGGTGTACACGCAGATGAAAAACAAGAATGGCAATTTCGTGTCACCCGATGACACGGCCTTCAAGGCTGCTGCTGCGGGGGCGGACTGGGTTAAGAGTTTTTATCAAATTCTGACTGAGCAAACCGGCAAGGATGCCTGGCCCATGACCGGTGCTACCTTCATCCTGATGCACAAGGTGCAAGACAAGCCAGCCCAGGCTGCTGCGTCGCTCAAGTTCTTCTCCTGGGCTTATAAAAATGGCGATCAAACGGCCGATGACATGGACTATGTGCCCATGCCTGTCAGCGTGAAAGCCGCGATTGAAAAGTCCTGGAGCGAGATCAAAGACGCCGCTGGCAAGCAGGTCGTTTTTAAATAACTTCCTAGCCCAAGAGCTGTTCGAGTCATGAATCCATCCCTTCAAGTCCAATCCCGTCGCGCCAGCCCTTGGGCGGATGCCTTGTTCGGTGGATTAGCCAAGGGGGCGGCTTGGGTGACGCTGGCATTGCTGGCAGGCATTCTCCTCTCGCTCATGTTGGGGGCATGGCCTGCAATGTCCAAGTACGGCTTTAGTTTTCTCACACGCAGCGTGTGGGATCCTGTGCAAGAGGATTTTGGTGGCTTGGTGATGATTTACGGCACGCTGGCCACCTCATTCATTGCCTTACTGATTGCCGTGCCGGTCAGCTTTGGCATTGCCTTGTTTCTCACGGAAATGTCGCCCGCTTGGCTCAAGCGCCCCTTGGGTACGGCCATTGAGTTGTTGGCGGCAGTTCCTTCGATTGTTTACGGCATGTGGGGCTTGTTGGTGTTTGGCCCCATCTTGGCCAAGTACGTTCAGATTCCTTTGCAGAATTTGTTTGCGGGCGTGCCTTATCTGGGCGCACTGGTGGCCGGACCGCCGGTGGGGATCGGCATTTTGTCGGCGGGCATTATTCTGGCCATCATGATCATTCCGTTCATTGCCTCGGTGATGCGCGATGTGTTTGAGGTGACGCCCACGCTCTTGAAGGAATCCGCCTATGGCTTGGGATCAACCACCTGGGAGGTGGTGTCTCAAGTGGTGTTGCCCTACACCAAGGCGGGCGTGGTTGGCGGCATCATGTTGGGCCTGGGGCGTGCTCTGGGTGAGACCATGGCCATCACCTTTGTGATTGGCAATATGAATCAGCTCGATTCTCTGAGCGTTTTCCAAGCCGCCAACAGCATCACCTCGGCACTGGCCAATGAGTTTGCCGAGGCGGCTTCTGGCCTGCATCAGGCCTCGTTGATTTATCTAGGCCTGGTGTTGTTCTTCATCACCTTTGTGGTGTTGGCCTTGTCCAAGCTGCTGCTGAGCCAGCTTAAAAAAGGGGAGGGGAGCAAGACATGAGTTCGATGCTTGAAGCCCGCCGGGCCAGATATGTCAGCCGTAAGCGCATCAACTTCATCGCGCTGACGATGTCTTTGGCGGCCATGGGTTTTGGTCTGTTCTGGTTGGCCTGGATTTTGTGGGAAACGTTTCGTCTGGGGTTTGGCGGACTCACTCTCATCGCCTTGACGCAAATGACGCCACCGCCCAATGAGGCGGGGGGCATTGCCAACGCGATTTATGGCTCTTTCCTGATGGTGATGCTGGCCACGTTTGTGGGCACGCCCATCGGCATCATGGCGGGGATCTATCTGGCCGAATACGATCCCAAGGGTTGGCTGGCTTCTCTGACCCGTTTTGTGAATGACATCTTGCTTTCAGCTCCTTCTATCGTGATTGGCCTGTTTGTTTACGCGGTGGTGGTGGCTCGGTTCAAATCTTTTTCCGGTTGGGCCGGTGTGATGGCCTTGGCCTTGATCGTCATTCCCGTGGTGATTCGCACCACCGAGAACATGCTGGCGCTGGTGCCTTCCGGGCTGCGCGAAGCGGCCTATGCGCTGGGTACACCGAAGTGGAAGGTCATCCTCCTCATTACACTGAAAGCGGCCCGTGCCGGTGTGGTGACGGGCGTGCTTTTGGCCGTGGCCCGCATTTCGGGTGAAACCGCTCCTCTGTTGTTCACGGCATTGAACAACCAGTTTTGGACGTCCAATCTGGGCGACCCCATGGCCAGTTTGCCCGTGACGATTTTCAAGTTCGCCATGAGCCCCTACGAAAACTGGCAACAACTGGCCTGGGCCGGTGTGCTGCTGATCACCATGACGGTGCTGGGGCTCAACATTCTGGCGCGCGTGTTGACGCGCAACAAGCATTGACGCATGAACGCGTGTTTTAAAAATGATGAATAAAGCTATGGAAACTTCCGCAATCATGCAAACCGCCTCGAAAATTTCGGTGCGTAACCTGAATTTTTTCTACGGCAAATTTCACGCTCTTAAAGACATCAACCTGGACATCCCCCAGAACAAGGTCACGGCTTTTATTGGCCCTTCCGGTTGCGGAAAATCCACCTTGCTGCGGGTCTTCAACCGCATGTTCGAGCTGTACCCGGAGCAGCGCGCAGAGGGCGAAGTCATCCTCGATGGCGAGAACCTGTTGACCAGCAAGGAAGATGTCGCCCTGCTGCGTGCCAAGGTGGGCATGGTGTTCCAAAAGCCCACGCCGTTTCCGATGTCGATCTTTGACAACATCGCGTTTGGCATCAAGCTGTTTGATTCGCTCAGCGCCACCGACATGGAGGAGCGGGTGGAGTGGGCTTTGCGCAAGGCGGCTTTGTGGAATGAGGTGAAAGACAAGCTCAAGCAAAGTGGCTCCAGCCTCTCTGGTGGGCAGCAGCAGCGCCTGTGCATTGCTCGGGGCATTGCCATCAAACCTGAAGTTCTTTTGCTGGACGAGCCTTGCTCGGCGCTGGACCCGATTTCAACTGCCAAGGTGGAGGAGCTCATCACCGAGTTGAAAGACGACTACACCGTGGTCATCGTCACGCACAACATGCAGCAGGCCGCCCGTTGCAGCGACTACACGGCTTACATGTACCTGGGCGATCTGGTGGAGTTTGGCGCGACCGAGCAAATGTTCTTCCAGCCCAAGCGCAAAGAAACTGAAGATTACATTACCGGCCGATTCGGATAAGGAATTCATATGCCCGAAAAACATCTCTCCAGCCAGTTCGACAGCGAACTCAACACTGTTTCATCCCGCGTTATGGAACTGGGCGGCTTGGTTGAAGCGCAAATTCAGAAGGCGATCCAGGCGCTCTACCAGTTCAATGCCGACTTGGCGCATCAGGTCATTGAGACCGAACACCGTGTGAACGGCATGGAGGTGGAAATTGACCGGGAGTTGTCTTCCATCATCGCCCGCCGCCAGCCCACAGCCGTGGATTTACGCCTGTTGATCGCCATCTCCAAATCCACTGCCAATCTGGAGCGAGTGGGGGACGAGGCTGAAAAAATTGCCCGTATGGTGCTGTCCATTATCAAAAGTGGCATGCCCCGATCTCTGCCATTCTCGGAGTTGCGTCTTGAGGCCGATCTGGCTTCAGGCTTGCTGCGCAAAGCTTTGGATGCGTTTGCACGCCTGGATACCGAAACCGCCGTGGCCATCCTGAAAGAAGACGACCTGATTGACAAGGAATTTGATGGTTTTGTGCGCATCCTCATCACCTACATGATGGAAGACCCGCGCATGATCTCGCCCAGTCTGGATTTGCTGTTTCTCGCCAAAGCCATTGAGCGGGTGGGTGACCATGCTAAAAACATTGCCGAGCTCATCATCTACATCGTCAAAGGTGCGGACGTGCGGCACAGCTCAATGCAGGAAATCGAATCCGTCTTGAAATGATGAAGCAGCCCACGGTGTTGATTGTTGAAGACGAGCCTGCCATCGCTGAACTGATGGCGGTCAATCTTCGCCACAATGGGTTTCATCCCTTCTGGGCAGTGGACAGTGCCAGTGCACAACGAGAAATAGATGCAGCTTTGCCGGACCTCATTCTGCTGGACTGGATGTTGCCCGGCGAGAGCGGCCTGACGCTGGCAAAACGCTGGCGTTCGCACCCCCGAACCAAACTGGTGCCCATCATCATGTTGACCGCACGCAGTGACGAAGCCGACCGGGTGGCCGGTCTGGATGCCGGGGCGGATGACTACATGGCCAAGCCCTTCTCGACCAAGGAAATGCTGGCACGTGTGCGTGCCGTGCTCAGGCGTCGCGCGCCTGAGCAAGCCGAGGGCGGCTTCGCCATTGGTGGTTTGGCGCTGGATGTGGGGACGCATCGCGTGTCTTTTAATGAGCAGCCACTCAAACTCGGCCCCACGGAATTCAAGCTTTTGCAATACCTGATGAGCCACGCTGAGCGCGTACACAGCCGGGGGCAACTGTTGGACAAAGTGTGGGGCGATCACGTCTTCATTGAGGAGCGCACGGTGGATGTGCACATCAAGCGCTTGCGAGAAGCCTTGGGTGCAGGCGGAGTGCTGGTAGAGACGGTGCGTGGTGCAGGTTACAGAGTGACAGCGCATCCTGCCCCTTGATTTGAAAAGCTGTTCATGGTTTTGAGAATTTCTTCTCTTCTTTTCCTTCAGTCGCTAGGGGGCTGGATTGCATGGATGCTTTGGCCAAAAAACTTTGCATCATCGGGTGCGTTGATGGGCGTCGTTGCAGGCGGATTGGTGTGGGTGCTGCTGGATACAGCGCGTGCCATGCGGGTTTTACAGTGGTTGAGGCAAGATAATGTGACGGCTATCCCCGTGAGTCGTGGTCTTTGGGGTGAAGTGTCGCAACGGGTGCGGCGTCTGGTGCGCTCAGGTGAGCAAGAGACCAAGGCCAGTGAGGCGCGACTACAGGCTTTTTTGGCCGCCTTGCAGGCCTCGCCCAATGGCTTGGTCTTGTTAGACGTTCAGGGGCGTATTGAGTGGTTCAACCAAACCGCAGCCGCGCACTTTGGATTTGATACCCAGCGTGATCTGTTGCAACATTTCGTCAATCTGGTGCGTGACCCTGGATTCACCCGCTATTACGCTGAGGGTGATTTTTCTGCTCCTATCGTGATGCCGGGGCGTGACCACACTCTCGCACGGCCCGTGCGCTTGTCAGTGCATATCCATCCCTATGGCGAGGGTCGCCAACTGCTGCTGTCACGCGATGTGACGCAGTTTGAGCAGGCTGACGCCATGCGACGAGATTTTGTGGCCAATGTCTCGCATGAAATTCGCACGCCATTAACGGTGATCTCGGGTTTTGTGGAAACCCTGCAAACTTTGCCTTTGGATGAGGTGGAGCGTGCACGCTATTTGGAGCTGATGGCGCAGCAGGCGCAACGTATGCAAACGCTGGTGAATGATTTGTTGGTGCTGTCTCGACTGGAGGGTAGCCCTCTACCCAGTGAAACTGAATGGGTCGGCGTACCTCGTCTATTGCAATACTTGGAGAATGAGGGAAGAGCGCTGTCAACGGTACTCAACGAGGCCAGCGCCCCTGTGCATCATTTAATTTTTGATGTGTCACAGGATTTGGATATTTCGGGCGCACACAGCGAGCTGCAAAGCGCCATGTCCAACCTGATCAGCAATGCCATTCGCTACACCCCTAATGGGGGCGAGTTGCGTGTTCAGTGGCGACGAGCTGAGGATGGACGGGCGGAGTTTTCAGTGACAGACACTGGGCCCGGTATTGCGCCCGAGCACATTTCGCGCCTGACCGAGCGTTTTTATCGGGTGGATCGCAGCCGCTCCCGCGATACCGGGGGCACTGGCTTGGGGCTGGCCATCGTCAAGCATGTGGCGCAACGCCATGGGGCTGAGCTGAAAATTGAGAGCACCCTGGGCAAGGGCTCGCGCTTTGCAATCGTCTTTCCGGCTGCTCGGGTGCGAACGCGGCGCAGCGATTAGGCCTGCGATTCGCGCCGCATGATCTGCCAGATCATGAGCCAGAAAATCAACGCCGCCAGAGACAACGCCACCAGGCCTGCGATCCAGAAAGCCGCAGCGGTTTGCATGGCGGGCCATGGGCCAATGCCGTGGTAGGCCAACCGGTAGCCACCTAATAGCCCCAAGCCCCACAGTAATACGCCGTAGATGGCAAAGGGCGTGAGCGTGATGCGATAACAGCGCAAGACGAACACGCCTAGCGCTTGCAGTCCGTCGAACAGGTGAAAACCTGCCACCCAAAACAGCAAGGAAGTCGCTAAGGCAACTACCTCGGGACTGCGTGCATAAAGCTGTGCCAGTGATCCGCGCAGCCCAAGCAATGACCCGGCGAGCAATACGGCGCAGCCCAGCACCAGCAAGAAGCCCAGTCCCACGGCTCGACGCGCCTGGCGCGGCTGCCCCGCGCCGAGCCAGTAGCTGGTGCGAGCGCTGGTGGCAATGCCGATGGCCAGCGGCACCATGTAGAGCACGGCGGCCAGGTTGGCGGCAATTTGATGACTGGCGGCGGCAACCGTGCCCAGGCGTGCCACAAACAGGGCCATTAGTGTGAAGGAGGTCACCTCGATCAGAATGGTCAGTCCACTGGGTATGCCCGTGCGAGCGAAGGTGGCCAGCGTGGGCCCGTGCGGTTTTTCCAGACGTTGCCACAGTCGGTAAGGTTGGTACAGCGCACGGGTGCGCAGCAGCCATAGGGCGACGGTCAGCATCAGGCATTGCACCAACAACGTGGCCAAAGCGCAGCCCACTACGCCTTGGGCCGCCAAGCCCCAGCCGCCAAAAGCGAACCAGATCGAGAGTGGAATTTTGACGAACAGCGAACCGATTTGCAGCCAGGTCACCAGCAAGGGCTTGCCCAGACTTTGATTGAGCGTGCTGTACAGACGGAACAGCAGGGCCGGTGGCAGGGCCAGTGCCAGAACACTCAGGTAGTTGAGCACTTCACTCCGGAGTGACACAGGCACCTCGGCCCAATCGAGCAACGCAGCGGGTTGCAGCAAAACGCTCATGCCCAGCGTCATGAGCGCGAGCATCAGGTAAAGCGATTGACGCAGCGAGAAACCGAGTTGCTCAGGCCGCTTGGCGCCGTGCAACTCGGCCCAGATGGGTAGCAGGGCTTGCAGCACGCCCATGAGTGCGACATAGACGCTCATGTAGATGGCCGATCCAACCGAGAGGGCGGCGAGTGAGGCTTCGGCGTAGCGGCCTGCCACGATGGTGTCCGTGACGCCGAAGGCCATGGTGGCCAGTTGCCCGATCAGAATGGTGCCGGCGTGGCGGGAGATGGTTTTGAGTTCTGACACGTCGTCAGGAGCCGGTCGCTTTGATGTTGCTCACGCGCCGGTACAGCACGACGTCCTCTTCACCCGGGCGTGGATGGCCCATGGTGCTGTGCAAAGCCCACTCCGAGAGCTTGACTACGCCCGGCAGTGCTATCACGACATCTTGATCAACCAGGAGCCACGGGCAACTGGCTTTTAGGCCTACGGGTTTGAGTTTGAGCCGGGTGTGGAACGCAAAAGCTGCACTCAGGCCGGGTTGCAGGCCAAAGGTATCTATACAGGGAGCCGATGGGGTTAAGGACTCAATCCGGCTAACCAACGGAGCGTAGCTGCGGGCGTAATCCAACAGTGGCATACAAAGCGTAGTCAGCAAGAGCCAGCACAAGGCGGACCCGCCTGCGGGCAGCACCAAACTCTTCCACAAAGCGGCACGATGACGTCCAGCTCGCCACTGAACCAGCCATACCCAGGCCAAGGTGGCCAATAAGGCAAACAGGAAAGGCAAAATCACAAATTTGGGCTCAAATCCGGGCATCAGTCGCGCCACATTGGCCGCAGGCTGCGCTGGGAAACCTGTTTGCATGGATATCCACACCACCCAGACAATGATGGCGCAACCAGTAAAGAACAACAGCGTGAACCAGTCAATTAAAGCAGAGACACTTCTTTGAAACGTTGGCAAGGCAAAAGCGGCCAGCGTCGCCACAGCGGGCAGTGCCAGCAAGAGGGCGCGATCAGCTGCGGGAGTAAAGAGGGTGGCAGTCAGGGTCACAAGCACAAACCACAAGGGCAAGGAGAGATGGCGGCTCATGTGAGAATTGAACAATTGCCGCCGCCAGCGCCACAGGGTCCACAAGACCAGAGGCCAAGCCGGCCAGGTAAACCACAGCAATAGACTGCTCAGGCCGTGCCAAGTGTCCCAGTTGGGCTGTGGCATTTGCAGCCGCCAATGCCACAGCCCCAAAACGGTGGCGAGTAGGGTTGTTAGAACGGTGAGCGCTGTTATTAGAGCAATGCTCCTCAGCGTCCGGCGCTGAAGCAGGGGGGGGTCCTGAGGCGTGTTGGCATGATCGAAGCCCAGGCTCAAAGCGCTCCCAGCACCGAACAACAC
The DNA here is from genome assembly GCA_025356545.1 of Comamonadaceae bacterium. Classification (GTDB taxonomy): domain Bacteria; phylum Pseudomonadota; class Gammaproteobacteria; order Burkholderiales; family Burkholderiaceae_C; genus CANCDA01. The sequence goes on from JANXSU010000147.1 coordinate 9,126, forward strand.
GGCCAAGGTCGGCGCGCCTGATAGTGCCAAGCCCAGCAGTCCGACAATCAGCGCCAGCAGTGGAATGAGCCGCCGCTCTGGCAGGGCAGCGACCGCATAAAAACTCAGGGCTGTAAAACAAAGCTGCGCGAGGGCTGGCGTGGTTTCGTGGGAGAGTTGTGCCAGTCCCAGGCAAGCGATGAAAGCGAGCAAGCCTCCATCGGCCACAGCACGTGCGTAGTCGGGTGTCAGCGCCTCTCCGCCAAAGGCGAAGGCGACGGGTTGCGCACTAGGACTACGTGCCAGGTAATAAATGCCGTGCCAAACCGCGGCCAAGGTCAAGGCCAGCAGGCCGATGAAGGGCAGGCGAGCGGCAAAATCAGCGGCCAGCCAGGTGGGGGTGAGTTGCAGTGCCCAAGCACCTAACCAGTAGGGCAATAAGGCGTCAATTTCCAGCGCCTGTCCCATGAGGCTGGGGGCCAGCCAGTTAGCACTGCCGCGAGCCAACTCGGCCATGACACCAAAGGCCGTGATATCGGCACTGCGCCAAGGTGCGCGACCAATGAAGCCAGGCAGCACGTAGGCTATACATAGCAGTAGTAGGGCCGTGCGTGGCAGGCGGCGCACCGCAGCTTGGGTGACGATGGCGGGTGTTGGGCGGTTCACGCGCTGAAGTGGGTAGGGACGAGAGAGGGGGCCAGGACAAACAAAAGGGCAGCGCGGTGAACCGGGCTGCCCTTTTTAGACGCGGAGGACAGTTTACTTGGCTGCGACTGCGGTCTTGCCGAAGCGGTTGCGGAAGCGCTCGACGCGGCCACCCATGTTGTCCACGGATTTTTGTGTGCCGGTGTAGAAGGGATGTGACTCGCTGGTGGTATCCAGCTTGTACAGTGGCAACTCACGGCCATCTTCCATCTTGATCATTTCTTTGGCGTTAGCGCAAGAACGGGTCACGAATTTGAAACCATTGGACATGTCCTGGAAACAAACTTCGCGGTAATTGGGGTGAATGCCAGCTTTCATACTCTTCTCCATCAGTTGCGCTAGCCGCACCAGCCTATCTGGTGTACTTTTCGCTTAGCCT
>JANXSU010000177.1 GCA_025356545.1 Comamonadaceae bacterium
CGCTGGATAATTTGCTCAAAAAAGCAGATTTGGCCATGTACCAAGCCAAATCCGCAGGCCGCAATGCAGCACGGTTTTTCGATCCAGCCATGCAGGCGGCAGTGGCAGACCACGATTCACTCATCAAAGAGATGCACCAGGGTTTGACACTGCAAGAGTTTGTGCTGCACTACCAGATTCAGGTGAATGGTGATGGTGCAACGACAGGTGTAGAAGCACTGGTGCGCTGGAACCACGCCTTGAATGGACTGGTTTCTCCCGTACAGTTCATCACGCTGGCAGAAGAAACAGGATTGATCCTGCCCTTGGGCCAATGGGTGCTTGAGACCGCCTGCGCCCAACTGGTAGCGTGGGCAGACCAACCCGAAACCGCACACTGGACCATGGCTGTCAACGTGAGTGCCTCCCAGTTTGCGCAAACTGATTTTGTTGACCATATTGCCCAGGCACTGCAAAAAACTGGAGCCAACCCCTATTTACTGAAACTTGAATTGACCGAAAGCACACTGGTTGACGATGTGGAAGATGTCATCGTCAAGATGAATGCCATCAAGGCCTTTGGTGTGGGCTTTTCACTGGACGATTTTGGTACAGGCTATTCCTCGCTGTCGTACCTCAAGCGCCTGCCACTGGACCAACTCAAGATTGACCAGTCGTTTGTGCGTGATGTCCTGACCGACCCCAGCGACGCAGTCATCGCCCGCACCATCCTGGCACTGGGCCACAGCCTGGGGCTGACGGTGATTGCCGAGGGCGTAGAAACCGCAGAGCAGCGTAACTTTCTTGCCAGCAGCGGCTGCGACGCCTTCCAGGGCTATTATTTTGGACATCCTGTGGCGGCCAATGCCCTGCTCAAGACACCCCACCAAGCCAACGGTGACGTGAACTGAACGCCCTGAGCGGCACAAGTCACAAGTCACGGGCAACAGGAAAAGATCACCCCAGCTGTCCCCAAGCCTTGTCCAGCCTTTTGACACTCACCGGCTGAGGCGTACGCAGCTCCTGCGCAAAAAAGCTGACCCGCAGTTCCTCCAGCAGCCAACGGAATTCCTGCATCCGGGCATCGGCCACGCCCTTGCGCTCGGCCACCAGACGCCAGTAGCGTTGCTCTTGCGGACGCAATTCCGCCATCCGTGCCGCATCGCGGGCAGGGTCAGCCCGGTATTTTTCCAAGCGCGAGGTGATGGCTTTCAGGTAGCGTGCAAAGTGCTGTAACGGCCCCCACGCGGAGGCGATCAAGAAGCGCTTGGGCATCAAACGCGCGAGCTGCTGGGCGGCGTCTGCCGTGGCTTCGGGAGCATTTTTGGTGTCTTTGATTTTGCGGGCCGCCGTGGCGTACTCGGCCAAAATGGTGGCCGCCAGCCTCGCCACCTCATTGGCAATGAGGGTCAGGCGGCCACGGCCTTCTTCGATGCGGCGTTTGAAGTCGAATTCGTGTGTGGGCAAGGGGTCTAGCAGAAAGGCACGGTCAAGGGCCACGGCAATGATTTGCTCACGCAGTTCTTCCAGCGTGCCACCGCCAGAGCCGTCCGCATTTTTGCCAACCTGCATGAAGGTGACAGCCATCTTTTGCAGGTCTGGGATGTTTTTTTCCAGATACTTCAGCGCGTCTTTGATCTGCAAAGCAAACAGACGGCGCAGGCCAGCGCGGTGCTTGGCGGCGGCGACCTCAGGTTCGTCAAAGACTTCGATGGTGACAGCATCACCCGCGTCAATCAGGCCAGGGTAGCCAATCAGGGTGAGGCCACCTTTTTGGATTTCGAGCAATTCAGGCAGCTCGCCGAATGTCCAAGCGGTGTGGCGTTGAGCGGCCAATGCAGCGGACTGTGCTTCTTTTTTAATAGCTGGTACAGCATGCCCTGTATGCTGTAGCGGCTTATTTTCAGGCTGAACTGCGGCTTGAACAACTGAAGAGGTGGCCGCAGCCGCATTGCTGGCCATCTTCAGCCCCGCCAACGCCTGGAATGCGCCCCGTGCCTGCGCACCCAATTCGGCTTTGAGCGCCCCCAAATTACGCCCTGTGCCCAACTGACGGCCATGTTCGTCCACCACGCGGAAGTTCATGAACAGATGGGGGCTGAGCATGTCGGCCTTGATGTCGGCACGCACAATATCGAGCGAGGTGGCCAGTCGCACCAGCTTCAGCACCGCGTCGATCAACGCCCCGTGGCCGAACAGCTCAGGCGCGTTCAACGTCTCAGCCATCCTGGTGGCGGTGTCAGGCAGCGGCACCAAACGCGAGCGGGGGCGTTGGTGCAAGGTTTTAAGCAGCGCCTGGATTTTGTCTTTCAACATGCCTGGCACCAACCATTCGCCACGTTCGTCGTTGACTTGGTTCAGCACGAAGAGCGGCACGGTAACGGTCAAACCATCTTTGGCGTCGCCCGGCTCGTGCAGGTAGGTGGTGGCGCAGTCCACGCCACCCAAACGGATACTGCGCGGGAAAGATTGCGCGGTGATGCCAGCAGCCTCATGGCGCATCAACGCGTCGCGGGTCAGCAGCAACGGGTTGATGAAAGGCTGCGATGGCACAAGGGCCGCCGCGAGAAGCCATTTTTCCGGGTTTTCGCTGGCTTTGGCCTGCTGCTGGGCATGCTGGTGCGCCCGCTGCTGGTCGCGCAGCCAACTCTCAAGCCCTGCACCACTGCACATGTCTGCGGGCACTTGTGCGTCGTAGAAGGCGTAAATCAACTCGTCATCGACCAGCACATCTTGGCGACGGGACTTGTGCTCCAGGTCTTCCACCTGCGCAATCAGCTTTTGGTTAGCGGCCAGAAAAGGCAACTTGGTGTCCCACTGCCCGCCGACCAGCGCTTCACGGATGAAGATTTCCCGCGCCGCCACCGGGTCAACCCGGCCAAAATTCACACGCCGACCGCTGTAAATCACGATGCCGTAGAGCGTGGCCCGCTCCAGCGCTGTCACTTCGGCGGTCTTCTTTTCCCAATGGGGGTCGAGCAACTGCTTTTTGAGCAAATGGTCAGCTACCTGCTCAATCCACTGCGGCTCGATGGCTGCAATGCCTCGACCAAACAGACGGGTAGTTTCAACCAGCTCGGCACAGACGATCCAGCGCCCAGGCTTCTTTTTCAAATGTGCGCCGGGATGGCTGTAGAACTTGATACCGCGTGCGCCCAGGTAGACCGCCTCGTCTTCAAGCTTGTAGCCCACATTGCCCAGCATGCCTGCAAGCATCGAGAGGTGCAGTTGCTCATACGACGCGGCCTGCGTGTTGATACGCCATTTGTGCTCGGCCACCACTGTCAGCAACTGGCTGTGGATGTCGCGCCATTCACGCAGGCGGCGCACGTTGATGAAGTTTTGCCGCAGCAGGGATTCGTACTGGCGGTTGCTGAGTTTGTGGTCAGTTCCGTGGCCTCCTTTGTTGTCGCCCAGCCATTTCCATAAATTCAAATACCCCGAGAACTCACTCTTGTCATCGTCAAACTTGGCATGTGCTTGATCCGCCTGCTGTTGCGCCTCCATGGGCCGGTCACGCACATCCTGCACGCTGAGGGCAGAGGCGATGACCAGCACCTCGTCAAGCGCACCGCGCTCACGGGCCTCCAGAATCATGCGGCCCACACGCGGGTCTAGCGGGAGTTTGGACAATTCGTGACCGATGCGCGTCAGCTCATTCGCCTCGTCCACCGCGCCCAGTTCGGCCAGCAGCTGGTAGCCGTCGGCAATGGCTTTGGGGCGTGGGGCTTCCAAAAACGGGAAGCGTTCCACATCCCCCAGGCGCAAGCCCTTCATGCGCAAAATCACCCCGGCAAGAGACGAGCGCAGGATTTCCGGGTCGGTAAAACGCGCACGGCCGTTGAAGTCTTTCTCGTCATAAAGCCGGATGCAAATGCCGTTCGCCACCCGCCCGCAGCGCCCGGCGCGCTGGTTGGCCGACGATTGGCTGATGGGCTCCACCAGCAACTGCTCGACCTTGCTCCTGAAACTGTAGCGCTTCAAGCGCGCTGTACCTGCGTCAATCACGTAACGGATGCCGGGGACAGTCAGCGAAGTCTCCGCCACATTGGTGGCCAGCACGATGCGTCTGCCGCCGTGGCTGTCAAAAATACGGTCTTGCTCGGTTTGGCTCAGGCGGGCAAACAGCGGTAACACCTCGGCGCTGCGGTACAGCGGCTGGTGCGCCAAATGCTTGCGCAGGTGGTCTGTCGCTTCACGGATTTCACGCTCACCGGGCAAGAAAATCAGAATATCGCCCGCGTTGTGCGGGTCACGCCAGAGTTCGTCCACACCATCGGCAATCGCGCTGTTCAGGTCGTAATCGCGCGATTCCTCAAACGGGCGGTAACGCTGCTCCACCGGAAACATACGGCCCGACACCATGATGACGGGCGCAGGGCCACTTTTGCTCTCAAAGTGCTTGGCAAACCTGTCCGCGTCAATGGTGGCGGAGGTCACAATGACCTTCAAATCCGGGCGGCGTGGCAAAATTTCTCGCAAATAGCCCAGCAAAAAATCAATGTTCAAGCTGCGCTCGTGCGCCTCGTCAATGATGAGTGTGTCGTAGGCTTTAAGCAGTGGGTCGGTCTGCGTTTCAGCCAGCAAGATACCGTCGGTCATCAACTTGACGGACGCATCCCGCGAGAGGCGGTCTTGAAACCGCACCTTGAACCCCACCACATCGCCAAGCGGCGTGTTTAATTCCTCGGCAATGCGTTTGGCCACGCTGCTGGCGGCGATACGGCGCGGCTGGGTATGGCCAATCATCCTGCGCAGGTGCGGCGGTGTTCCCTCGGGCGCATTGCACTTGCCACGGCCCAGCGCCAAGGCAATTTTGGGCAACTGGGTGGTCTTACCGGAGCCCGTTTCACCGCAAACGATGACAACCTGGTGCGCGCTGATGGCCTCCATGATTTCTTCGCGCTTGGCAGAGACGGGGAGGGATTCTGGAAACTCTATCTTTAGGGGCATGGGGGGATTATCGCTGAACTCTTTCCCGGACACGTGTTCACGTATTCACATATTCACGTGCTACACTGGATTCTCCAGCACTTAAGGAGGATTCGCTGTGTCAAACTTGACCATCTCGATGGATGACCAGCTCATCAAACAAGCCCGCGTGCGTGCCATCCAGCAAGGCACCTCGCTGAGCGCCAAGGTGCGTGAATTTTTGCAACAGTACGCGAACGGCTCAGACGATGTCCTGCAAAAGCAACGCGAGGAAGCCACCGCTCGGCTGATGGCCACGATGGAAGCGGCCACGGCGCAGACCACCCAAGCCACATCCACAACGCCCCTCACCGCCGCCAAGTCAAACACCTTACGCAGCGAAATGTATGACGGTGATTACCGTACCCGCGACCGTATGGCACTTCCCCCCTCTCAGCCATGAGCGTGTTTTTCGATACGAATGTACTGGTGTACTGCACCGACACCGCTGCCCTCGCCAAACAGGCTGTTGCCCGACGCTTGGTAGCCCTGGCAAGTGCAAAGGGCGATAGCGTCATCAGCACCCAGGTGCTGATCGAACTGTTCAATGTGCTGACACGCAAGCAAAAAATGCCCGCAGACACCGCCCGCACAATGACTTTGGCCTACACCGGATGGACGGTGGTGCAAAGCGATCTGGCACTTGTGACGGCAGCCATGGACAAAGCCATCCAGCATCAGTTGTCCATATGGGATGCGATGGTGGTGGAAGCCGCACTTCGCGCCAATGTGCAAACTTTGTACACCGAGGATTTGACGCATGGGCAGCGGTTTGGGGGGATGACGGTGGTTAATCCGTTTTACAACTAACGAACTTCACCACAGGTCATTAAACTCCCTTCGCAATAGCTCACAGCTCAACTTCATTTCTTCGCCCCCATGTCCACTGTCTTCAATTTCACCTTCGTCCCCTGGTTTCGCTCAGTTGCGCCCTACATCCACATGCACCGGGGCAAAACCTTTGTTATCGGTATCGCGGGTGAGGCCATCGCGGCGGGCAAACTGCAACACTTGGCGCAAGACTTGGCACTGATTCAAAGCATGGGCGTCAAGATCGTGCTGGTACATGGCTTCAGGCCCCAGGTGAACGAGCAGCTCAAAGCCAAGGGCCACGCAGCCAAGTACTCGCATGGGATGCGCATCACCGACGAGGTAGCGCTGGATTGCGCGCAAGAAGCCGCTGGGCAACTGCGCTACGAGATCGAAGCAGCCTTCAGCCAAGGTTTACCCAACACGCCCATGGCAGGTTCTACGGTGCGGGTGATTTCAGGCAACTTCATCACGGCGCGGCCCGTGGGCATTGTGGATGGCGTGGATTTCCAGCATTCCGGGCTGGTCCGAAAGGTGGATGCGGCAGGTATCTTGCGCACGCTGGATTTTGGCGCCATGGTGCTGCTGTCACCCTTTGGTTTTTCGCCTACGGGCGAGGCGTTCAATCTGACGATGGAAGAAGTTGCCACCAGCGTAGCGATTGCCTTGCAGGCCGATAAGCTGGTGTTCCTGACTGAAATCCCTGGCATCCGCATCGACCCGCTGCAACCCGAAGGCGAAGACAACCCGATTGACACCGAACTGCCGCTGGCCGCTGCTGAAAAGCTGCTGGCCGCCCTGCCCGCTGCGCAAAACCCCACCGATACCGCGTTCTACCTGCAGCATTGCGTGAAGGCTTGCAAAGCTGGCGTGGAGCGCAGCCACATCCTTCCGTTCGCGCTGGACGGCTCAGTGCTGCTGGAGATTTACGTCCACGATGGCGTGGGCACCATGGTGATTGACGAAAAGCTCGAATCCCTGCGCGAAGCCACCAACGATGACGTGGGCGGTATCTTGCAACTGATTGAGCCGTTCGAGAATGACGGCACGCTGGTCAAGCGCAGCCGCACGGAAATCGAGCGCGATGCTGACCACTACAGCATCATCGAACACGATGGCGTGATCTTTGCATGTGCAGCACTCTACCCTTACCCGGAAGCCAGGACGGCTGAGATGGCTGCCCTGACCGTATCGCCGCAAAGCCAAGGTCAGGGTGACGGCGAACGCATCTTGAAACGCGTAGAACAACGGGCGAAAAACGCGGGGCTGGACAGCATCTTTGTGCTCACCACCCGTACCATGCACTGGTTTTTAAAACGTGGTTTTGTGCAAGTTGACCCGGATTGGCTGCCAGAAGCGCGCAAACGCAAGTACAACTGGAACCGCAAGAGCCAAGTGCTGGTAAAACGGCTGGCTTGATTTTTTTGCCTTTTGCCGTCCCCTGACAACGCACACAACAAACAACTTTCTCTCATGGCCACCCGAAAATCTAAAAACCCCTTGCTCGACCACGAACACATTACCCTGGTACTGCAAGGCGGTGGTGCCCTTGGGGCCTACCAAGCTGGTGTCTATGAAGAACTGGCCAAAATCCCTAGCGAGCCCCATTGGGTGGCGGGTGTTTCCATTGGGGCCATCAACGCCGCCTTGATCGCGGGTAACCCACCAGCCAAGCGTGTGGCGCGGCTACATGAGTTTTGGGATTTGGTCACGTCGCGCACCAGTGGGCTCACGCCCCTGTTTGACCAGCAACGCGCCGTGTTTCACCAGTTTGGCGCAGCGATGGCAGCGGTCAGTGGCGTAGAGGGCTTTTACACCCCGCGTATGCCGCCACCGATGCTGCAACCCGAAGGCACCGATGCCGCGATCAGCTACTACGACACCAGCCCACTGCGTGCCACACTGGAGCGTTTGGTCGATTTTGATTTGATCAACCAGCAGAAAATCCGTCTCTCGGTGGGTGCAGTGAACGTGCGCACCGGTAACTCGGTGTACTTTGACAACACCATGCAAAAGATAGGCCCTGAGCACATCATGGCCAGCGGCGCATTGCCACCCGCGTTCGCACCGGTGATGGTGGAAGGCGAGCCTTATTGGGATGGTGGCGTCGTCTCCAATACCCCGTTGCAGTACGTACTGGACATGCGCGGCCCCGCCAAAATGATGATTGCCCAGGTCGACCTGTTCAGTGCCCGGGGTGAATTACCACGCAACATGGGCGACGTGACTTCGCGGCAAAAAGACATCATGTATTCCAGCCGTACCCGCTTTGGCACCGACAAAGCCGCCCAGATACAGCGCAACAAAAAAGCCATCTGCAACCTGATCGCCAAACTGCCCCCCGCCCTGCGCAACGATCCCGACGTGAAGCGCCTGGAAGCCGCCAACCGCACCGCCCACGTCGATATCGTCCACCTGATCTACCGCCAAAGTGCGTTCGAGCAAGAATCCAAAGATTACGACTTCTCACGCTCTACGATGCTGGAACATTGGGCCGCAGGCAAACGCGATATGCAAAACACGGTGGCACACCCGGATTGGCTGACCAAATCAGGCGCAGAACAGGGCGTGACGGTGTATGACCTGTCGCGGGAAGTGCGTGCTGTCCACAACTGACCACAGCTTCATAACGAACTGCGCACCGAACGGCAGGCAAGCCCTATAAGAACCGGTCCAACAACTTGCGTGACCCCTTGTCCAACGCGAGTTTGTCCGCCACCACAAACTGCAAGCCGTGGCTGCTGGCGATCAGCAGGCGGCCATCGGCCAGACGGCGAATGTCTTCTTCCGTCTTCAGAATGAAACTCGCGTCGCCCCTGTCCGTCACCACATCCCAACGGCTGGGGGTGGAGAACGTAGAGACCGTTTTGATGCGCTGAATGTGGGGTAAAAAATCGCGGCTGGCCAGCTCTTCCGTCAGCAGTTGGCGTGGTATTTCAGGCAATTGGGTGAGATCGTCCACCCAAGCCAGTTCGTGGCCATCGGTGCCCACCAAGGAGATGCCTTCGTCAGGCGCAGAAATCGGGTGCGCACGCACGGGCACCACACCTTCGTGGTGAACGCCATGGGCATCCGTCAACACCAAGCGGCCAAAGCGGTTGCGGGTGAGTTTGGGGAAGGCAGGAGCGGGGGCGGTGGTTGTCATGGTGGTGATCGTGATTTTCACAGGCTTCCAACGGGTTGCATCTCTGCGTGGGCAGACAGGTTGACAGGCAGCATGGGCAAGGCGGCATCTACCGTGCCCCCACCACTTTGGCCACTTTCACCTTCGACAACCTCGCGCCGCGCCTGTGCTTCGTACAAGCGCCAGTACGCGCCCTGCTTGGCCATCAGCTCTTCGTGCGGGCCGACTTCGACCACTTGGCCTCGGTCCATCACCACCAGCCTGTCCGCCTTACGCAGCGTGGAGAGGCGGTGGGCGATAGCGATGGTGGTGCGACCCAGCACCAGGTTGTCCAGCGCTTTTTGGATTTCTTTCTCGGTTTCAGTGTCTACTGACGACGTGGCTTCGTCCAGAATCAAAATGCGCGGGTCAATCAGCAGTGCACGGGCAATCGAGATGCGCTGGCGTTCACCGCCGGACAAGCCCTGGCCGCGCTCACCCACCAGGGAGTCGTAGCCTTGCGGCAATCGCAAAATGAACTCGTGCGCATGGGCGGCGCGGGCGGCAGCAACAATCTCGCTGCGGGTAGCCCCAGGCTTGCCGTAGGCGATGTTTTCAGCAATGGTGCCGAAAAACAAGAACGGCTCTTGCAGCACCAAACCGATGTTGCTGCGGTAATCGGCCACGCCCAGGCGGCGCAAATCCACGCCGTCCAGGCTGATGGTGCCTTCGGTCACGTCGTAAAAACGGCAAATCAGATTGACCAGCGTGCTCTTGCCAGAACCGCTGTGGCCCACCAGACCAATCATCTCGCCAGGGCGGATGTGCAGGTTCAAGCCGCGAATGACGGCACGGTTGCCGTAGCGAAAGCCAATATCACGCATCTCCAAACTGCCTTTGACAGCGGGCAGTTTGACGGGGTTGGTCGGCTCAGGTACGTTGGACACATGGTCCAGGATGTCAAAAATGCGCTTTGCGCCCGCAGCGGCTTTTTGCGTGACCGACACGATGCGGCTCATCGAGTCCAGCCGCCCATAAAAGCGCCCGATGTAGGCGATGAACGCCGTCAGCACGCCCACGGTGATTTGCTGTTTGGACACCAGCCAGATGCCAAACGCCCACACCACCAGCAGGCCAATTTCGGTCAACAACGAGACGGTGGGAGTGAACAGCGCCCAGGTTTTGTTCAGCTTGTCGTTGATCTCCAGGTTGTGCTTGTTCGCGTCGCGAAAGCGGGTCGCTTCACGCTTTTCTTGTGCAAAGGCCTTGACCACGCGGATGCCGGGGATGGTGTCGGCCAGCACGTTGGTGACTTCGCCCCACACACGGTCAATTTTCTCGAAGCCGGTGCGCAGACGGTCGCGCACCAAATGGATCATCCAGGTGATGAACGGCAGTGGCAGCAGTGTGACCAGCGCCAACCAAGGGTTGATGGAAAACAAAATCAGTCCCGTCATGACGATCATCAGCACATCGGTCGCGAAATCCAGCGCGTGCATCGACAGGAACACGCAAATGCGATCCGTTTCTGAGCCAATGCGCGACATCAGATCGCCCGTGCGCTTGCCACCAAAGTAGTCCAGCGAAAGACCCAGCAAATGCTCGAAGGTGGCGGTACGCAAATCGGCACCGATACGCTCAGACACCAGCGCCAGCAAATAAGTGCGCCACCAGCCCAACGCCCAGGCCAGCAGGGCCGAACCCAGCAGCCCTCCCAGGCACAGAATGACCAACCCGTGGTCAATGTCTTGCCCGTTTTGGAACGGAATCAGCACTTTGTCCATCAACGGGATCGTCAAATAAGGGGGGATCAACGTGGCGGCGGTGGAAAGCATGGTCAGCACAAAGCCGAGCAGCAACTGGCTGTGGTACGGTTTGGCAAAGCGCCACAGCCGCAACAGCACCCAGGTGGAAGGCGGCGTGTGCAGCTCGCGGGCACAGGTAGGACACTCTTCCGAATCCGGCGGCAAAGGGGCGCGGCAGCTGGGGCAAGTGGGCAAATCGTCACTGTCCTGGACGATTTCACCGTGCTCTTCATGACGGGATTGGGCTTGCAGTGCGTCAAATTTTTCTTGCCAGCGCTGGGCTTGCAGGTTCAGCGCAAGGCTGAAACGCCAGGTGGCGAGGCGCTGGTGTGTGTCTTGCAGCTCCAGCGTGCCGACACCGGCATGGTCACTCAGGCGCATGGACAACTCCGGCGTGAGCGGCCATTCCGTCCAACCTGATTGGGCAGGCACCCAGGCCAAGACGCGCTGGGAGGTCAGCACCAACCAACCTTGTGTAAAGTGGAGTTGCGCGTCCAAGTCAACCCCGAGCGTACTTTGAACGTTTTCTTGAGGAAGCAAACAAGCGTGCAACGCGGTGTGTGCTGGATGGTCTTGCGGAATATCAGCCACTGACACTAACTTAGACACGTGAGAATTTAATTTTTGCATTGTGATTTCAACAAACCGATTGCCAAGAGCCTGATCAGCCCTGTGGCTTAACGCTGCGGTTGCAGGAACGGACTACTGATTTTCTCTCACGCCCAACACATCACACCACATAAGAACAACATGACCTCTATCTCACCCGCCATGACCGCCGAAATCGAAGACATCAAGCTGCTGCGTATCAACTATTTGCGCGGCCCCAACATGTGGACGTACCGCTCGATTCTCGAAGTCTGGCTGGATTTGGGCGCGCTCGAAGACTGTCCTACCAACCTGATCCCTGGCTTCACCCCACGCCTGACAGCCTTGCTGCCCGCGTTGATCGAACACCACTGCGGTGTGGGCGAACGCGGCGGCTTTTTGCAGCGGCTGGAGACAGGCACCTGGTGCGGCCATGTGCTGGAGCATGTGGTGATCGAGTTGCTCAATTTGGCAGGTATGCCCACTGGCTTTGGCCAAACGCGCAGCACATCCAAGCGCGGCGTCTACCGCATGGTGTTCCGTGCGCGTGACGAGCAAGTCGCCCGCCTCGCGCTGAGCGAAGGCCACACGCTGCTGATGGCGACCTTGCGCAGCGCACCATTTGACGTGGAAGCCGCCGTGGCCCGTATCCGCGAAAAGCTGGATGACTGCTACCTCGGCCCATCCACCGCAGCCATTGTGGGCGCAGCCACTGACCGTAACATCCCGCACATTCGGCTGAACGAAGGCAATTTAGTGCAATTGGGCCACGGGGCCAAGCAGCGCCGCATCTGGACGGCTCAAACCGACCAAACCACCGCCATCGCGGCGGGTATCGCCCGCGACAAAGACCTGACCAAAACCCTGCTCAAAGCCTGTGGCGTGCCCGTGCCCGAGGGTAGGGTGGTCAACAGCGCTGACGAAGCCTGGGAAGCCGCGCAAGACATCGGCCTGCCCGTGGTCATCAAACCCTCTGACGGCAACCATGGCCGGGGCGTGACGCTGGATTTACGCTTGCGTGAGCATTTTGCCGAAGCCTTCAAGATTGCTGACGAAGAAGGCTCTGAGGTGCTGGTCGAGCGCTCCATCCCTGGCGACGAACACCGCTTGCTGGTGGTAGGTGGTAAAGTGGTCGCTGCTGCACGCGGTGAATCCGTCTGGATCACTGGCGACGGGGTGAAAACCGTTGAGCAGCTCATTGCCAGCCAGATCAACACCGATCCGCGTCGGGGCTGGACGGAAGACTTTCCCTTAAGCCCGATTGACCTCAAGATCGACCATGTCATTGTGCAAAACCTGCAACGCCAGGGTCTGGACGGCAAAAGCGTGCTTAACCCTGACAAGCGCGTGCTGGTGGTGCGCAACGGCAACATGGCCATGGACTGCACCGCCCTGGTTCACCCCGAAGTCGCCCACGCAGCCAGTCTGGCGGCACGGGTGGTCGGTCTGGACATTGCAGGCATTGACATGGTGGCAGAAGACATCAGCCAGCCGCTGCAAGCCCAAGGCGGCGCGATTGTCGAAGTGAATGCTGGCCCTGGTTTATTGATGCACCTGAAGCCCGCTGAAGGCACGCCCCAACCGGTAGGCCAAGCGATTGTGGACCACCTGTTCGCACCCGATGAGACGGGCCGAATCCCCATCGTGGGCGTGACGGGTACACACGGCACCTCCACCATTGCCCGTTTGGTCGCTTGGTTTTTACACCTGGGTGGCCGCCATGTCGGCTTGGCCTGCCGCGAAGGTCTGTACCTGGGCAACCGGCTGGTCGAGCGCCAAAGCGCCGCACGCTGGGAACCCGCCTACCGCCTGCTGATGAACCGCGCCGTGACCACCGTGGTGGCCGAGAACGACGCCACCTCCATTTTGCAAGATGGGTTGGCCTATGACCGTTGTCTGATTGGCGTCGTCACCGATCTGGACGGCATTAAAAGCCTGAAAGACTTTGACATTCAAGACGAAGCACAGCTCTTCAAGGTCATGCGCACCCAAGTGGACGTGGTTTTGCCCGAAGGCTTTGCCGTGCTGAACGCCGACGATGCCCGTGTGATGGGCATGGCAGAGCTGTGCGACGGCCAAGTTGTGCTGTACGGCATGGACGCCCACAGCACCGCCATGGAAGCCCACCGCGCCCAAGGTGGCCGGGCGGTGGTTTACCAGCGTGGCCGCGCCGTGCTGTTCACAGGCACAGCAGAAACCACGGTGACCAACGTGGATGCTGTGGTGAGGCGCTTGAATGCAGCACGGACAGCTACAAATACGGTAGCACCCGATAGCGCACGGGGCATCAGCGAAGCCGCTGTGCTGGCCGCGATTGCCACTGCCTGGGCGCTGGGCATCGTGCCCGAACTCATCAGCGCCGGTCTGGACACCTTTGCAGTAGATGCAGCCATGGCCTTAGCATCACCGATCATTGCTACAAATTCGATAGCTGGTGTAACCCACTCAGTAAGCACGTAAAGCCTATTTCGCTTAAAAACTGATTTTCAGCCCTCTTCAGTATCTCTTAGCATCTTTTAGCATCTCTTCAGAACAAAAACTGACCGAAAGCCCCTCATGGAAGTCTCTCGCATTCGCGCCCTGCGGGGCCCCAACCGCTGGAGCCGCCACACCGCCATAGAAGCCGTGGTCTCTTGCAGCGACACCGAGCTGTCGATTGCCGACATGCCCGGCTTTGAAGCCCGCATCCGCGCGCTCTTCCCCAGCATTGGCGCCTTGCGTGCAGGTACGGCCAAACGTGCACCCATCTCACTCGCCCACGTGCTGGAGCAGGCCACGCTGGCGTTGCAAGCCCAGGCCGGTTGCCCCGTCACCTTCAGCCAGACCCACGCCACACCCGAGGCCGGCACGTTCGAGGTGGTGGTGGAGTACAGCGAAGAAGACGTGGGCCGCATGGCCATGGACGCCGCCATCCAGTTGGTGCAAGCCGCTTTCGGTGGTCACGGCGAAAACCGAGGTGATAGCGACAGCCATGATGCTGCCGCTGAATTCGATGCGGATGCCACGCTGGCTGCGCTGCGCGACAAAGACGAAGACGTGCGCCTTGGCCCCAGCACCGGCTCCATCGTTGATGCCGCCATCGCACGCGGCATTCCCTACCGCCGTCTGACGCAGGGCAGCTTGGTGCAGTTCGGCTGGGGCAGCCAGCAGCGCCGCATCTGGGCCGCCGAGGTGGATGCCACCAGCGCCGTATCAGAAGAAATCGCCCAAGACAAAGACCTGAGCAAACGCCTGCTGTTAGCCGCAGGCGTGCCTGTGCCCTTCGGTCGCCCGGTAGAAACCCCTGACGACGCCTGGACTGCGGCCCTGGAAATTGGTCTGCCTGTGGTGGTCAAGCCCTTGGACGGCAACCAGGGCAAGGGCGTCACCGTCAACGTGGCCACCCGCGAACACATGGAAGTGGCCTACAAAGCCGCTTTAGACATCGGCACCGTGATGGTTGAGAAATTCCTGCCTGGCAGCGACTACCGCCTGCTGGTGGTCGGCAACCGCCTGATCGCCGCTGCCCGGCGCGACCCCCCGCACGTGATTGGCGACGGCGTGCTGACCGTCAAGCAGCTGGTGGACAAAGTCAACGCCGACCCCAAACGCGGCGACGGCCACGCCACATCGCTCACCAAAATCCGCTTTGACGACATTGCGGTGGCCAGACTGTTAATGCAAGACCTGACCCCATCAGACATCCCCGTGAAGGGGCGACGCGTCATCTTGCGCAACAACGCCAACCTCAGTACTGGCGGCACCGCCACCGATGTGACGGACGATGTGTACCCCGAAGTGGCAGCACGCGCCATCGACGCCGCCGTCACCGTAGGTCTGCATGTCTGCGGCGTGGATGTGGTGGCAGAAACCGTGTTGCGCCCCCTGGAAGAACAAAGCGGCGGCGTGGTGGAAGTCAACGCCGCACCCGGTCTGCGCATGCACCTGTCGCCCTCTTACGGCAAAGGCCGCAACGTGGGCGAGGCCATCATCACGCACCTCTACGGCCACAGCGACAAGCATGGCGACAAATACGGTGACAAGCACGGTGACAAACTGGGCTGCAAACTCGGTGCCCAGCAAAGCGACAACGGCCGCATCCCTGTGATCGCCGTCACCGGCACCAACGGCAAAACCACAACCGTGCGAATGATTTCTCACCTGCTCACCCACAGCGGCCTGCGCGTGGGCATGACGAATACCGACGGGGTTTATGTGGACGGCCAGTGCATCGACACCGGCGACTGTAGTGGCCCCAAGAGTGCACGCAATGTGCTGGCGCACCCCGATGTGGATGCCGCTGTGCTGGAGACCGCGCGCGGCGGCATGCTGCGCGAAGGCTTGGCCTTTGACCGCTGCAATGTGGCTGTGGTCACCAACGTGGGCAGTGGCGACCATCTCGGCCTGAACTACATCACCTCGGTGCAAGACCTGGCCGTGCTCAAGCGCGTGATCGTGCAAAACATCGCCGCCAAAGGTGTGGCCGTGCTCAATGCGGCCGACCCCATCGTGGCGGCCATGGCCGTGCACTGCAAAGGCACGGTCACCTTCTTTGCCGCTGACCGCAACCACCCGGTGATGGCCACCCATCTGGCGCAGGGCAAGCGCGGCGTGTACGTGGAAGACGGTTGTGTAATCGCGGCTGAAGGCACGCAGCGTCAGCGTTTTCCCATGTCCCATGTCCCCATCACGCACCAGGGTGCGATTGGTTTTCAGGTTGAAAACGTCATGGCCTCAGTCGCCGCTGTCTGGGGCTTGGGGCTGGACTGGGACACCGTGCGCGGTGGGTTGGCCAGCTTCATCAATGACAGCGACAACGCGCTGGGTCGGTTTAACCTGTTCAGCTACCGAGGTGCGACGGTGATTGCCGACTACGGCCACAACCCGGACGCCATGATCGCGCTGGTGCAGGCGGTGAACGCCCTGCCCGCCAAGCGCCGCATGGTCGTGATAAGCGGTGCCGGCGACCGGCGCGACGAAGACATCCGCGAGCAAACCGCCCTACTGGGTGAAGCCTTTGACGAAGCCCTACTTTACCAAGACCAGTGCCAGCGTGGTCGCGCGGACGGTGAAGTTCTGGCCCTGTTGCAACAAGGCCTGGTTAAGGCCAGCCGCACCAAAACCATCACTGAAATTCGCGGTGAATTTTTAGCCATCGACACGGCCATGGACAAACTGGGAGATGGCGATTTGTGTCTGATCCTGGTCGATCAGGTTGAGGAATCCCTCGCGCACATTGCCAACCGTGTTGCGAAAGACAGTGCCCCGGCTTAAGCGGACTCGGTCGTCGGCTCACGCCCCATCAGTGCAGCCACCACCTGGGCGGGCTGCATCTGGCCATCCAGTAAGGCCACCACGCATTGCGTGATCGGCATGTCCACACCCAAATGCCGGGCGCGTTGCAGCACGGTGCGCGCGCTGTACACGCCTTCGGCGACATGACCGAGTGAGGCTACGGCCTGTTGCAAGGTTTGCCCCTGCGCCAGTAGCAAACCGACCTGCCGGTTGCGACTGAGGTTACCGGTGGCGGTCAACACCAGATCGCCCAGCCCAGACAGACCCATGAAGGTATCGGCCCGAGCGCCCAGCGCAAGCCCTAAGCGGGTCATCTCGGCCAGCCCGCGCGTGATGAGAGCGGCGCGTGCGTTAAGCCCAGGGCGCTGGTGATCGGGCAAATCAGCGGCGGCAATACCGTCCAGCACGCCGGCGGCAATCGCCATCACGTTTTTGACAGCACCGCCCACCTCAACGCCCACCACGTCTTCATTGGCGTACACCCGCAACACTGGGCTGTGAAAAGCGGCCACCAGAGCTTCACGCACACTCGCATGCACGCTCGCGGCCACCAAGGCAGTCGGCTGCCCCAGGGCCACCTCCTGGGCAAAGCTCGGGCCACTCAAAGCGCCCGCTATCAATTCAGGAGCTGATTGTGCTTGTACTTCATGGGCTAGAAGCCCAAAAGACGCTGAAAGAGACTTCGAATTAGCAGCTTCAAACCCCTTGCACAGCCACGCCACGGGTTGTCTGAAATCACGCAACTGGGTCAGCACACCCCGCAACCCCGCCATGGGCGTGGCCACAATCACCAGGTCTTGCCCCTGCACGACTTGCGCCAATGCGTCGGCAGAACCACTCACAACCTGGATAGAACCCGACAATGCCAGGCCAGGCAAATAGCGCGCATTGAGACGCTGGGTTTGCATGGTCAGCGCCTGGACAGGGTCACGTGCCCACAGCGTCACGCGATGCGTGGCGCGCGAATTTTGGCTGGCACTGATGGCCAGCGCCGTTCCCCAAGCACCCGCGCCCAACACGATGAGTTTCATGGTGGGTGCGGTTCGCTGAGGAGACGGTTGACTTTGGGGTCGTTATTGCACAGTCGCCGCAGGCTGCTCCTGCGCTGCGGCCTGCTGGGCTTGCTGTTGCTCGTACATAGCTTGGAAGTTGATTTCTGCCAGATGCACTGGCGGGAAGCCCGCACGCTGAATCAAATCAGCCACATTGCCACGCAGGTAGGGGTACACAATCTGCGGGCAAGCAATACCCATGATGGGGCCCATCTGGTCGTCAGGCAGATTGCGAATCTCAAAAATACCGGCCTGCTGAGCCTCCACCAGAAACACGGTACGGTCACCGATCTTGGTCTGCACCGTGGCCGTAACCGTCACCTCAAACATACCCTCAGACACCGGCATGCCGCCCACGGCGAGTTGAATGTCCACTGTAGGCTGGGATTGATCCAACAAAATAGCGGGTGAGTTGGGTTGCTCCAAGGAAGATTCCTTGAGGTAAACGCGCTGGATCTGGAAAACGGGTTCTTGCATATCAGCCATGGCTTTTCTTTCGGGTCAAAACAAAGCCCACCGGTTCGTGACACCGAAGCGGGCTAACAATCGGGATGAGGGATTATCTCAGGATCAAGTCGCATGAAGCAGGGGCATCAAGCCGCTGCGCTCATCCAACGCCATCAGGTCGTCACAGCCCCCCACATGCGTGTCGCCAATGAAGATTTGCGGCACCGAACGGCGCCCCGTAATCTCCATCATGTGCATCCGCGCTTCGGGGTGGATATCGACTCGGATCTCCTCGATCGTCTCCACCCCTTTGGCTTTGAGGATTTGCTTGGCCCGCACGCAATAGGGGCAAACGGCGGTGGTGTACATCTTGACGGCTTGCATCTCAGGGACTCCTTCAGACTTTATCAATCGGCAGATTGGCGGCTTGCCAGGCGGCAACACCGCCGTTCAGCGACTGTGCTTTCTGGTAGCCCATACCTTTGGCCACACTGGCCGCACTGCTGGAGCGCCTACCGGTCTGGCACACGAAGATGAGGGGTAGCTCTTTGTTTTTGACCACGCCGGTCAATTTTTCTTTCAACTGACTCAGGGGAATATTTTTAGCCCCGCCGATATGGCCCGCCGAGAATTCGCTGGCCTCGCACACATCAATCACAATGGCCTTCTCCCGGTTGATGAGCTGCACTGCCCCCGTAGGCGTCAAAGACCCGCCTGTCAGTCCCTTCAAAATAGGCCAAGCCAGTAAACCACCGGAGCTCAGGGCCACCAAAATCAGTGTCCAATTGTCGATAATGAATTTCACGAATATCCTTGTTTATTCAACGTCAAAACGACTGATTTTAGAATGACGGGTTGTTAGGCGTTTTTTCAGGGTCATTTATCCCAAAAAAATTCCGATAATCCCAGTCCCATCTACCTTCGAATCCTACCGAAACCATGTACAAACTCGTCCTCATTCGTCACGGCGAATCCACCTGGAACCTTGACAACCGCTTTACCGGATGGGTCGATGTGGACTTGACCGACACGGGCATTGCGCAAGCCAAAAACTCCGGCCAACTCCTCAAGGCTGAGGGTTATGACTTCGATCTGGCCTACACCAGCGTGCTCAAACGCGCCACCCGCACCCTGTGGCACTGCCTGGACGAGATGGACCGCACCTGGTTACCGGTGGTTAACAGTTGGCGGCTCAATGAGCGCCATTACGGTGCGCTTGAAGGCCTCAACAAAGCCGAGGTAGCCAAAGAATATGGCGACGCGCAGGTGCTGGTGTGGCGCCGTAGCTACGACATCCCGCCACCGGCACTTGACATCAACGACCCGCGCTGCGAGCGAAGCGACCCCCGTTACGCACGGCTGCAGCCCGACCAAGTTCCCCTGACCGAATGCCTCAAAGACACAGTGGCCCGTGTGCTACCGCTTTGGAATGAGTCCATCGCACCAGCCATCAAAGCAGGCAAACGGGTGGTGATTGCCGCGCACGGCAACTCCATTCGCGCCCTGGTGAAATACCTGGATAACGTGGCTGACGCCGACATCGTGGGCGTGAACATTCCCAACGGCATTCCGCTGGTTTATGAGCTGGACGAACAACTCAAACCAATGCGCCACTACTACTTGGGCGACTCCGCTGCTGCGGCCAAGGCTGCCGCAGCGGTCGCCGCTCAGGGCAAAGCCTGATGGACGTGGTGTGACAGTCACCCCTATTTTTATTCTCAAAATATCCGACTAAAGGGAACCTACACCAGTGGATTCTCTTCCAAGGGTGTACATTGAAGCGACAAAGGGCGACTTATGGGACAAAAACTGAAAATCACAGGCTGGATTTCACTGGGCGTGCTGGCCGGCGCGTTAACCACGGTTTCACTACAAACCGTGGCACGCAACGCGATGGCACCTTTGCCGCTAGAAGAATTGCAGCAACTCGCGGCCATTTTCGGCATGATAAAAACCGATTATGTCGAACCGGTGGACGACAAAAAGCTGATCACCGACGCCATCTCTGGCATGGTATCCAGTCTGGATCCACACTCCCAGTACTTTGACAAAAAATCTTTCAAAGAATTTCGTGAAGGTACATCAGGCCGTTTTGTCGGTATTGGCATCGAGATCACCCAGGAAGACGGACTGGTCAAGGTCGTCTCACCTATTGAAGGCTCCCCTGCGTTTCGTGCAGGCCTAAAAACCAACGACCTGATCACCAAAATCGACGACACAGCGGTCAAGGGTTTGACACTGAACGAGGCCGTCAAACGCATGCGGGGCGAGCCCAATACCAAAGTCAACATCACCATTTTCCGCAAGGATGAAAACCGGACATTCCCGGTCACCATCACACGCGAAGAAATCAAAACCCAATCTGTGAAAGGCAAAATAATGGAGCCTGGCTACGCTTGGATTCGCCTGAGCCAGTTTCAAGAGCGCAGCGTCGAAGACTTCGTGCGCAAGCTCGAAGACATCTACACGCAAGAGCCTCAGCTCAAAGGCCTGGTGCTTGACCTGCGCAATGATCCGGGTGGCCTCCTGGACGCGGCTGTGGCCGTGTCCGCCGCTTTCCTGCCAGAAAACGTGGACGTCGTCTCTACCAATGGCCAGTTGGCTGAGAGTAAATTCATCTACAAGGCAGCCCCCGAGTTCTATCGCTATCGCGGCAAAAATGATCCACTCAAGCGGCTGCCAGCGGCGCTGAAATCCGTGCCCCTGGTTGTCCTGGTGAATGAAGGCTCCGCCTCGGCCAGCGAAATTGTGGCGGGAGCGCTGCAAGACCACCACCGCGCCACAGTGATGGGCAACCAGACTTTTGGTAAAGGCTCGGTGCAGACCGTGCGCCCACTCGGGCCCGACACCGGCCTGAAGATCACCACCGCACGCTACTACACGCCCAGCGGAAAATCCATCCAGGCCCGCGGCATCGTGCCCGATGTGCTGCTGGACGAAACCGAAGCGGGCAATTTATTCTCTGTGCTGCGCACCCGAGAGGCCGACTTGGACAAGCACCTGAGCAGTGGCCAAGGCTCTGAAGTCAAAGACCCAGCTCGTGAGAAAGCACGTGACGAAGCGTTGAAAAAACTCGAGGAAGAATCCAAAAAGTCACCGCAAGAACGCAAACCGACTGAGTTTGGTGGGGACAAAGACTTCCAGTTGATCCAGGCTCTGAACCGACTCAAAGGCTTGACCGTGATTGCCAGCAAAACCTTGACCGAGCGCAAGGAAGAACCCAAGGACAATTGACAGGCGCATGACCGACGACCAGCTGCTGCGCTACTCGCGCCATATTCTGCTCGAAGAAATAGGCATTGAAGGCCAGCAGCGCATCTTGGATGCATGCGTGCTGATCGTTGGTGCGGGTGGTCTCGGCTCGCCTGTGGCCTTGTACCTAGGCTCGGCAGGGGTAGGACACATAACTCTGGTGGACCACGATGTGGTGGACTTGACTAATCTCCAACGCCAAATCGCCCACACCCTTGCGAATGTGGGTCAACCCAAAACCAAATCGGCAGCGCGGGCGATTGCTGCTCTCAATCCTGAGGTACAAGTCGAAGTCATTTCGACTCGTGCAGATGCAACCTTATTGGACACTTTGGTGGCGCAGGCCGACGTAGTGATTGACTGCTGCGACAACTTCACCACGCGTCAAGCTGTGAACGCCGCTTGCGTACAACACGGCAAGCCCTTGGTCTCAGGTGCGGCCATCCGGTTTGATGGACAAATCTCCGTCTATGACCCGCGCTCAGACGTCTCCCCCTGCTACGCCTGCGTATTCCCGCCGGATGCCGCGTTTGAAGAAACCCGTTGCTCCACCATGGGTGTGTTCGCACCATTGGTGGGCATCATCGGCAGCATGCAGGCCGCCGAGGCTTTGAAACTCATCACAGACACTGGCAGCACATTGGCTGGGCGGCTATTGATGTTGAATGGTCGAAATATGGAATGGGATGAGGTACGACTGCCACGCAACCCCGACTGTTCGGTTTGTGGAAGTTCAGTGACAACTGCCGTGCCGTAGACGAAAATCTCTGGGGCGCTCAGCCTGCGCATCGGCAAACACACCCAACTGCTGCGTGCGCGCTTGCGACTCCTGTTGAGCATAGGGGCCGGGGTCACGGCGGTAACGGTATGACCAAGCTGCGCCTTGCCGCACCAACCAAGAACCCAAATCCTCTTCGTTGTGGAGCGAAACGTGGGCCAAAGATCGTCCATAGGTATCCAAGCGCCGCACTTTCACGTCCACTCGCTTGCCCATCACACGGGCAGCCAAAACGTCACGCGACACTTTGCCGTATGTTTGACATATCTCAGGAGCGTCAATGCCATCAAGTCGAATTTTGTGTGCCACATCTCCGCGTAATGGCCGCACCCACAAAGTGTCACCATCAGTGACATAAGTCACCGTACCTTGCCAGGAAGTGAATCTCTGTGCCGCATGGGCGCCCGAAGTCAAAACGATAGACCATAGAATAAGCAAGACCGATACAACAGGTCTGACCCGCCCATTGGATAAAGCCATTAATTGCCCCCTTTTAAATGCCAACTTCCCTACTTTCAACAACCCATCAGCCTTTAGACTCTAGTTGAAAATCATGACAGAACCCCAACTCAACACCAATTGCCGCACCTCAGTTGATCTGAGCGAGTTGCGTTTGGGTGATGCGCTGGCTTTGCTCGAACATGGTGACATAGTCCATAAACCCAACGCCGGGGTCGGTCCATTGGCCTATGTGCAAAATATTCTTGACGGCTTGTGCGCAATATCGCTGCGCGACCCACTGACGGGTTTGTTCAATCGGCGTCATTTTAATTCTGTCCTCACCCGCGAAATTGAACACGTGGCACGCTCGGGCAATTCCGCTTTGCTGCTCATGCTGGACATTGACCACTTCAAGAGGATAAACGACCAATATGGTCATCTTGCAGGTGATCAGGTGCTGCAGGCAGTCACACACTGCATCACTAGCTGCGTGCGTCCTCGTGATACGGTGGCCCGTTATGGTGGCGAGGAATTCGCCGTTATCTTGCCCGACTGCAAGGTCGATTTTGGAGATGTCGTCGCCGAGCGCATTCGCAAGTCCTTAGCTGAGTTGAGCATTCAAATATCTCCTGCCTTACAGCTTCAAGTCACCTTGAGTATTGGCGGGGCCTTTGCCCCGGTATGGGTGCGCTCCACGGCCGATCTATGGATAGAGAGTGCCGACATTCAACTCTACCGGGCAAAGGCCGAGGGACGCAACCGCGTGTGCATCAACCACCCCCAAATCTTATCGGTCAGTGCCGAAGAAAAAACCATGTTGTTCCACCCCACTTCAGGGCTTTCGCCCGCATGGCTTGACAATAGTATCGAGACAGAGAGCATCCCGCCCATTGAAGAAATAAAGGACGCCCCATGAGTGATGTCCAAAACTTTCCGCAGGTCGATTTAGCTGCACCCATCAAGCCCATGGGCAAGGTACTGGCCATCACCAGTGGCAAAGGCGGTGTGGGAAAAACCTTTGTATCGGCCAATCTGGCTGCTGCATTAACCCGGCGTGGTCAACGTGTCCTGGTGCTTGATGCTGACCTAGGCTTAGCCAACCTCGACGTGGTGCTCAACCTCTACCCCAAGACCACCCTGCACGACGTCTTCACCGGCAAAGTCGCCATTGAAGACGCCATCATCAAAGCCCCTGGCGGCTTCTCGGTGCTGTTGGCGGGCTCAGGTCTAGTGGAGTATTCACGCCTGACTAATACGATGCGCGACGACTTGCTGAGCATCATGGAGAGTCTCTCGCCCAAGTTTGATGTGATCATCCTCGACACCGGCGCCGGTATTTCAGACGTCGTGTTGTTTGCCGTCTCCCTAGCCTCTGAAGTTTTGCTGGTGGCCACACCCGAACCCACCTCGTTGACCGATGCTTATGCCACCATCAAGGTGCTGGTGGCCCAGCAAAATCGCACCATCATTCGCACAATCATCAACCAAACGGCTCGCATGGGAGATGGACGAGCCATCACCGTACAGCTTCAGCAGGTGCTAGACCGTTTCGTACAAAACAAGCCCGGTCATCAAATCCGTCTGGTTCATGTGGGCGACATCCCGTCTGACCCCGCAGTACGCCAAGCCGTTATGCGGCGCCAACTGTTGATGCAAAGCACCCCCGGTTGTCCCGCAGGCCTTGCGCTCTCGCAAATCGCCATCAAACTAGAAGAAACCGTGATCTCCAAGCTGATGACTTGAAGCTAGGGGTGACCCCGACACAGGAGCAGCTTAGGCGGTCACAATCCAGCCTTCCAGCGCGTCCATCGTCTTGGGCAAGCCATACAGCGGCGCACCCTGCTCTTTCGCCCAGGCGGCTTGTATCAAGCACAGTACGGCGTCCAGTGCATCGCCGCTGGGGTCGTCAGCCAACACATCGCGCTGCGCGTGGCTCAGCTTGAGGTGCAAGCCGAGCCGAGTCTGGCCGTGCTCCAGGGCGGTGATGAGGTCTTTGCGGGCAATCAGGCGCTCCGGGGTTTGCTTGGCCTTGTCATCGCTCTTGTAGCTGCGCGATCCCAGCACCTCACGCGCCAACAAGCCGGGATAGCCCTCTAGCGCGACGCGTCGTGGCTTGCCTTGGGTATTCACGCCATCATTTGCGGCATTGCCAGCCCCAGGGTGTAGGCCGGGCAGGTGAACACCCGATTTAATGAGCAGTGGTACCCCCACATGTAGCATGTAGGCTACGGGCGGGTTGACCCATTTCATGGAAGAGCTGGCCCCCGCAGGCCCGTCGGTGGCGCGGTGAGCGAACTTGGAACCTACCGGACGCGCATTACAAAACGCAGCAAAGGTCGCGCGGATGTCTTCACGACTCAAGCCGGCGTAGTGCTGCATGCAAGCCTGCCACGTCAGCGGCCAGCCCAGGTGTTGCACCAGCTCGCGCGGTAGACCGAAAGGGAAATCAAAAGCGCCTAGCCAGTCACCCGGCTGGTGCAACCAGTCGGCAAACCCCTGGAGTGAATCAAAACGCTCCAGTTTTGATAGCTTCAAACGCATGTTTTGCTCGAACCCCAACGCTAAAACAATATTTTTTTTACGGGTGGGTCGGCTGGAAAAGTCACAACCTAACAATTGCAGCGTCACGTCTTACCTTAATCTCGACATACCTCAGGAGCGTCCGATGATGGAAGCCGTCGCCATTAGCTCCTGCAGCAAAGCCAGAGCGGCAGTGCCCGACATGGCATAGGGGTCGAGTTCAAGTTTTTCTGAATACTTGAGCAAGATGGAGGTATTGATGTGGTTCAGATTGACCTGTCCCATCGTCCAACCGCCAAAGCGCCGCTCTGCAATCTCTTCGTAATGCAGCAGCACAACGTCTTGGTGGCGTGGGTCACGCTGGATCTGGCCATACAAAGCGTTAACGGCGTCGCGCCCACCCTCTATGGCTTGCAGAAAGACATTACCCCCAAAACACAAAATGCCGGTAATGCCACTGCTGGGGTTGTGCTGGCGTGATTGGGTGATGATTTTTTCAATCGCCTGAGGACTCGGGTCCACGGCGCGGCTGGCGTATAGCAGGCGAACCAACATATCAGCTCCTCCTTGGAATCAGGGACAAAAACTCGCGCCTCAGGTTGGGATCTTTGAGGAACACGCCGCGCATAACCGAGTTGATCATCTTGCTGTCCATATCTTTCACACCGCGCCAAGCCATGCAGTAGTGGCTGGCCTCCATAACGATGGCCAGGCCGTCGGGCTGTGTCTTGATCTGGATCAGGTCGGCCAGCTGCACCACTGCCTCTTCCTGGATCTGCGGGCGGCCCATGACCCATTCGGCCAGCCGGGCGTATTTCGACAGGCCGATGACGTTGGTGTGT
>JANXSU010000179.1 GCA_025356545.1 Comamonadaceae bacterium
GGCCCAGGAGCTGGTGGCTGCAGTGGCCGTGTTCAAGCTCAGTGGCCACCCATCCAGCCCTGTACCGGTGCTGCAGCTCAGCCTTGCGGACAATGTGGCCCGCCTGAATTTCAATGCCAAGACCGAGCCGCTTAAAACCGGTACGTATCAGTAATCCAGGCATTTTGAAAGCAGAGTTTTGAGATTCAAAGGCAGTAGTTTCCAAATCAATAGGTATTTGACATGTCTATTCTCCATCGCCTCAATTTGGCCCATAAATTCGCTGTTCTTGGTGCAGTGGCTTTGGTGATGGTGGTCTTGCCAACAGGTGTCTACATCAAGCAATCGCTGTCTGAAATTCACACGGTGACAATGGAAGCGCAAGGTGTGATCCCTGCGGTGGCCCTGCAAAAAGTGGTGCAGCTCACACAGCAGCACAGGGGCCTTTCGGGTGGCATGTTGGGGGGCAATGCAGAATTTGCCGCCAAGCGAGTGGATACACGTGACGCCCTGAGCAAGGCCATAGCCTCACTGGAGAGTAGCTTGAAAGCGGCGAATGCATCCCCCGCCTTGATGACGCGATGGTCCCAACGCAAGCAGCGCTGGATCAGCCTTGAGCAGGCGGTGGCAACCCAAGAGGTCAAACCCGCGCAAAGCCTTGCACAGCACACGCAGTTGATTGTTGAATTACTGGCTTTGAGTAATGACATGCTGAATGCCTACGGGCTGTCACAGGATCCAGGCGTTGATAGCTCTGCCTTGATCGCGGGGACCTTGATCAATGCGCCTGCCTTGGCTGAGCAACTGGGGAAAATGCGCGTTCAAGGGGCTGGATTTTTGGCTGCGGGTGGACGGCTGCCCCCTGAGGGTCGGGTGCTGCTAACGAGTCTTCGCAGTCGCCTCCATGAAATTGAGGGCGATATGCTGCGCAACTTGGGTATGGCGATGACAACCCATGCCGGATTGAAGACCAGGTTGGCTGCCAAGTCAGAGGCCTTAAAAGCACAAATTGAAAAATCATTGACACTTGTGGACGCTGAACTCATCAACGCACCAGGACTCAAGCTTCCTGCCAATGTCTATTTTCAAGAGTTCACAAAAACGATTGATGCCGTGTACGAGTTCAATGAGATTGCTTTAGATGGTTTGGTGAACTTGCTTCAGACGCGAGTTTCTGGCTTGCGTTATTTGCAGTGGGCTGTTTTGGGTGTGTTGTTGATTTTGTTGTGTGCAGCGGTCGTTCTTTCTCTGGCATTTATTCGCAGTATCACAACACCGGTTGAAGAGGCTTTGCATGTGGCGCGTGCAGTAGCCCAGGGTGATTTGACGGTATTGACACGTGTGCGTGGGAGCAACGAAATGGGCGAGTTGATGCAAGCGCTTCAGACCATGAAAGACAATTTGACCCAGGTGGTGGGCAGCGTGCGCGAAGATTCTGAATCAGTCGCTATCGCCAGTGCCCAGATCGCCCAGGGCAACCTGGATCTCTCCAACCGCACCGAAGAACAAGCCAGCGCACTTGAAGAAACCGCTGCCGCGATGGAAGAGCTATCGAGCACGGTGCGACAAAATGCCCAGAACGCCAAGCAAGCCAATCAATTGGCGTTGAGCGCGTCTGACGTGGCTGTGAAAGGTGGGGGGGTCGTGGGGCAGGTGGTGGAAACCATGAAAGGCATTAACGACAGCAGCAAGAAGATTGCCGACATCATTAGCGTCATCGACGGCATCGCCTTCCAGACCAACATTCTGGCGTTGAACGCAGCGGTCGAGGCAGCCAGAGCGGGTGAGCACGGGCGCGGTTTTGCTGTGGTGGCCAGTGAAGTGCGCATCTTGGCCGGTCGCAGTGCCGCAGCGGCCAAAGAAATCAAAGATCTCATCAATGCCAGCGTGGAGCGCGTGGCACAAGGCACGACCTTGGTGGACGAGGCCGGTAACACCATGATTGAAGTTGTTGATAGCATTAAGCGCGTAACGGACATCATGAGTGAAATTACCGTGGCCAGTGCTGCGCAAAGTACAGGTGTAGCCCAGGTAGGCGAGGCCATCACCCAGATGGATCAAGTGACCCAGCAAAATGCAGCTCTGGTGGAAGAAAGCGCCGCCGCTGCCGCGAGTCTAAATGGCAAAGCACGGCATTTGGTGGGCGTGGTGGCGGTGTTCAAGCTGGGTGGTAATGCACCGCACCCTGCAACAGAGGCGCGAGCGCCAGCGCCTGTGGGCCATGCTGCAGAACCTAGTCGCGGTTACCCGGTAGAGCGTCGTAGCGCGGCCAGAGCCAAGAACGTGATGCGCCCTAATTTTCAAGCCAAGAGTGGCACTAACGCACAAAAGAAGGCTGGCACAGATGGGGATTGGGTGAGTTTTTGAGTGCGAACAAAGGCTATTGAAAACAAGTACGGGCAAATCAACTTGATGATGGTTTGAATTCAGCCTAGCAACGCTGTGCGGGGCAGCTGGCCCGGTGACGCAGACAGAGCAGTGCCCTGGTCGGCAAGAAGCCGATAATCACCCTCTCATGAAAAAAATATTCAAACTCAATCTCGAAGGCAAAAACCGTGACCGCGTGCTCGAGGCGGTGAAACACGAAATCCGAAAATACGTGGCGCGTGAGCGTCGGCGTGACTTGCCTAAAGGCGTGGACTTTTGGGACTTTGACTGCAAGTTCGGCTTGAGCGCTGAGAGCGCCGAGGTGGTGCACTTTGCCACGATCACCGAGCACATCAACACGGTGGCGCAAGCTGAGGGCGAGCAGTTTTACCTGGAAATCTTGGCCAAACACGGGGTGCGTCAGCCGCGTCTACCGTCTGAGACGGACATTGCGACCGACGCTTAAGCAAGGTTCGTGAATCCTCCGTTCGGGCTGAGCTTGTCTAAGCCCTTCGACAAGCTCAGGGTGAACGGGGTTGTGCTGCTGCCGCCCGCAACTTGTCTTTCTTGCTGGGCCGCTTACCCTTGATGCCACCTGTGCCGGGCGCTTGCGCGGCCAC
>JANXSU010000182.1 GCA_025356545.1 Comamonadaceae bacterium
GCCTGCACCGTGGGCGGCACCACATCAACATCCGGCGTCAACAGCTCAAACGCCAGCGCCTGCAAAGCGTCACCGGCCAGCAGGGCGCGGGCCTCGCCAAACTGCACATGCACCGTGGGCTTGCCCCGGCGCAGCACGTCGTTGTCCATGCAGGGCATGTCGTCGTGCACCAGTGAGTAGGCGTGGATCAGCTCGACGGCGCACGCGGCGCGCAGGGCTGCTTCATCCAACCCGTCATCCAGGGCAGCTGCGTCGAACGGAGCCACCGCCTCGCTCGCCGCCAGCACCAACAGCGGGCGCAAACGCTTGCCCCCATCGAGCACGGCGTAACGCATCGCCTCACCCAGGCCCGCCGGGGCGTCAGGGGCAACCCAGGCCGACAAGGCCTGCTCCACCCGAAGCTGGCGCGCACGGCTCCAGTCGTTCAGATCAAAGTCTGCCGCCATCGCTTGTGTAGCTGTCATTTCTAAAACTTGCCCACTCATTCCGCTGCCCATGGTTTCATCACACCCGCATCCAACACCTTGACCTGCCCCTCAATGGCCTCCAACTTGGCGCGGCAAAACTTCAGCAGCTCAGCACCACGCTGGTAGCCCGACAGCAACTGCTCCAACGGCATGTCGCCGGACTCTAGCCGGGCAACCAATTGCTCCAGCTCTTCCAGCGCGGATTCGTAGCTGGACGGTGGCTTGACGAGGGGGGACGAAGCAAGGGCCTTAGGCATGGGAACTCTGGCAAAACAAAGTCCGATTTTAATCCAGCGCTCAAACATCAACCCAGATCAAAGCCTTGCTGACAACAGTCAACCTGCCTCAGCTGATGCCGCACCACAAGGCAAAGCGAGGCCCTAGATCCACCCACAGGGCTCCGACTGCGGCACCGATCAGGAGCAAACCCGCCAAACGGGTACCCCAGTTCTGCCCGAGACGCCGGGCATCACCCTGTAAATAGTGCAGTAAATACGGTGCCAATATCAGAGAGACGCTGCTCCCAAACGCAAACAAGGCCATGAACAACGCCCCGTTCAGAGAGTCACCGCTTAAAGCCGCCGCCAGCAAGGCTGAATACAAAAGGCCACAGGGCATGAAAGTCCAAAGTACGCCAACGACCAGGGGCAAACCAGGTCGCTGAGTCAGTGGCCGTAAACCAAACCACAACGCACGGCCCCACGTCTCGGCCAACACTGGCTGCCGGCCACGTACCAGCAAAAGCAGGCCCCATACGAGGATGGCCCCGTGCATCAAAGTCCAAACTGGGCGCATCACGCTAACCTGTGCGCTCAGCCAAGCTAGATTTTGCATCGCTGCTGCTGCTGCTGCCCCAGCACTGGCATAGCCCAAAAAACGGCCCAATTGAAACTCCCACGCCGAGCGCAGCTTGGAGACCCCCGTCCGACGCGTGATACCGGCGCAGGCAGCACCACACATCAGTGCACAATGCGGTCCACCGACTAGGCCCATAACCAGAGCAATTGCAATAAACGCGCTTCCCATAAGCTTCAGATGATTCGGGAAAATTTGCTGCGATTCTGATCAGCTTGCAAGTAGCGATCAAACACCATGGCAATGGCCCGCACAAAAAACCAACCTTGTTCAGTCACAAAAATAGATGAGCCATCTAATTGCACCAATCCGTCCACAGCGCAGACCTCCAAGGCTCTCAACTCCATTGAAAAATAGGATTTGAAATCGAGTAGCCAAGCCAGCTCAATCGACTCGAAAACCACCCTCCCCTGACACATCAAGGTCGTGATGACCGCGCGACGCACCAAATCATCTCGCGTCAAAGCTAGGCCTCGAACCACAGGCAAGCACCCTTGATGAAGGAGGTCACCATATTCATCCAATGTTTTGGCATTTTGACTATACGTCGCCCCGATCCGGCTAATAGCTGATACACCAAGACCAATTAAATCACTGTCAGCGTATGTGCTGTAACCTTGAAAGTTGCGGTGTAACCGCCCTTGCCGCTTGGCTACGGCCAACGCATCGTTAGGCAGCGCAAAATGATCCATGCCCACATACACATAGCCAGCTGCCATAAAAATCGAAATTGCTTGTGACAGCATTTCAATTTTGGCAACCGACCCAGGAAGCTCGGAAGACACAATACGCCGCTGCGGCTTAAACCGCTCTGGCAAATGGGCGTAAGCGTACAAGGCAATGCGCTCTGGTGCCAAACGAACAACTTCGTGCAAAGTGCGCTCAAATGATTCTGGCGTTTGCTGTGGCAAGCCATAAATCAGGTCAATATTGACTGACTCAAAGCCCAGTTGGTGGGCAACTTCAACCAAGGAAAATACCTGTTCAGATGATTGCACGCGATGAATAGCCTTCTGCACCTCCGGATCAAAGTCCTGTACGCCCAGACTCAATCGGTTAAACCCCAAGCCAACAAGACAAGCAAGCCGTGCCGCATTAACCGTTCGGGGATCAACCTCAATCGAATACTCTCCGACGGGTGACAGCGTGAAACTACGGCGCAACATTGCCATTAACTCGTGCAGTTCCAGATCACTGAGAAAAGTCGGCGTACCCCCACCCAGATGTAGTTGAGAAACCAGTTGTCCGACCCCAAGATGGGTGAGATGAATGTCAAGTTCATGACTCAATTCGCGCAAATACAACTCGGCACGACCGTGATGCTTGGTAATTATTTTGTTACACGCACAAAAGTAGCAAAGTGACTCACAAAACGGAAGATGCACGTACAACGACAGCGGCAATGCCATAGCACCACCGCCATGGCGACGCTGAACCAATGCCTGTACCAAATCAGCCTGAGTAAAAGCCTCAACGAAGCGATCGACCGTCGGGTAAGAGGTATAGCGGGGACCAGGCACATCAAAACGACGCAGCAACTCAGGCGAAACGATGTTCATTAAATTCCTCGAAAATCAAAATCGACTGTGCACGAGCGCGTTTCGTTCGACTTTGATTTAAGTCAAGTGAACCTGAGTGCAAGTGGTAGACTGAAAAAATGCATTCCGTAGCTCCCCTATGAAACACGATCTTGCCTGTTCAAACTGCAACCTACGTGAGTTGTGCATGCCTGCAGGCTTGAGCCCTACAGAACTTAATCGTATTGATGAACTGGTGACCACTCGGCGCAAGATCAAGCAGGGAACAACCCTTTTTTCCAATGGCGAGAAATTCACATCCTTGTACGCCATTCGAAGTGGTTTTTTCAAGACCTGTTTGACCACCACAGATGGACGCGAACAGGTCACAGGCTTTCAGATGACTGGCGAAATCATGGGGCTGGATGGCATAGTGAACGACTTGCACACCTGCAACGCCATCGCACTGGAAGACACTGAGGTCTGCGTGATGCCGTTCGATCGGATTGAAGAAATCTCCCGTGAAGTCAATGCCTTGCAGCACCATGTTCACAAAATCATGAGCCGAGAAATCGTCCGGGAGCATGGTGTAATGCTATTGCTGGGAAGCATGCGGGCCGAAGAAAGACTGGCTGTCTTCCTTTTAAATCTGGTGCAAAGACTTCACGCGCGCGGATTCTCCAAATCGCAACTGATATTGCGCATGTCACGCGAGGAAATCGGTAGTTTCCTGGGTCTGAAGCTCGAAACGGTGAGTCGTACCTTTTCCAAATTTTCCGATGACGGAATGGTCGAAGTCAAACGGCGCAACATTCGAATCCTCGACATCGAAGCGCTCAAACTGATGGTCAACGCATCGTCGTGTCATTAACCCTTGGCAAGTGAAACGCCAAAATAACAGCAAGTGAACTGGCAGCTGCGGTCACCAACCAGAAGACAAAAAATGCCAGTGTGTAAACGCCTTGACGAGAGATTGCATCCGGCGAGCCAAGCCAATGTAAATCACCAGGATCGACAAAGGCAAACACCAGTAGTTCAAGAATGCATGCCGCTAAGAAAGCGGGCCAAGCCACCATGACCCACATCAGGGAACGATTCGACATGCTTGTCTCCTTACTTGATTGGGCAACGGGCAAGCATAAAAATCAAGGTGAGCCGGGCTTTGCCACATGATTGCGCGCCTGTACGGCTGGGGTCAGACTGTGATCCCTCTGGTCTCGCATTTGATGGATTGCTTTGATCTGTGGATCGTTGTCCCGACTCAGCACAGGGTCTGGTGACTGGAGGGTTAGCCACGCGGTGATTAGTCCCGCAATAATGACCGTGACCGGACCTGAAATCACCAGCCAAACATAGCCATACCTCCACCAAGGATCGCTTTGCGGTGAGAGTGTGTAATGTGGCATAAAGCTCCTTCAAAATTTCAACGAGGCACCAGAAACACAGATTTCTCAGACACATGCATACCTGTGTCAACAGCATCTATATTGAATCGAATGGAATGCGATCCCGGTGTCGCGGCACCATAAGGCAAGTCCAACCTGACCGCAACCCAGCGCGATTGAGCACCATCGACAGTGAATTGTGGCTCTGAGGCAATCATCAAACCTGGCAGCCCCTGAACCCCAATCCGATAGGTTTGAGATTGCTCAGTAGCATTCATCACCTGCAATCGGTACACGTTTTCAAGCTGCCCCCCTGCAACAATGCGTGCAAGCATTCCACGGTCACGTACCACATCAACCTTCAACGGCACCCGCAAGATCAAGCTCACCAGTACGCCAAGGCACAGCACTAACAATACCGCACCATAAATCAACACACGCGGCCGAAAAATTCGACGCAACATCTGGTTGTTAGTCCACCCACCCGATACACTGTTCTGGGTCGAAAAACGAATCAGGCCGTGGGCATAGTTCATCTTGTCCATCACTGTATTGCAAATATCCACGCAGGCACCACAGCTGATGCACTCGTATTGCAGGCCCTCACGAATATCGATACCCGTCGGACAAACCTGCACACACAGGTTGCAGTCAATGCATGCACCCAACGACAGCGCGGAAGGGTCTGCCTTGCGGGACCGCGAACCCCGGGGCTCACCACGCACTTCGTCATAGCTGACGATCAAGGTGTCGCGGTCGAACATCGCGCTCTGGAAACGTGCGTAAGGGCACATGTATTTGCAGACCTGCTCCCGCATGAAGCCAGCGTTGCCATAGGTGATAAAGCCATAAAAAAACACCCAGAACACTTCCCACGAGCCCATGCGCGTTTGCAAAAATTCCAAGCCTAATTCACGAATCGGGGTGAAATAGCCGACAAAAGTAAAGCCAGTCCACATTGCCAGACCGAGCCACAGCAGGTGTTTGAACCATTTTTTGACCAGCTTTTCTGGCGACATGGGCGAGCCATCTAGCTGTAATCGGGCGTTTCGGTCTCCTTCAACTTTACGCTCGATCCATAGAAAAATTTCGGTATAAACCGTTTGCGGGCAAGCGAAGCCGCACCACAAACGACCGGCCACGGCGGTAAACAAAAACAAGGATAAAGCGCTGATCACCAACAGACCTGTCAAATAAATGAAGTCTTGTGGGTACAACACATAGCCCAAGATATAGAAACGCCGCGCACCCAGGTCAAAC
>JANXSU010000195.1 GCA_025356545.1 Comamonadaceae bacterium
GTCAAATACGGCCCTCCGATACTTCGCTGGAAACACTACGTGGTACAGCAGTGCCGTAACGTTGTGACTCTTGTGTATGTATTCGCTCATCCGCCAAGATTACGCCCCAAGGGGCGGGGAATTTACCCCCAGTGATTAAATAGCTGCTAAAGCAAGTGTTTAAAGGGCTGTAGCCCGATTTGATTCCTGAAAAGGCGATTTTTGGCAATTTGGCAAGCTTGTGGCTCAAAAAATTAACCTGCCGGTTAATATTCCCAGGTCAACATCGAGCTTGACGACCTGCAGGCGCCGAAGCTAGTGGGCCTACATTATCAAATTTGGCGAGTCAAATTTTTACCTGGGCCAACATGCAATCACTAACAGCCTTTATCGCGACGCTTCCCACTTGGTTCTTGCCCGTCGGCTGGTTCGCTCTTTTGATCGGTTGGGTTCTGGGCCAGCCAGCCACTACCCGGTTCTTTAACAAAGTGACGGTTATCGGCTTTAACAACACCACGACAAACATCGCGCGGCAGGCCGCGTCTTCGAAGGCCGCGGGCGGCGACTCTCCGCTGTCAAAAGTCGGTAGCTGGGCCAGTGTGGTGGGCTTGGTGCTCACGCTGCTGCCCATGCTTAAAGACTGGCTCAAGTAGGCGTTACGAGCTATGTTTGGTCGTCTCAAACCAACGTTTAAAAACGTCATCACCACCATAGGTTTTAACAACCACACACTCAACGTGATTAACGGCGACGGCAGCCAGATTGGGTTTACGCCGCATGTTGACTGGAACGAGACACCCCAATCGGGTGGCGGCTATTCAGCGCTGCTTGAATGGCGTACCCGGTTAACGCCGTTGATAGGCCGCGACGCAGAGCAACAACTCCTGCTCGATTGGGCCAACGAGTCGCATGCTTTGTCGTTCAAGGTGGTTGAAGCGGCAGGCGGGGTGGGTAAAACCCGGCTTGCCGCAGAGGTGGCACAAACGCTGTCTGAGACAAGGGACTGGTCCGCAGGGTTTGTAAATCTGGGCAGCTTCCAGAGTGCCCAGCGTTTGCAGTGGCAAGGCAATTGGTTCATTGTGGTGGACTACCCCGAACACGCACCGGACCGCCTGGCAGAACTGATGCAGGCAGCCAAAGACGGTTTGCAGCTTGGTAAACATCAAAAACTTCGGGTGCTGCTGCTTTGCCGTGCGCAAGATGGCATTGGCAGCAAGCTCAATAACGCTGGTGTTCGTGGCTATGTGAGTCAGTCACTTCAGTTGCCCGAATTGGGAGCTACCGATAACTTTAAGCTGCTAACGCAATCCCTTGCCGCGCTGGTCAAGCAGGCAGGGCGCGGTCAGGCGGTGCCCGAGGTTAATCATGCTGAATTTGATGCATGGCAGCAGCAATCAAACCTGCACAGCACGGCTTTGTTTGTGGTGGCGCAGGCCATTCACTTAACCAGCTCGCCAGAAAAGCATCAACGCTTTTTGCCTGCGGCCGAATTGCTGCGGGCGCTGCTTGCGCGCGAACAGGTGCGGTGGACCAAGGCAGAACAGGGGCATGGTTTGCCGCCCGGCACCCTGGCCGACGTGGTTGCTCTGGCTACCTTGTTTAACGGCTTGCAAGCGTCAGACATTAACAACACAGTTTCTACTGCATTTGGTTGGTCAGGAATCGTGCTGGGGGGTGTTCACACGGCTTTGGTAGAAGTCTGGCATGCGGACAGGTCGGGTAATGCCAACTATCCAGCCATGGCGCCTGACCTGTTGGCCGCCGTGTTTTTATGGGACTGGCAAAACCAGCCCGCCAATCAAGGCAAAGCGCAAAACGTAGCAGCATTTATCCAACTGGCTCTCAACCGTGAGGGCGAGACCCGCCATCTGCTTGAACGTTGGCACATGCTGGCCTATGACCAAACCATGCGACTGATGCTCGGCAGGCCAGCTGACGCACCTGCACTTGCCACCCTGCTGCAAAATTTTGCGCTTCTCAAGGCTGAATTTTTTGAGCAACTAAAGCATGGTTTTCAGTCACGTCCGGGCTGGTCGGCGCTTGCTTCGTTAGCGGCATTCACTAGCAAACCACAAGCCACCGTATCTTTGGGTGAAATTGACGAGCGAACACTTGCCAGGAGCGCATCGGATCTAAATAACCACGCAATAGACCTTGCCGGTTCAGGAGACCGTGCAGGCGCGCTGCTGGCTGGGCGCGAGGCGGTGGAGATTTACAAGCGACTGGCCCAGGCCAACCCCGCCGCGTATGAGCCGGATTTTGCGGCGAGCCTCAACAACCTGGCCAACCGTTTGAGCGAAACCGGAGACCGTGCAGGCGCGATTGCGTTATGTGCGCAAGCGCTAGATTTGTATGAACAAGCCAATGGCCGACATGCGGGCCTGTTTGACGCGGACATTGCCAGAGTTCGCAAGCTTCTGGATTGGCTAAATGCGGCTTAGGTGCGGCTTAGGTGCGCCTTCGGTGTGTCATGAAGACGCTACTAATTTAATAGCTGCTAAAGCACGTTTTTAAAGGGTTGTAGGCCAATTTTATGCCTAAAAAAGGGGATTTTTGACAGTTTTTCTGAGGTTGAAGCTGTGTTTGAGGTAGAGCAGGCTGGCCATCAGGCGGATGGGCAGCTTGGGGCGTCCGGCGTTAGAGCGACCGGCGCCAATCACGGTCTCGGTGCTGCCGAACATGTCCTGGGCCTTGAGGATTTCACCGGTGCGATGATGATGCTCGAACTTGACCGATACCGCCGCTTCAATCTGGCGCCACGGCAAGCGCGTCGCCAGCACCGCCAACGGATCAGCCATTGGCAAAAGACGCTTGCCCAGTTCCTTCAGGAATTCATTGTGTTTGCGCGTTGCCTTTTGGATGTCCGCCTCGATCCGGACCAGATCGGCATGAATACCCGGTCGCCTGCCCATGGTCA
Organism: Comamonadaceae bacterium; assembly: GCA_025356545.1. Taxonomy (GTDB): domain Bacteria; phylum Pseudomonadota; class Gammaproteobacteria; order Burkholderiales; family Burkholderiaceae_C; genus CANCDA01. Next base: position 2,897 of record JANXSU010000195.1, read on the forward strand.
TCACGCGAAGGCCTCCTAATTGATGGGCCACCCCATAGTGAACCTCAGGGGCAAGTTTGGGCTTATGGGTGGATGTCAGCTTTTAGGCGCTGATATCGACTGTCGCTACGACCGATTTGTCTCGGGACCCGCCGGTCAAACTTCTCCCTCGAAGGTCAGGTTGATCTCTGAAGCGGACACACAACTGACACCGTACAAATGAGCGTTTATGGCCCGAAGCCACCACAGCCGACTTTCAAGACCTTGGGTCACCGAAATGCTGGTGTTACTCTGTTTCCTTGGAAAATATGGTTTAATAATATTTCTATAGAAAGTTAAAAAATAAAGGCCATCACCATGCCTTCCATCGCTTCAAAAATCACCCCCAAACTCCAGGCTGCTGCGGTTCTAAGCAAAGCCGTTACCCGCGCAGCTGAGCGCTTGGATGTCTCCAAATCCTTGTTGGCCAAGGTGCTGGGAGTCAGTCCACCCACCATTTCCCGGCTCTACAGCGGGAGCTACTTGCTCGTTCAGGGTCGCAAGGAGTGGGACTTTGCTTTGCTGTTTGTGCGCGTATTCCGCTCGCTCGACTCCATCGTGGGTGACGAAACCACCGCACGCCAATGGCTGGCCAGCGACAACCGTGGCTTGAACGCCAAACCCATCGAACTCATTCGTGACACCGAAGGCCTGGTCCGTGTTGTCCAATACCTTGACGCCAGCCGCGCTCTCGTCTGAGGCGCGCCCCTGGAAAGGGGGCGTTTGGCGCATGGTGGAGGCGCAGCACACGGCGTCCACCATGAAAATTGTGGACAACGACGATGAGCAAGACGTGTTGGAGGCTCTGCTGGAGGGCAGCAAGCCCGCGCAGCTTGCAACACCACAAGGATTAGATTATTTACTAGCCACGCCATTTCGCTACAACCCGCTGCGCGGTGGCTCGCGTTTCAGGGCCATCACCGACCCGGGTGTGTTTTATGGTGCGGAGTCTGTGCGCACCGCGGCGGCCGAACTTGGCTTTTGGCGGTGGCGGTTTTTGAAGGATGCTATCGACCTTGAAAAGCTGGAACCCGTGGCGCATACCGCCTTCAGTGCCAGCGTCAATACCCATTGTGTGGATTTGCGCCAATCGCCCTTCAGTGCGAATGCACAGGCCTGGTTGAACCCCAGCGACTACAGCGCTACCCAAGCCCTGGCCCAGGTAGCGCGTCTGGCCCCTGTGGGGGGCATTCAATACCAATCTGTGCGCGACCCCAACCCCGCATGGTGCATGGCACTGCTCACGCCGCAAGCGTTCTCTAAACCAAAGCCAGGCCCCTTCATGCAAACCTGGTGGCTTGCCGTGCATCAAGATGCGGTGACGTGGCGACGCGATAAAGAATCGATGATCTTCATGGCGTGGGCGTGACTGGATAATGCCGTGCTAACTGCGTTATCCACAAAACCCCAACACCAGAGACGGCAAGGCATGAGAAGCAAACTATTCGTCCCAGGCTCACGCCCTGAACTTTTTGCCAAAGCGCTGGCCAGCCAGGCCGATGCCATATCGATTGATGTGGAAGACTCGGTGGTGGAGGAGCGCAAGGCCGCAGCACGCGCTAGCGTGAGCCAGTGGTTGTGCGGTCAGGCCGCAGAGGGCTCGAACAAGCTGATCATTGTGCGGGTCAACGCCATGGACACGCCGCATTTCATGCAGGACATTGCCGATCTGGTGCAGCCGGGCGTGGATATCGTGAACCTGCCCAAACCCGCCAGCGCCCAAGCCGTGCGCGACGCCTGCGATGCGATAGGGCGGGCCGAGCGAGCCCACGGCATGACCCGCCCCGTGCGCTTGCTGTTGAACATCGAAACTCCCCAGGCTCTGCGTGAGGCAGCGCATCTGGCGCAAGCGGATGCCCGTGTGATGGGCTTGCAAGTGGGCTTGGCAGATTTGTTTGAGCCCTTGGGCATAGACCGCAATGACGTGGCTGCCGTTCACCATGTGCTGATGGCGGTGCGCCTAGCCGCGGGTGAGGCTGGCGTGGCCGCTTTTGACGGGGCGTTTGCCAATGTGAGCGATGCGCAGGGCTATGTGGCCGAGGCGCACATGGCCCGCCTCTTGGGGTTTACGGGTAAGAGCTGCATCCACCCGAGCCAGATTGCCCTGGCCAATGAGGCCTTTCGTCCCACTGACGCTGAAATCGCGCACGCTCTGAAGGTGGTGTCCGCTGGGGCCGACGCGCAGACGAGTGGGCTGGGGGCTTTTTTGGTCGATGGGCGCATGGTGGATCGCCCCTTTGCGTTGCGCGCGCAGGCCATCGTCGCGACGGCCCGGCGTTTGAAGCTGTTGCCTGCGGAATAAGCCTGTTCAAACGGCTGCCTACGGATTACTTATGAAGTGCCAGCACCTCACAACAAAACGCATCCTGCTCACATCCTTGGTTGCTGCCATGCTGGGCCTGATCGCCTTCCCGGCGGCGGGGCAAGATAACTACCCGTCCAAGCCCATCACCATCGTCGTGCCCTATCCCCCCGGGGGCTCTAACGATGTGTTTGCGCGCAGCATGGCCAAGGAACTGGCTGATGTGTTCAAGCAGCCTGTGATCGTGGACAACCGCGCGGGGGGCAGCGGTTCCACGGGCACTGCCTTGGTGGCCCGTGCGCCCGCTGATGGCTACACGCTGGTGGCGGTGTCGTCCAGCATGACGACGCATGCAGCCCTCCATGCGGCCACCCCAGCGAAGCTGCCTTTCGATCCGGTCAAAGACTTCACACCCGTTGCCCTGTTGGCGCAAGGCCCCTTTATCGTTGCGGTGACCAACGCGTTCCCCGCCAAATCTCCGGCGGAACTCATCGCCGCTATTCGCCAAAGGCCTGGGGCCTACAACTACGGCACCTCAGGCACCGGCAGCGTTAACCAGTTTGGCACCGAGTTGCTCAAGGCCCAGGCCGCGCCGCTTTTCATCACCCACATCCCCTATCGCGGTATGGGGCCTGCGGTGACGGATCTGATCGGCGGGCAGGTTCAGATGATCATGGCCAGTGGGCCCAGCATGCTGCCCATGGTGAGGGCCGGGCGCGTGCGCGCTGTAGGCATCACCAGCCTCAAGCCCAGCGCGATTGCGCCTGATCTGGTGCCCATGTCCAGCGCCGTGCCGGGCTATGAATACGCCTTGTGGTGGGGCGTGCTCGCACCAGCGGGTGCGCCGGGGCCGGTGGTGGCCAAACTCAATGCGGCCATTAACCAGGTGCTGAGCAAGCCCGCTATTCAAACTCAATTTCTCAACGAGGGCGCGCAGGCCACGGCGATGAGCCCCACGCAGTTTGCAGCGCTGATCGCCACTGACATTGCGCGCTGGAAGCAACTGGCCCGTCAACAAAACATCGTTGCCGAATGACGCTAGTCGTGAAACGTGCCGAGACATTTATCAAGACATTTAGCAAGGCCCACACCATGTCTGATCACACTGCCCCACAACTCGTCAGCCATGGCCCTTTATCGGGCGTGCGTGTTCTCGATCTCAGCGCCTATATCGCAGGGCCCTATGGCTGCACTTTGTTGGCCGATCAGGGGGCCGATGTGATCAAGATCGAGCCGCCGCTGGGTGACAACTTGCGCAAATATCCGTCAACGCTGGCCAGCGAGAGCCGCGCTTTTTTGGGGGTCAATCGCAGCAAGCGCGGGCTGGTGCTTGACCTGAAAAATCCACAAGACCTGCAACGCCTGCTCGCCTTGGTGCGTGGCGCGGATGTGCTGGTGCACAACTTTCGCCCCAGCGTGCCGGCCCGTTTGGGTATCGCCTACGAGCAACTGCGCGAGATCAACCCGCGCCTGATCTATTGCGCGGTGACGGGCTTTGGCGACAGTGGCCCGCTCAAGGACAAGGCCGGTTTTGACCAAGTGCTTCAAACCATGACGGGTATGTGCACGCTGCAAGGCTCAGCCGATGGCCCACCGCAAATCTTGTACGGCTCGGTGGTCGATTATTACGCCGCAGCGATGGTGGCCAGCGGCGTGGCCTCGGCCCTTTATGAGCGAGAGAAGAGTGGCGTGGGCCAGTCCGTCGGCGTGTCTTTGCTGCGCTCGGCCCTGGCCATGCAATCTGCCCGCATGGTCTGGTCCGAAAATGAGTCGCGTGAGGTGGGGCGGGACATGCGCTCTGGCGGCATCACCGGCATTCACCCGACACGGGAAGGCTACCTCTACATCTCGGCCAACACAGGGCACTTCTGGCAAGCCCTGTGCGAGAAATGCGGGTTGCAAGCCTTGCTGTGCGAACGCTATGACACGGTGCGCAAGCGCGCCGAGCATCAGTCAGAAATCCTCCCGCGTTTGCATGCGGCGCTGGCCCAGCGCAGCGCCTTGGAATGGGAGTCGCTGTTTGGCGAGGAAGTGCCCTGTGCGGCTGCCCGCGCGATTGAAGATATGTTCGACTACCCGCAGGTTGAAGCCGAAGACATGGTTCAGGTCTTTGAGCACCCGGTGGTCGGCCCGTACCGGGGCTTCACCCAGGCCGTGACGTTTAGTCGCACCCAAGGCCCACGCCCCTTTGCTGCGCCGACGCTGGATCAGCACGGCGAAGCCCTGCGAGACGAGGCCGATCAATGGCGTCAGGCTCATGCCTCGGGCAAAGAATGAGCGTTGACATGAACAAGCCACTGATCCCACACTCCACGGCAACTGCCGCTCCCGTGTGGCCCGCACCCGCATTGGCCTGTGATGCGCATCTGCACATCCTGGACGCGGCGTTGGACCCGCGCTCAACACCGGCGCAAGATGCGACCGTGGGCCAATACCTGCAAGTTCAGGCCCACCTTGGCACGCAGCGCGCCGTAGTGGTGCAGCCACGTCTGTATGGCACCGATAACCATGTCACCCTCGACGCCATTGCCCGCATGGGTGTGGCTCACACACGCGGCATTGCTGTGGTGCATCCTGAGATCACCGACGCTGAGTTGGCGGCTCTGCATGCAGGCGGGATTCGCGGCGTGCGCTTGAGCCTCTACACCTCGCACCAAGCCGCCGTCAGCTTTGAGATGACCGAACCGCTGGCGCACCGGGTGCAGCACCTGGGTTGGCATCTGCAACTGCACTGGACGGCTGATCAGATCGCCAAACACGCGCACTTGCTGATGCGGCTGCCGACGCCTTTGGTGTTTGACCACTTGGCGCGGCTGCCCGTGTCCGAAGCGCAGCATTACCCGGCCTTTGCCGTGGTGAGCGAGCTGATGCAACGGGGCCGCGCCTGGGTCAAGCTATCGGGGGCTTATTTGTGCTCACCGCAGGCCCCAGGATCGGGCTACACCGACCTGACCGACATGGCCCGAGCCTGGGTGGCCTTGGCCCCCAATCGGCTGGTTTGGGGCAGCGATTGGCCTCATGTCACCGAAACCCACGCCAAGCCCGACGACAGTGAGCTGTTTGACCTGTTGCACACCTGGACTGGTAGTGAAACCATTCGACACCGCGTGCTGGTGGACAACCCCGCCGAGCTGTACGGTTTTAACGCGGTTTGAAATCACTTTGAGGAGACGCTCTTGACCCCCTTCACGCCTTTATCAACACCTTTGTCACGCCGCCACTGCTTGGCCCTGAGCGCATCCGTGCTGCCCTTGACGGCTTGGGCCGCCTGGCCAGACAGGACCCTGCGCTTGGTGGTGCCCTACGCCGCAGGTGGTGGTGCCGACAACGCCGCGCGCGTGGTGGCCCAGCGCCTGGGTGAGCTGCTGGGGCAGACCGTGGTGATTGACAACAAACCCGGGGCGGGTGGCGTCATTGGTGCGGACTACGTTGCCAAGTCAACACCCGACGGGTACACGGCGCTTTTTGATGCCTCTGCCTTTGCCGTGAACGCTGCTTTGCGCAAACTGCCGTATGACCCTGCGCGGGATTTCATCCCCGTTTCATTGATCGTTTCTGCGCCGCAGATTCTGGTGGTGTCGCCCCAGTCGCCTTACAAAACACTGGCCGAGTTGCTGGCTGCGGCCCGCAAGACGCCGGGCAAGATCAGCTTCGCCTCGGCGGGTTCGGCCACGGCCTCGCACCTGGCCGCTGAGTTGATGGCTGACGAGGCCAAGGTGGATCTGCTGCATGTGCCCTACAAAGGCGGAGCGCCCGCGTTGACCGATGTCATGGCCGGGTCGGTGGATCTGTATTTTGGCAATGCTGCTTCTACCCAGCAGCACGTCATCAGCGGCAAGCTGCGCGCGCTGGGCGTCAGCTCACGTCAGCGCCTCAAGAGCTTAGCCAGCGTGCCCACCCTGAGTGAGAGCGGCATGCCCGACTACGAGGTGCTGGAATGGAACGGGCTGTTTTTGCCCCGGGGCACACCCGTGGACGTGGTGCAGCGCATCGCCAAAGACGTGCAGGCGGTCATGGCAGATGCGGCGGTGCGTGAGCGCTTGTCGCTGGCGGGTGTCGTGCCGGTGGGCAGCTCGCCCGCAGAGTTCAGCAAGTTTGTGGAGAACGAGAGTCGACGCTGGCAGGCGCTGGTGAAGGCCCGTGGCATCAAGCTGGATTGATCCTATTTCCGCTAGTTCAAGCCAAGGCCAAATCAAGCACACCCTTGGCCGCCGGTCTGGCTAATAGTGAGGCAAACCAGCGCTCAATGTTCGGGCGCTTCTGCCGTGCTTGTGGCAGGCCAAACCAGCGTTGCACCTCGCAGCCCAGTGGAATATCAGCCATGGTGAAACGCTCACCGACCATAAAGCTGCGGTTGGCCAGGTGCGCATCGAGTATGGCCATTAGTGGCTCGACAGCCGCATTGGACTGCGCGACCAGAGCCGGGTCGCGCTGGTCAGCTGGCAAGCGAATCAAATGCCAAAAACCGCTGCGGCTGGCCGGGTTGATGAGGGTTTGCTGCCACTCCATCCAGCGCTCGGCGTCGAAGCGTTCGTTGAGATGTTCAGGGTACAAGTTGCCCAGCGAATATTTGGCCGACAGGTAGCGGGTGATGACATTCGATTCCCACAACACGTAGTCACCGTCTTGCATCACCGGCACTTGTGAATTGGGATTGAGCGTCATATATCCCGGTGTTTTGACCACACCATGCACACCGCCTGCCTCGTGGCGCTCAAAGTCCAAGCCCAGCTCTTGCGCTGTCCAGATCACT